>DJAM01000090.1 GCA_002429595.1 Coxiellaceae bacterium UBA6002
TGACAGCAAGCGCGGGAATGAAGGCAACTGCGGAAATGACAGTGATTAAATTTTAGACTCAAGAACATCCAAAAACTGAGCGGACACACTAATCGGATAAAACGACTCCAACTCCCTGACACAAGTAGGACTCGTCACATTAATTTCAGTAATGAAATCTCCAATGACGTCTAACCCAACAAACAGTAAATTCTTTTCCTTTAACGTGGCTCCGATTTGCTCGCAAAGCCAATAATCGCGTTCGGACAGTTCGACTCCTTTGGCGGTGCCGCCTGCTGCTAAGTTGCCTCGTATCTCGCCTTCCTTTGGTAAGCGTGCTACAGCGAAGGGAACCGGTTCGCCATTGATTAAGAAGATACGCTTATCGCCGTGAACAATTTCGGGTAGAAACCGCTGAGCCATAATATGTTGGCGACCATTGTCAGTCAGCACTTCAATCACCACGTTGATGTTATAGTCATTTGCCGTGAGTCGAAAAATAGAGCCGCCGCCCATGGAATGTAACGGTTTTAATACAACATCTTGTTGCTCTTGAATAAATTTATGCAAAAGGTGGGCGTTACAAGAAACCAAAGTTTGCGGCATACAAAGGGGGAACCATTGGGCGAATAGTTTTTCGTTAGCATCTCTTAAACTTTGAGGATCATTAACAACCATTACACCTTGGTTCTTAGCAAACTCTAGGAGGTAGGTGGTATAAATATATTCCATGTTAAAGGGGGGGTCTTTACGCATGAGAATGATGTCAAAGCTTGAAAGTTCAACTTCGGCCATATCTCCTAGTGCAAACCAGCTAACGGGATCTGCGAAAACTTGCAACGGTTTTGCCATTCCATATGGGATACCCTCTTTAATAAACAGATCTTTTGGTTCGAAGTAGAACAAATCCCATTTTCTGCTTTGAGCTTCTAGTAATAACGCTAAGGTCGTGTCTTTGTAATAATGAATCTGCGAAATTGGGTCCATTACTACGGCAAGTTTAACAGTCATAATCTTTACTCTTTTTGTAACTCTCTGGCAGCAGCCAGCAATGCTAAGCGGCTCACAACACTATAGACATAAAATTGGTTTTGATTGTTAAGGATATCATCTTCTGTTTGCGCAAAAGTCAAAGGTTCAAAGCTCATCCCGGGGGCGTTTAAATTCTCGTCGCTACCCTTACCTCCGTGGACTCGATAAAAGCCACCAACCACTTCTTTTCCAATCATGTAAATGACAGGCTCTGCAGTAGAGTGTTGTTCACCAAAGGTATCGATGGTATGCACCCCTTCTTGGATAATAACTCGACGAACTTCTCGACCACCTTTGATACTGGCCATGCGTGAGCGGTCTTTTCGATTCATGCCAGCAAGCTCGGTGGGGTCGTGAAGTGTCATGACTGCCATGCCATAAGTGCCAGAGTCTGCTTTGATGACTAGGTAAGGGTTTTGGGTGATGCCGTATTCTTGATACTTTTGCTTAATCTCTTCCAGTAATTTGGTTGCAACTTCGATTAAATCAGCATCTCCTTGTTTGTTCATGAAATCAACATTTTCAACAAACTGAAATTTAGGAGCTAACAACCAAGGATCAAGTTTAATTTGCTGACTAAACTCTGTCACAACCTCCTGATAGCGCGCGAAGTGATTTGATTTCAAACGTGATGACCAGCCAGCTTCTAAGGGAGGCATCACCATTTGTTCTGATAAGTTTTGTAAAATATCCGGTATACCACTTGATAAGTCATTATTTAACAGTACCAAACAAGGCGAAAATCCATCAACTTTAAGGCGACCATCTTGTCTGACCAGTGGCTCTAAGAGGATTGATTCACCCGAAGGTAACTCTACAGCTTTAGGTTCTTTTAGCTGTGATAATAACGATCCGATCTTTACCTTGAAGCCAGCTTTGACAAAAATTTGCTTTATTACGGCGATATTTTCATAATAATACATGTTTCTTGTATGGTCCTCTGGAATCAAGATGATTTCTTTTACCGAGGGACAAATATCAGCCATCGCTGATTGAGCAGCTCGTACGCATGATGGCAAAAAATCAAGAGGAAGGTTATTGAACCCTGCTGGAAACAAATTGGTATCGACGGGTGCAAGTTTAAATCCTGCATTTCGTAAATCGACAGAACAGTATACGGGTGGTTTAGTTTGCGCAAACTGATCACTGAGCCAATTTTCTATTACAGTTTGATTCTCTAGTAGCTGCTTTTCTAATTGTTGTAACGAAATTGGATTAGAGACTTTGGATGAATCATCAGGCATCATTATTTTACCTATCTTCTTTATAATCATTAAAAGGTATTATGCTTGGTTGTTAGTCGTTTTGTAAGTTGTAAGTTATGTATAGGTTAGGCAAATTATTACTTGGCGGTCTGATTGGGTACCTCATCGGTGGCCCCTTTGGGGCTATTTTTGGCATTCTCATCGCCCAATACCTTGATAGTCACCAAGGTTTATGGACATTTGTTAGTGCTAACCGGCCCCATAGCCACACCCAAGATATTTTTTTTCGAGCTACCTTTACCATCATGGGTTACATTGCCAAAGCAGATGGCCGCGTTTCTGAAAATGAAATACGTGCCGCCACCCGAATCATGCAAAATATGATGCTCACCCCTCAACTTCGACAACAAGCGATACATTATTTTCAACAAGGCAAGAAAGCCGACTTCAATTTAGATGATATTTTAACGGAGCTTACTGCCGCTTGTTATCATCAGCCAAATTTGCTGCACTTGTTCTTGGAAATTCAATTGCAAGCAGCTTTTGCAGATGGGGTCTTATCATTAAAAAAACAACGGATCTTAGAACACATCGGTTATCGTCTTGGTATCAATTCCAGTCATTTTTTTCACTATCAGCAAAACCATGGTTACCGCCAACAACATCAGCGAGCGACTCAACAGCCATTCATCGATCCGCTCGAGAAGTCATATAGTATCCTTGGCGTTTCTCGTTCTATCAACGATGCTGATTTGAAGAAAGCTTATCGAAAGCTCATGAGTCAAAATCACCCCGATAAACTTGTCTCCAAAGGACTGCCGGAGGAAATGATTAAACTTGCGACAGAAAAAACCCAAGAAATTAAGGGCGCTTATGAAACTATTTGTAAAGCAAGAGGTATTTAATCGATAATGAGAAACAGGCATTTCTTCCCTTAAAAAGACTAACAGGAAAAAACTACAAATGCGTGATGCTAAAATTGCAGCTTCTATATTGTCCGCTGATTTTGCAAATCTCGGGAAGGAAGTCGATGATGTCATCAATGCAGGTGCTGATTACATCCATTTCGATGTTATGGATAATCATTATGTACCTTGCTTGACGGTAGGGCCGATGGTGTGTTCTGCCTTACGTAAAAATGGAGTGACTGCTCCCATCGATGTACATCTCATGACTAAACCCGTTGATTCTTTGATTACTGAATTTGCGAAAGCCGGTGCTTCATACATCACAATTCATCCTGAAGCAACGGAACACCTGGATCGAAGCCTGCAACTTATCAGAGACTCAGGGTGTAAAGCAGGCTTAGCTTTCAATCCAAGTACACCCCTTGAGTATTTAGAATATGTTTTAGAACGACTGGATATGATTTTAATCATGTCGGTAAATCCGGGCTTTGGTGGTCAGACATTTATTCCTGGAACAATGAGGAAAATTAGCCAAGTACATCACATTATTCAGGAATGCAATCATCCGGTTCGATTAGAAGTCGATGGTGGCGTCAAGGTGGAAAATATCGCGCAAATTGCTAATGAAGGGGCAGATACATTTGTATTAGGTACAGGGATTTTCCATACTGATAATTATCATGCCACTATTGCTTCACTAAGGGCAGAATTAAATCGAGTAACCCATTAATGATTGCTGAAGATCAATTTCAAGAATGGGTAAGCCAGGGTTATAACTGGTTACCCTTAATCGTAGAATTATCCGGAGAAACCTCTCCTCAAAATCTTTATCGCCATCTTGCCAATACACCCTATACTTATCTTTTGGAGTCCGGTGTTTGTGAAGAAAAGTATGGCCGTTATTCTATTATTGGACTGTCAGCGCGCACCAGAATCATTGTATCGGACTTTCAAGTAACCTATATTCAGGATGGCTGCCTTGAAGAGCAATTCATTTCTAAAGATCCTCTAAAAGAGATCGAACGCATCATTGCGAATTATAAGGTACCACCACTACCACATTGTGAATTTTTTACGGGTGGTTTTGTCGGCTATTTTGGCTATGACACCATTCGTTACATTGAACCCAAACTCGCCCACCATTCACTTACCGATACGCTAAAAGTGCCAGACATTTTCCTAATGCTTTCCGACGATGTACTTGTTTACGATAATATCGCGAAAAAACTGTATCTCATCGTCTATGTTCCTGCGAGTCAAAATGCTTATTACGAAGCCTTAGCCAGGATCAAACATTTAACCCTAGAATTAATGAAGGAACGAGATCAATCGGTTGTTCGACAGTTAGATGACCATAAAATTATTACAGATGAAATTAAAACTGAATTCAACTCCAACATTTCTAAAGAAGATTACGAACAAAATGTACTTAGAGCAAAAGAATATTTTTTAGCAGGCGATGCGATGCAATTAATTTTATCGCAACGTTTTAGTCGCCCCTACAAAACCAATCCACTCATTTTTTATGAAGCATTACGTTTATTAAATCCCTCTCCGTACATGTATTATTTTGATATGGAAGATTTCTTCATTGCAGGTGCATCTCCAGAAATCTTGGTCAAGTTAGAAAAAAACAAAGTCACTGTTAGACCCTTGGCAGGAACACGCCGTAGAGGAAAGACTGCAGCAGAAGACGCGGCTCTTGAGGAAGAACTACTCAATGATGTTAAAGAGCGCGCTGAACATCTCATGCTGATTGATCTCGGTCGAAATGATATTGGTCGTATTTGTAGAGTTGGATCTGTCCACATGGCAAAGCAAATGGTGATAGAGCGTTACTCGCATGTGATGCATATTTCATCTACTGTGGTGGGTGAATTAAAACCAAATGTCAGTGACATCGATATCTTGCGCGCAACTTTTCCTGCGGGAACTGTGAGTGGTGCTCCGAAGATTAGAGCCATGGAAATCATTGATGAATTAGAAACAGATAAACGTGGAATCTATGGCGGAGCGATTGGATATATTGGCTGGCATGGCCGATTAGATCTTGCTATTACTCTTCGAACTGCTGTTTTTAAAGATGAAACAATTTACATCCAAGCGGGTGCAGGTTTAGTTGCAGATTCTATTCCTGAAAATGAATGGCAAGAGTGTGTAAACAAAGCGAAAGCTTTATTTGTGGCTGCAGATATTGCGGAAAATAAATTTGCAGAGGCGTCCCATGATATTGATGATCGATAATTATGATTCCTTCACCTTCAACTTGGTGCAATATTTAGGTGAACTAGGCGTTAAAGTAATTGTTTATCGAAATGATGAGCTGACACTTCGAGACATCGAAAAACTTAAGCCAACAGGTATTGTGATCTCTCCAGGGCCGTGCACTCCCAATGAAGCTGGCATCTCGATGCAAGTAATTAAAGAATTTGGAAAAGATATTCCGCTTTTAGGTGTGTGCCTTGGGCATCAAAGTATTGGCCAAGTTTTTGGCGGTAAAGTAGTACGTGCTAGACAAGTTATGCACGGTAAACTGTCGGAAATACATCATCAACAGCAAGGCGTCTTTGCAAACTTACCAAGCCCTTTCACTGCAACACGTTATCACTCACTGATCGTTGAAAAAGAAAGCTTACCGGATTGTTTAGAAATCACTGCTTGGACAGTGACATCCGACAATGCTGTAGATGAAATTATGGGGTTGAAGCACAAAGAATATTTACTTCAAGGCGTCCAATTTCATCCGGAATCGATTTTAACTGAACATGGTAAATTACTTTTACAAAATTTTTTAGATACCATCTATGGCACTACTCAAAGCTCTAAATAAACTCGTTAACTTTGAAGATTTATCTTCGGATGAAATGAATGCAGCGATGCGCGAAATCATGAACGGTCAAGCGACACCTTCGCAAATTGCAGGTTTCCTGATAGCGCTTGAAATGAAAAAACCAACGGTAGCTGAAGTAGCGGTTGCAGTCAATGTGATGCGTGAATTTGCAACTAAAATTGATCTTCATGCCTCTCCCTTAGTTGATATCGTAGGCACAGGCGGCGATCACTCAAATACTTTTAATATTTCAACGACTGCTGCTTTTGTAGTTGCTGCAGCAGGCGCTACAGTGGCAAAACATGGCAATCGATCTGTTTCGAGCCGTTGTGGCAGCGCTGATGTTTTAGAAAAAGCCGGTGTCAATTTAGCACTTGCTCCAGAAGAAGTTAAATCAATCATTGAAGCGATCGGTATCGGTTTTTTATTTGCCCCCACTTATCATAGCGCCACTAAGCACGCAATCATTCCTAGAAAAGAACTTGGTATACGCACTTTTTTTAATTTACTGGGACCGCTGACTAATCCGGCCGGAGCGGATCATGTCGTGATTGGAGTCTTTGATGCCAAGTGGTTGCTACTGACTGCTGAAGTTTTATCGCATTCTAATTGTAAACGAGCACTTGTTATTCACTCGAAAGATGGCTTGGATGAAATAAGTTGTGCAGATAGCACAGATGTTGTCGAATTAAAAGATGGCATTATTACTCAATATTCTATTTCGCCTGAAGATTTCAATTTAGCTCGCACTTCGATAGAGCAACTTCGTGTCGACTCAGTAGAGCAAAGCTTAATAATTCTACAAGACGTACTAAGTAATAGGCCTACACCTGCGAGAAATATTGTTATTTTAAATGCGGGCGCTGCCATTTATGTTGCTGGTTTAGCAAACTCCATTAAAGAGGGTGTGACTATTGCTGATGAAATGTTGGCCTCGAAAAAAGCTTGGGAAAAATTCCAGCAACTCATCACATTTAGTCGAAAACTAGGAAAATATAAATGACCAGGTACGAAGATATATTACAGAAGATAATCGATCGCAAAAAAGTTGAAGTTGAAGAACATAAACTTAAACTAGATCAGTTAACGTTAATTGATCTTCTAAAACAACATTCGCCAACTATAAAATCTTTTAGTGGCGCCATTAAAAATTCATTACAAAAACAACAAATTGCTATCATTAGCGAATTGAAAAAAGCTTCTCCAAGCAAAGGTCTTATTCGAGCAGATTATTCACCAAGTCAGATTGCGGTCGAATACGAGCAAGCCGGCGCAACCTGCTTATCAGTACTGACAGAAAGTAACTTTTTCTTAGGAAGCGATGATGACTTAATCGCTGCCAAAAGCGAAACTTCAATCCCAATTCTGAGAAAAGATTTTATTATTGATACTTATCAAATATATCAATCGCGCTATATAGGTGCTGATTGTATTTTATTGATCGTCGCTGCACTAACCACGAGCCAACTCCTGGAATTCTATGAGCTTGCAACTGCGTTAGGATTAGATGTCATTATTGAGGTTAATAATGAAAACGAACTTAAGACAGCATTACAAACTCAAGCTGAATTGATTGGAATTAACAATCGAAACCTTCGAGATTTCTCGGTGAATCTACAGCAGACCATTGACCTTAGCAAAAAAATACCAGGTGAGCGAACTGCTATTTGTGAAAGCGGCATTCGGAATCGAGAGGATATTGAGCAGATGCAACAGCATGGCATAAATGTTTTTTTGATTGGAGAAACTTTAATGAAAGCAGACTCGCCAGGCAAAATGTTAAGAAGTTTACTTGACAACGAAATCTGATTTAAAGCACACGTAACTTCGGTTGACCTTAAACTTGTTTAAGTAATTAAATTCCAAGAAGGACGCCTAGCGAGGAATTACATACCAGGTTTGGATCCAGTCTTAACCACGGAGCTCGGAATCACATCTTTAAAATCAGCCAAATAATTGTCAATCACGTTATCCAATACATCTCGGAATTGTTTGCCACTTTCAGAAGTCGGATGGGCCAAGTATTTTTGTTTTTCCTCAATCACAAAGTTAAGTAACTTCTTAGTAAGATCTTCATAATTTTGACCCATTGGATCATTCTTAATCAACCCAACAAGCTCATTAATTTTGTCACGTATATGTAAGATTATTTCTGCCCCTTCATCAGAACCAGAACCAAATAGTCTTTCAAAGAAACCTGGTGTACTGGTTGCAGATTTCTTTTTAGCTGAGACAAAGTTGTTGATGTCATTAGCTAAGCCCTCTTTCAAGTGGTCAAATCTTCGACGTTGCTCGATCAATTTATTAACTTCATTAAAAGCGGGCAATAGCCTAGATTGGTAACAAGCAAAATTTTCCGCTACCAATTGTGTTTCTACGCCATTTTTAGTTTTTACACCTTTTATAGTAATTTCAAAGACAGCTACCGGATCACGTATCCCCTTGTCTCGATGAGTAGGATAACGAGTCTCTTCCCCTTCATGTCGTTTAATATCTTCTTTAGCTTCTTCTATTGCTTGTAAGAATGGAACACGAGCGGTGAAATATACAACACCTTGTTCTCGGGGGTTTGTATAAACATTGAAACTGGAATTCGACATATCCATAATAAAGCTCTGTTCGGCAAGATTTTTGAAAATAAGTTGTAAATTTTCAACACAACTTGCTGCAGGACCTCCCATATGGGCATTGTATTTAGCCCATTCCTGTAGCGCTAGATCTGGAGTGATATGAGGCAAATATTTTTTATTGATAAAGTCTCTATAATCACTCATATTCATGTTTTTACTTTCGCCAGAGCCTAGCTCATAGTCTTCTTGTAAAATATGGTTGCCTTGGATCTTAAATCCAGAGTGTGTTAAATTTTCAGGATTTGCCGCAGCAAACTCACGCGTTAAATTATCTTGACCGTCCCGTGCATCTAAAGTAGGGAATGGTTTACCCGTCTCTCGTCTATAAACAAAATCCCGATTAAAATTAATTCGAGTCAGTGGATCCGCACCAGTAGCTGGTTTAACCACTTCTGATACTAAGGGTGTAAACATCTTACCGATGACTCGTGCAGGCTTATCAAGCAATGCGTTAATCTTTGATGATAATTGCCGCACTTCAGGATTCTTACTATTCTTAATTTCCTCTGCTTCTAAAAGCCTCGAAATTTTGGTTTTTGTTTTTTCATCCATGTAGCGAACTGTACTTGTAATGGGTATTTCTATCGATTTCAAAAATTTAATTAGCTCCGATATTGTAGAATCGGGTATTACGAATTCTTCCAATTCTTCCAAAATATCTTTTATTGTTTTCCGTGCTTCGCTATATAAAACTTCTGGTGTTTTTGTTTCTTGTCTAATCACTCCACTTGAAAATGAAACATAGTTTCCTACTATGTCTTGATACTGATCTGCAATTTTTTGATAAAGCAATGCCAACTTTTTTGCTACATCTGGCACATAGCGATTTTTATCTGATATTTTTAAATTACTTGTTTGGGCTTTAAAATCTCGTTTATCATCCATTAAGACAAGAGTAGGCAGGCAATCAAGATAAGAAGAACTTTCTATTCGTAGTGTTCTCAAGGCACCTTCTTCTGTACAGGGCACCAGCACTGGAACGTAACCTTCTCTTGCAGCTTCTTCTGCCGAAGGTAAATCATCATCTACCCATATGACATCGTTTGGATCAATATTCAATTCTTTAATTACATTATTTACAGCACTGAATTTACCCTTTGGATATTGTTCTTTATTGTTGATGTCTTTTCTTCCAAAAACACGAATGTGCGGATGATTTATATTAGTAATGTTATTTACTGCAGAATTGATTTCTTCTGTTGAAGAAACTTTAGAAGCAATGATTACATAGACATCAGGGTTAGCTTTAGCCATCTCTAATATACGTTTAGTAGGGTCAGGATAAAAAAACTTACGAGGCGGGTTAACTTGTCCCACTGAGGCTTCACTGATCAGAGTATCATCCACGTCCAAAACGATGAGTTTTCTTCTAGAAGCTCTAGGCTGAGGCTGAGGCTGCTGCATGTTGCTAATACCTTCTGATTTATTACATACTTATAAATATAACATATTGGCAGTTTAATGTTTCAAACACATTAAAAGGGACCGCTGGCTAATCCGGCCGGAACAGATCATGTCGTGATTGGAGTCTTTGATGCCAAATGGTTGCTACTGACTGCTGAAGTTTTATCGCATTCTACTTGTAAACGAACACTTATTATTCACTCGAAAGATGGCTTGGATGAAATAAGTTGTGCAGATAGCACCGATACAACATCAAGCCAACGTTTTCTTAATTTGGAAGAGACGTTAATGAGAGCTGACCGCCAAGGTCGAGCATTGAAAAACTTACTGGGCTAACATCTGTAGCTCAGTTTTTTTGAGGCCAAGCCGAGACTAGCATCAAAATTTTTTTTCGAAGCGATCCATATTTTCTGTGAATTCTGAAAGTTCTTGCGGCGAAGAAATGTGCTGCTTAGTTTTAAGAAAAGCATGAGCAGCAAAAGTTTTCAGGCTAGGAATATTATTAAAATCTACAGCACGACCTTTAACATAATTCTGATGTTGTTCGTATAAAACACACTCTGTTCGATCCGGAGTAGTAGCAATATTTTTCAATTTATTATGTTTAGCTCTAAACCAGTTTCTCATAAAATCAGCGGGATCCACATCGCCTTGTTGATCATGTTTTGCCACAAGCAGACGCACTTCATCATCAGTAAATTTCCGTGTACCTTGGCACTTAGTATTTGTTAATAACTCATAGGCGATTTTAGGATAAAGAAGGCCTAAGTTAATACGATCTTCGGTAGTCACTTGTGCTAAAAAGTGACCAGGTACGTATTGATTGCTCCAACCAGTAATAAATCCTTTCTCTTGAATTAATATCCAGGCAAGTGCCTCTGCAGATAATGTTTCTAGTGGCGTAGCAGCCCTTTGCAATCCGCTATACATTTGATCTTGCCACCAGGTTCCTTTGGCATTACCAAGGACCTCCTGAAATCTTGTAATCCAACATGAGTCACCTAATCCTGCGAGCGCGGCTATCCAATAGAGTAAAGTACGATCTAGTGGTAGAGGATATGATCGGTTAATTTGTGTTTGTAAATCTGCGGAAAGTGCAGCGAAGCTTTGTGGGTATTGTGGTGCTATTTGCTGAACTCTAGAGAAGACTAAAAGTTTGCTAGCGGCATTTAATTTGTCTAGAAATTTTTTCTCTAATAATACTAAAAAGCAAATGTAATCATCAATAATACCTTCTTTAGTTGCAGAGCGTGCTGCTAAACTGGAAATATCTTGAGAATTAAGTTTGTCTGCCTGCTGGCAATCAAATAAATTGAAAGCCAGATCGGGATTGATACGTGAGTAGGAGACTAAAGTTTCTCGATCTAGTTTAGCCACAATTGCAGGGAGACGAGAGAGCCAATCTGCGATTTCTTGTCTTTCAGTATTCAATTTTCGGGAAATAGCTGGGTACCAACTTAGAGAAGTATAGTTGAAAGTAGCCACTTTCTCTTGAGGAAAAACTGTGGTGAGGGCAGCAAGATCTTCATCACTGATCGAAGGATTTTGTAGTATTTCTTTTAGCAGAGAAAACCACTTTTCTATTAAATATGCTCGTTCCTCTAATCTCAGAGAGTTAAATTTATTACGCTCGGTTTTATATAAAGAGATGGCATAATTTTCGTCTGTTGTCGCTTTTTCAAAATCAGATTTTTCTTCAACCTTATAAGCTAGCTTAAACATCACCACCTCAACTCATATCATTAAATCAATTACAAGATTTTAATATATATTTCTTAAACTAATCTTAAGAGAGAGCGTACAAAAGCTATAAACCACGGCAATTTCACCAAAAT
>DJAM01000138.1:0-16178 GCA_002429595.1 Coxiellaceae bacterium UBA6002
CTATTTTATCAATTTATAATATTTATAAATATTTTTTTAGGAATCTAAATGGAAGACCCAACAGTCGCCCACATTGCTAAAAGACCAAAAGTTACGACTGAAGATGAGCTGCGCCAATATCTTGGAGGCTTAGGTACGCTTAAGCGAGATACAACCGATCTTAGGAAAGACCTGAGAACCGCTGTCGGTCAGGGAGATTTGACGCGCGCTATAACTTTGCTGGTGCAATCGTTAGATGCCAAGCAAAACATTCATTGGATAAGCTGCCCTACTTTTAAAGGCAAGCGTGTAATTTTACGGGATGCTAGAGCATGCCAAAGCCCACCCGCATTTAGTTCAGAACCCTACGTCATGATGGGCTTGAACAGTGCCCGAGCTACTTTAGATTTATTAGAGATAGCTAAGCGTAACAGTGGCGCAGATAAAGAACTTCTAGGCAAAGCAGCTCAATTCGTTAAAGATATCGCTTATACTTTCTTCTTCCTAGGCAGCAATACTCTGGATACTGAGCATGCGATGGCCTGTCTGACCCATTTCAATAGTGTACTCGCAACACACCTTGCAAATGCGGTGAACATCAAATATGAAGACGCGATCAAAAGACTCAATGCGGCGAAAGAATTTGCCAATTTAAAAGAGCCCTCTAAGCACATTATTACCTTGCTCAATCTAGAAAATGCTCAACACCAAAAAAAGACCGTATTTGAAGCTGAGATTGCTTTAACCGATCTCACTCAAGGTCTTCGCAATGAATATAACAATCGCAGCTCAAAAGATTGGTATCAATTACTGGAGCCATGGCAACGACAGTTAGTGGATTACTATAAAGACATTCTCATTGAGGGAAGAGTTTTACCTACTCAGTTAAGAAATATTTTAGTGGGTCTACGAAATAGTTACCTCGAAATAAATGGCACTTACGAGCTTAATAACGTCGCAATACTCAGCGCCGCCTACCGCTCGGGTGCGATTGCCTACCTGCCTGATCATAAAAATCATAAAGTCATGGAAGCAATTTCTAAATTAAACATGGAGCAATTATTCGCACACACTTTAGAAGCAAAAACTTTAGTTTTAACGCTTAACACCGACTCGAATCCCAGTGGCAATGATAAAGATATTGTTAACCACACCAAAAATGCAATGGGAGCATTACGTGATGGTTTATACACAAATTTGCCTATGAATGCTATCCGGCGTGTTACAAGTAACCATTATGAAGGGATCGAAGGCTTGATGAAACTGGTGAAGGATACAGTTTTTGATGAGATCAAGCATCGATATCGTAAATTAAACCCTCAGAATGATCCGAGACATTTTTTTGATCCAGTTCAGCATTATCTAAATGGCAAAGGTTTAAGCAATGAAGAAGAAAATCTTGCAATAATATTGTTGGAAGGGTTAGAAGACGTTAAAGCTAGCTTACTTAAAGAGCAAGGCGCTGACCGCGAAGAAATTTTGTCAAAATGTGAAATCATTTCCCTTGCGCTTTGTATTGGTTTTCTTAGAAACAATAATAAGAGTCCCTTTGATCCAGATAATCGTAATCTAGTTTTAGGTTGTTTTGCAAATTCATTAATTAGTGAACTGCGACGTTATTACAATGTTGCTATGAATTCATCATGCGAAAGCGGTAAAGATCGAACTGGAATCATGATGTTTAGAATAGCAGCAGTAACCTTTAATTATCTCCTGTTTAATCAATGGGGTCTATTTTCCAAAGATGAAGAGCTACATTCAATTATTCAAAACAACCTTATTATGTTGGCCAGCGCAGGTCATCAACAATTGCTTTCGGGTTTTCAAACAGCTTGTGGCTCCTTTGGGGTGAAAGATGATTCAGAAGGTGCAATTCCAAAAAATGAATTTCCGCAAGCGGTTACTGAATTATTGATCAAAAAAACAGCTTCCTATAACAAAGAAATACTGCATAAAAAAGATTTAGCTGAAAGATTTATGTTTCCAATAGGAGATGCAAATTTAAAACTGCAAAAAGAACGGCTCGAATATCTCGCAACAGTATTGCTTAACAATTGTGAGCATTCAAAATCGCTGATTTTTGATTATTCAACACACGAAAAACAAATTCTAATTGAGCTAATTAGACGCTTACAAAATGAAAAAATGGAAGGAAGAGAAGAGTTTAAATTTCCCACATTCCAACGTCTGCATGATTTTGTTGCAAACCTTTGTTTGGACTTAAATAAACATGTAAATGGTAAGGGGTACGTCTACGCAAGCTTAATAACCTTTGCTGGTACCTTGTGCCAGCTGGCATCTCAAGAACAGCCGGCACCTGCGCCTGTTCCTGTACCTTCATCATTCAACCAGTGATAATAAACTAGCATTGCCTCCAGCTGCAGTAGTATTGACCGTTAACGTCCTTTCAACACACAATCTCGATAAATAATGAGGGCCACCTGCTTTAGGCCCAGTACCTGATAGACCTTCACCACCGAATGGCTGAACACCAACCACCGCACCAATCATATTACGATTGACATAAGCATTACCTGCTCTAATTCGTTGTTGAATATATCGAACCGTTTCATCAATTCTGCTTTGTATCCCTAGCGTTAAGCCATAACGTGTGTCATTGATATCGGCAATCACTTTATCAAGATCTTTTTTCTTGTAACGTATGACATGCAAAATCGGTCCAAAAACCTCTCGTTGCAGTTGCGATAAACTAGATAATTCATAAGCTCGTGGCGCAAAAAATGAACCCAATTGAGTATTTTCGCCAAGTTGAGTTTTATAAATTAACGTTGCTTCTTTATCCATGCGCTCACTATGTGCTTCTAGCGTTTTTACCGAGGTAACATCAATAATCGGACCAATATCAGTTCGTAATAAATAAGGATCATCAATGATCAACTCAGCCATTGCACCTTTGAGCATCGTAATAACTTTATCGGCAATTTCTTCTTGCACGAATAAAACTCGTAACGCTGAACAACGTTGACCCGCACTATAAAAAGAAGATGTTAAAACATCCATTACTAATTGTTCAGGCAGTGCAGATGAATCTGCAATCATCGCATTTTGGCCACCGGTTTCTGCAACAAAAGGCACGATTGCACCCTCTCGGTCAGCCAATGTTTTATTGATAAAACGCGCAGTTTCTGTTGAACCGGTAAATAAAATACCAGCAATCCTGGTGTCTGCAACAATCGCACTGCCAACTGTTTTTCCCTCACCGGGAACAAGTTGTAAGACCTCTTTTGGAATACCAGCCTCATGAAATAATTCGACTGCCCTTGCCGCAATGAGTGGCGTTTGTGCAGCGGGTTTCGCAATGACCGTATTACCAGCAACAAGTGCCGCCATCACTTGCCCAGAAAAGATGGCCAATGGAAAATTCCAAGGACTGATACAACCAATGACACCGCGACCATGCATCTCTAATTGATTACTTTCACCCGTTGGGCCTGGCATGATTTTAGGTATTAAATGTATCTTTGCTTGTTGTGCATAATAACGACAAAAATCAACTGCTTCTCGAACTTCTGCAATGGCATCATAAATTGTTTTGCCGCCTTCGCGTATTAACAACACCATCAATTCGGGCATGTTTTCTTCAAGAATATTCGCAGACTTTTCTAGTAGCTCAGCCCGTTTAATGATTGGCGTACGATCCCAACCTTCTTGAGCATCACTTGCAATAGCAAGTGCTTTTGCTACCTCTTCAGCGGTTGCATCATAAACTTGTCCTACCACTCGACTCTTATTCGACGGTTCATATGCGATTCGTTCTTGATTCAAATCTTTTTGATCGCGGAAGGTAGGACGTGCTTGCCATTCATGATATTGCCATTCCGATAACTCTTTATCGACTTCTTCTAAAATTAGACGATTACTTAAGTCGTAACTTTTTGAGTTTTTGCGTTCAGCACCAAATAAATCCCTTGGTAGAGGAATATTAGGATGTGGTTTAAATTCATTGGCTTTTACTTTAAGGAGTGGGTTGACAATAATATCTTGGACTGGCAATTGTTCATCAACGATTCGATTTACAAATGAAGTATTAGCGCCATTTTCAAGTAACCGTCGAACTAAATAGGGTAATAAATCTTCGTGAGAACCAACAGGTGCATAAACTCGCACCGGGATATTCCATTTATCCATTGCAACGATTTGATCATAAAGTGCCCGCCCCATACCTTGTAAGCATTGAAATTCAAAATTGGCATTGCCTTTCATCATTTCTAAAATAGTCGCGACAGTTTGCGCATTATGTGTTGCAAACATAGGATAAAAGGCATCTGGTGCAGCAATAATTTTTTGAGCACAGGTGATATAAGATAAATCAGTATTATCTTTGCGCGTGAATACGGGATAATTTTCAAAACCTCTAACTTGACTTTCTTTAATTTCAGAATCCCAATACGCACCTTTAACTAAACGAATCATCCACTTTCTTTTGTGTTTCCGAGATAATTGCGCCAACCAATCAATGACGTAAAACGCTCTTTTTTGATAAGCTTGAACCGCTAAGCCTAGTCCTTCCCAATCTTCTAGCTTCGGATCAGTAAATACCGCTTCTAAAATGTCCAATGAAAGATCCAAGCGGTCAGCTTCTTCTGCATCAACCGTTAAGCCAATTCCCTGTTCCATTGCTAGATACACTAGTGTACGTAGCTTTTTGACAAGATCTGGAAAGACAATATCACGCTTAGCATATTCATAACGTGGATGCAGCGCTGACAATTTTACCGAAATACCGGGACCTGCTATGTAACTTTTTTGTTTGCCATGGGCTCCAATTGCTACGATAGAGTCTTGATAAGCTTTGAAATATCGTTCAGCATCTGCTTGAGTTCGAGCCGCCTCTCCTAACATGTCATACGAAAATCGATAACCAATTTTTTCTCGTTTGACAGAACGATTTAGTGCGTCCTGGATATTTTCGCCCACAATAAATTGTTTACCTAAAATCTTCATCATTTCAGACACTGCGCGACGAATAATAGGCTCACTGGTTTTTTCGAGTAAACGCTTCAAAACAGTACGCAATTTATTGGAATTTTCTTCGTCGCGACTTAACACTCTTCCGGTTAGCATTAAGCCCCAGGTAGCAGCATTCACAAACATCGAATCACTTTTACCAACATTAGCTTGCCAATCTGTAGAGGTAAGTTTATCGCGGATTAAGAGATCCATGGTATGCGTGTCGGGAATGCGCAAAAGCGCTTCAGCCAAACACATTAAAGCAATGCCTTCTTCGCTTGATAGATCATAACGATATAAAAATGAATCTAAACCACTTTGACCGACCCTTTCTTTTCTCACTTCAATCACTAAGTCTCTTGCAGTATTGTCAATCCGCTCCAGAGCTTCTTCGGATAAGTTCAAGCTCTTAAGGAGAGTATCAATACATGCCGTCTCATCTTTTCGATAAGCTTCGGATAATTCAGTGCGATGTGGCGTAGGTTCCGCTAAAGGTTTAGTAAAAAGCATAGTTTCTCCAACCCGAACAGGGACGTGATGTGATGAAGTTTATCTATCTAATAATAGATTTTTTGCATCACATTAAGAATTATTGATTAAGATCTTATGAAAATTTAGAGCATTTTAGGCTTTACAGAGTCTTCTTGTAAAGCCACCCTTTACCTTTAAGACGTCGTCTCAACAGAATCCTGATATCGTTCGACGCTAGTGATTATCTCACCTCGAGCCGCCTCTGCATTTTTCCAGCCACTGATTTTGACCCATTTACCAGGCTCCAAGTCTTTATAATGCTCGAAGAAATGGGCAATACTCTTCAACGTCATTTCATCGACATCGGTATAGTCTTGAATGTGCTTATACAGGGGTGATAATTTATCAATCGGCACCGCTAATAATTTGCCATCTTCCCCCGCTTCATCGGTCATCCCCAAAATCCCAACAGGCCGGCAACGAATCACAGAGCCACTTAATAGAGGGAAAGGAGCCAAAACGAGAACGTCTAGAGGATCGCCATCTTCACACAACGTTCTTGGCATATAACCATAATTACAAGGGTAAACCATCGAAGTAGACATAAATCGATCAACAAACAAAACACCTGATTCTTTATTGACTTCGTATTTAACAGGGTTGCTGCAGGCTGGTATTTCAACGATGACGTTGATGTCGTTAGGCATATTTTGCCCGGGGCTCACTTTCTCAAACATGTCCGATCCTTAAAAATAAGATTTCAAAACCCGCGATTATATCCTGGATCAGGGGACAACCCAAGCCGCAAAAAATCACGGAAGCCTCTCTTTCTTTTCGTTTTCGTTCCCGTTCCCGCTCCTAATCTTTCCCGCTCCCGAATCATACAGACCATATAGCACCGTACCGGCTCCGCAGGCACAGACCGGGTTGTGCATCTTACAGGTTAAGGACAAAAACCATTTAACTAGACTGTGTGAAAAAGTAATTTCGAAGCCGCTACAAAGCTAAGTGCTATATGGTTTGTATGATTCGGGAACGGGAAAGATTAGGAGCGGGAGCGGGAACGAATAAAAGCGAATTAATTCTACGGTTTTGGACTTTCTTTATTCTCCTCAGACTGATCCGTCTTTCCTTCTTCCCTTTCTACACTATCTTTAACTACTCCCAATTTACCTTCCGGCTTCTTCCCCTTCGGATTTTGTTCAGGTAGTTCTCGGTTATCTCCTGCCTTAACTTCAGCCTCACTAAAATTAAATTTAGCTTTATTCTGCAAAGCCTCTTTAAATTTTTGACTTGCAACTTTTAACTTCTCTGCAAGATCTACCACTTCAATTTCAGTAAGCGGCACCACAAAGCTTGAAACATAACGTACCAAATCGATAGGAAGTAAATGCGTTTCCTCACGTCCCAATAACCACGTACGAAGCTCTTGAGAATTCCAAGCTAAGGCTTGATTGTAATTAAGCTTATGTTCTCTCATGAATCCATTTAACAATGACGCTTTTTTTAATAAATATTCTTCTTCCACTAAAGCGATTGATTCAACTGCATCTAACTACTGCCCAGAACAGATCGCCGCCTTTCGCTTTTAACTAATTGACTAGGTTTCGATTGCCACTTCTAGCAGCACCGTAGATGGCATAATTCAACATAGCGCCTTCAGCTATTAGTTTTTTGATCAGTTCAATATTTCCAGCTACCCGCTCCCATCATTGCCCAATTGATGTTGGCATCCCACTCTTGATGTAGATAATCTATTGCATTGACCGCACTTGTAGAACCCTCTAAAGCTAACTCATACATCGCATTAAACTGTCCAAAACTGCAATCTACGGATCTTCCTTCAGTTACTTCACGAAGACCTTGCGCGTTTCTTGTTTTAGCGTATTGGCAGATTTTTGAAACGACATCAATTTCTATTGGTTGTTGCACATTAACTCCAGAAAATCTTCACTATTATTTAATTATAGACAGGGGACTATTTTGAATTGCAAATTGCCTGCTGATTCAACTCAACTAACACAACGGCATTGATCGTTTTAAGCATTTCTTCTTGATAATACTGCACCGGTGCATTGAGTATCCAATCAAGACAATAACCAAAATAAAGATAAATATGTTGAGGCGTGATTTTGGGAAGCGTTTTGTTAATTTCACAATAGCCATTAAATACAGCTCTGAAATTGGCAAAGTTCAATTCTCCATACTGAACGCCGCTAAAGTTTAACGCCACTATTAATAGATCGAGTGTTGCGTCAATTAAACCAGAATATTCCCAATCTAGTATGGTAGGCGCAGCATTTCTCCAGAGAATATTTTTATCATCCAGATCACGATGACTGAAAATTAATTCTTTTTGTAATTGTTCATTCGCTGTTTTCGCTTGTTCGCTCCATTTTACCAGCTTCGACAAATGATCAGAATGTTTGAATTTTAATTGCCAGTGTTCTTTAGCTAAACCTTCCCACTTAGGTGAGACAGTTGCACCTTGCTTCAAATTTACCGCACGAATATTACCTAAAATTACACCTATTTTATGTGCCATTTCTGGCGTGGTTAGTGTTGCGGGTATAATTTTTCCTTCGACAAAGGGCACCACTAAAAAATTTTGGTTTATCGGTTGAAGGGCACTGACAGTAGGAATGCCATGCGCTAGCATTTCAGCTGCAACCTCTTGAGCTTGGCTTTCGCTCAATAAGTTTGGATTTTGTGCGCCATAGCATAGATTTAATTGTTTAACTACATATTTACCCGTTGTAGTTTTCAGCAACCAAACTTGGTGTAAAAGACCACCTTTAATAGGCTCAGGTTGTTCGATGAGCGAACCTAACGCATAATCGTTTGCAATTTTTTTGAAATCTAAACCGCCTGACATCAGCGTTTAGCTCTAAAAAAATCCTGCAATAAACCACCACATTCTTGCGCTAACAAACCTCCCACATATTCAACTTTGTGATTGGTTGGTAAGTTTAACAATTGACATTGATTAGTTATCGCACCTGTTTTAGGGTCGTTAGCACCATAAACTAAGCGCTTAACACGGGCGTGTATAATCGCACCGGTACACATAATGCATGGCTCGAGGGTGACATATAAAGTGGTGTTAAGTAAGCGGTAATTTGCAATTTTGACGGCCGCAGCACGAAGCGCAACAATTTCCGCATGGGCTGTGGGATCGTGGTTTTTTATTGGCTGGTTATAACCTTCACCAATGATCTCGTTATCAGCAACGACAATCGCACCAACGGGGACTTCTTGTTCATTAGCAGCTTGTTTGGCAAGTTCTAAGGCTTTCTTTAGCCAATGAAGATCTTGTTCAGTATGCACGTTATTCCCACTCGATAGTCGCCGGCGGTTTTCCAGAAATATCGTAAACGACTCGAGAAATACCGGATACCTCATTGATGATTCGGTTGGAAATTTTACCTAATAATTCGTAAGGCAAATGCGCCCAATGGGCTGTCATGAAATCGGTCGTTTCTACGGCACGTAACGATAAAACATAATCATATTTTCTAGCATCGCCCATCACGCCCACTGATTTTACCGGCAAAAAGACGCAGAACGCTTGGCTTACTTTGTCGTAATAATCATGATTTCTTAATTCTTCGATAAAAATATAATCAGCGCGACGTAGGATTTCTAAATATTCCTCTTTGACATCGCCCAATATTCTCACTGCTAAACCAGGACCTGGAAAGGGATGTCGGTACACCATTTCAAATGGTAAACCTAACTCTAAACCTATTTTTCGAACTTCATCTTTAAATAATTCACGCAGTGGTTCGATTAATTTAAGATTCATCTCTTCAGGCAAACCACCGACATTATGGTGTGATTTGATCACATGAGCTTTACCGGTTTTCGAAGCAGCTGATTCAATAACATCAGGATAAATAGTTCCTTGTGCTAAAAACTTGGCGCGAGGTAACTTACCAGCTTCTTCTTCAAAAACTTTGATAAATTCATTGCCGATTATTTTTCTTTTTTGCTCGGGATCACTAATGCCGCTAAGCGCCGATAAAAAGCGCTCTTTTGCGTCAGCATAGATTACCTTAATACCCATGTGTTGTGAGAAAGTAGCAAGTACCTGTTCTGCTTCTTTAAGTCGCAATAAGCCAGTATCAACAAATACACAAGTTAATTGCTTACCAATAGCATCATGCAGCAACGCTGCCACGACTGACGAGTCAACACCACCAGATAAACCTAAAATCACTTCTTCATCATCGACCTGCGCTTTTATTCTAGAAATACTATCTTCGATGATATTGCGAGCATTCCATAATGGTTTACAACCACAAATTTCTAATACAAATCTTGAAATAATACGTTGGCCTTGGCGCGTATGCGTGACTTCCGGATGAAACTGCAATCCGAAAAAGCGACGTTTTGAATCTTCCATACCAGCTAGAGGTGCATTCGAACTACTGGCGATACTTTTAAAACCTTCGGGCAATGCTAGGACACGATCGCCATGACTCATCCAAACATCTAGTAATTCCTTACCATCTGTAGAGACTCGATCTTCAATATCCTCTAATAAAAGACTCGGGAGTTGTACTTCAATTTGCGCATAGCCATATTCGCGATGACTAGCTGCTTCAACTTGGCCACCTAGTTGTGCCGCCATCGTTTGCATACCATAACAAATTCCTAAGACAGGACAGCCCATTTCAAAAATTAATTGCGTCGCTCTAGGTGTATCCTCTCCTAAAACTGTTTCGGGGCCACCTGATAAAATGATGCCATTAGGTGCAAATTCCTCGATAAACTCAGAATCAAGATCATAAGGATGTATTTCGCAATAAACGCCAATTTCTCGCACTCGACGCGCAATCAATTGTGTGTATTGGGAACCAAAATCAATAATAAGAATGCGTTCGTTATGGATATCAACTGTCAAGCGATTAACCTCAATGTCTGTTTTACTTATCTGCCCAATAATTAGGAGCTTCTTTGGTGATGATGACGTCATGTACGTGACTTTCTTTCATGCCGGCATTGGTGACGCGCACAAATTGCGTTTTAGTACGCATCTCTTCGATATTTTTGCAACCGGTATAACCCATTCCCGAACGTAAGCCACCTAATAATTGATGAACAACTGCTACTAAACTTCCTTTATATGGCACACGACCTTCAATCCCTTCTGGAACTAATTTTTCGTTATCAATTAAGTTTTCTTCTGGAACAAAATAACGATCATGCGAACCATGACGTTGTGACATCGCGCCCACCGAGCCCATGCCACGATATTCTTTATAAGAACGACCTTGATAGAGCACGACATTACCAGGGGCTTCTTCAGTACCGGCAAATAATCCGCCGATCATAATCGCGTGCGCCCCTGCAGCAATTGCTTTACAAATATCACCTGAAAATCTAATACCGCCATCTGCAATGACCGGAATTTCCGTGCCTTTTAAGGCTTGCGCAACGTTCGCAATCGCAGTCACCTGAGGAATGCCAACGCCCGCGACAATTCGTGTTGTACAAATAGAGCCTGGACCAATTCCTACTTTGACACCATCAGCACCTGCTTCTTTTAATGCTAATGCGGCATCCGCAGTGGCGATATTACCACCGATGACTTGAACATCTGGAAAATTTTGCTTAACCCATTTCACTTTGTCCAATACGCCTTGAGAATGGCCATGTGCAGTATCAACAATGATGACATCAACGCCCGCTTTTACTAATGCGGCCACTCGCTCATCACTGTCACCACCAATGCCCACCGCAGCACCAACTCGAAGTCGACCAGAATCATCTTTACAAGCAAAAGGTTTTTCTTTTGCTTTAAAGATATCTTTAACCGTAATCATGCCACGTAACTGGAAGGTATCGTTGACCACTAATAATTTTTCAATACGATTGCGATGCAAAAGCTGCATGATGTCGTCACGAGCTGCTCCTTCGGGCACTGTTACTAAGCGCTCTTTAGGTGTCATTAAGTTTGCGATTGGCTGTTCTAAATTGGTTTCAAATCGGACATCGCGATTAGTGACAATGCCAACTAAATTTTCACCTTCAACAACCGGCATGCCAGAGAATTTATATCTGTTTGAAAGTGTCAAAAGTTCTTTGACAGTGGTTTGCGGTGACACAGTAACAGGATCTTGAATGATCCCGCTTTCAAATTTCTTTACGGTAGTGACTTGTGCTACCTGATCCTTAATGCTCATGCTTTTATGCAATATCCCGATGCCACCTTCTTGGGCTAGAGCAATTGCTAAATTAGCCTCGGTTACGGTATCCATGGGCGCTGAAAGCAATGGAATATTTAATTTTATACCCCGAGCAATTTGCGTATTTAAGGTGACATCCCTTGGCAGAACGGTAGAATGGGCTGGCATTAATAAAACATCATCGAACGTGAATGCTTCTTGAAAGACACGCATAACAAAAAACCTTAGGCTATCTAAAAATAACCGAATAGTCTACAATATTGCGCTCAAAATGACAATCACCCTGGTCTATTCATGCAAGAACTCATCGCCGATAAACAAATCTATAGCGTCTCGACACTTAACAAAAGTGTCAAGCGACTCTTAGAGTCTCATTTTCAAGTGATATGGGTTGAAGGTGAGGTCTCTAATCTTTCTCGACCGAGCTCTGGGCATTTGTATTTTACGCTCAAAGATGAAAATGCTCAGGTTCGATGCGCCATGTTTCGGTTACGAAATATCTCTAAACCGGTCGCAATAGCAAATGGCAGTCAAATCTTAGCGTGCGCCAAAATCAGCTTATATGATGCACGAGGCGATTATCAGCTCATTATTGAACACATTGAAGATCGCGGTGAAGGATTATTAAGACAACAATTCGAACAACTCAAAAAGCGACTCGCTGCAGAAGGATTATTTGATCTCCAACACAAAAAGCCGCTACCCACTTTTCCCAAAAAGATCGGCGTGATTACCTCACCCACTGGGGCTGCGATCCGCGATGTTCTAAGTGTCCTAAAGAGACGATTTGCCAGCCTACCCGTGATTATTTACCCAACACAAGTGCAAGGTGAGCAGGCAGCACCACAAATCTGCCAAGCCATTGCCCTCGCTAACGAACGAAAAGAATGTGATGTGTTGCTGGTGTGCCGGGGTGGCGGCTCATTAGAAGATTTATGGCCATTTAACGAAGAAATTGTAGCGCGAACAATTTTTCAAAGTGAAATTCCCATCGTCTGCGGTGTTGGACATGAAGTAGATATTACCATTGCAGATTATGTGGCAGATCAACGAGCAGCAACTCCTTCTGCTGCTGCAGAGTTAGTAAGTCCCGACAAAACTGACTATTTTCAGACAATCAATTACCTGAAAAGGCGACTCTTGCAGTTAGTACTGGCAACTCAAAAAGAACTGAGCAATCAACTTGAACAGCTAGCCAAAAATTTTATTCGTCCCGAACGATTGTTGTTGGCCCATACCCAAACTCTTGATCACCTTGAAGCGGCATTGACCAGAGAAATCAAAAATAAACTATCACAAGTGATTAACCAGCTTCGCATTAGCTCTCTTAAATTACAACATCGAAACCCAGTAACATTATTAAAAGCACAAAAAAGCACCCTCGAAAATTATTATCGGACGCTGACCTTACTAATCAATCAAAAGTTGCAACAGGAAAAACAGCACCTCAGCAATGCTATACGAATTTTAAATTCGATCAACCCGTTGCAGACTCTTGAAAGAGGTTACAGCATTACCACCAAAGAAAATCATGTGATTGAGTCCGTTAGAGAAGTTGAAGTGGGTGACCCGATCAAAGTCGAAATAAAAGATGGTTTTTTACAATGCATTGTCAACGAAGTAGCAGAAAAAAAATCTACCTAAAAGTAATAATCATTGCCAACAAGGTCGTCTTGCTCAATCCTAATTTTTAGTTTAGCCTAATCATCAAAATAAAATAATTTGAAATTTGCTAAGGAGAGCAATTAATGTCACACCTTAGAAATGAAACACTTGGTTTCAAGATTGTGCTATTAGGTGATCATAAAGCTGGCAAAACAGCATTAGTTAGTCAACTAAGAAAAATGAAGTTCGTCCCGGCATACACATCCGATACGGTACCACACTTCGAGCATTGTCATCTTAACTATGAAGAAAAACAATTCAGACACGTAGTCTGGACCCTTCCTGCTAGTAACATAAAGAATTGTATGGGCATGATAGATAGCCCAATGAAAGCTGATGCCGTGGTACTTGTCTTTGATTTAACGAATAAAGATTCTTTTTACAATTTAACAAAATACATAGATTGCCTACCCCGCGCAATTCCTTTGTTTTTAGTTGGCACCAAAAGCGATCTGGCTAGAGCTGTTACTGAAGCCGAAATAATGAGGTTTGGCAATAGGCATAACTGTAAATATCTGGCAACAAGTGCCAAGGACAATAGTAGAGTGGATGAGCTATTACCCCTAGTTACCCAAACAATACACAAATTAAAAAGAATGGCTGTATTTGACAATTCACCCCTTTTTCAAACTAGAAACACCACAGGCCGTTTTAGCAATGTTGATTTAACTGAACCGTCAGCTAAACAAGCTAGCAAAAGAGCTTCTCTAGAATCAAAACTGCTTAATTATATCACCAGAATAGAAGGTTATGTTGATTCAAAGAATAATGTCGACTACAGAAGAGGCTTTTGGTTTTTCGCTAGGCAACGTGGCAATAATCGCCGAGTCAATTTTCATCTTGCTTCGCAATTACTGACAGCTTTAAGAACTACCAAAGATTCAATTACTACTATTTTTAGTAATCTCGAAACCAAGCGTGACGAAATTATCAAAAACTTGAAGTTGCAAGAAGGAGACTTTATCGCGCAAGGAATTAATAGCTCAGAACTGAATAGTATTATTAATGAGGCACATAAGGAAGATTCAGAAGAGCAATCGCTATTAAGCCAAGGTGGCGGGCTATAAATAAAAGGGCTATTTCTATACAGAAACAGCCCTAAAATCATTAATCGAAACTGAACGTTTCAGATGTGTCAGGATAAGATGTCTCATGCTGTTGCTGTTGCATTTGATGTAGCGCATTGTGATTTTCAGAAATCTTAGTACTATCTGATTTCTTAGAACGACGACCGCGCTTACCTGCGCCAGCTTTAGCAGATTTACTTGCTTTTGGACCTTTTGTCTTAGCGACTTTAGGTGCTTTTGCAGCTTTAGTTGCTTTGGCAGCTTTAGCTGACTTGGCTCCTTTAGTAGCTTTGGTTGCTTTAGCAGCCTTGGTCACTTTAGCGGCTTTGGTTTTTTTCACTCCCTTACCCTTAGCAGCTTTTGCTGTTTTAGCAGCTTTGGTAGCTTTGGTAGCTTTGGTAGCTTTTAACGCTTTTGGCTTAGCTTTAGCTTTGGTTTTTGCTACTGATTTTTTAGCAGCCTTTTTACCCGCTTTTTTAGGAGCTTTGGTCTTAGATTTTTGACCATACTCTTTCTCAAAATTAGCTTCGGCAACTTGAATTGCTTTTTTACGTGCAGCGTTTTTTCGATTTGATTCAGAAGAAGCAGACGCATAACCTGCTTTATGTGCATCTTGAATTTTTTTCGCTACTTCTTTTTGAAAGCTTTTGTGTTTCTTATCAGAGATACTTCCTTTTTTTTCCGCCGCTTTCAATTTACTTTTAAGAGCAGCAATTTCCTTTTGCAGTTTTTTAACTTCACTTTTTTTTGAACCAGCTGTTTTTGCCATATGAAACTCCTATAAAATTAGGGCAAACGCCATTGACTTCGCATTATTAATACGAATTTTATATTTAGTCAATAATTATTTATTTATCAAGGAAAATGAGGACTTTTTTATTTCATTTTTTGCTTTTTTTTACATAACGCATGAGACGTTGTTTTTTAGCTTTTTGACGAGCACTGAGAACATTTTTTCGATCTTTATACGGATTTTCACCACCTTTAAGTTGTATCCGTAGTGGTGTACCTACCAACTTCAATTTTTTTAGAAAGAAATTATTTAGATAACGAAGATAATCCTGTGGCACTGATTCAACCTGATTACCATGAATAACAATAATAGGCGGATTATGGCCCCCTAAATGCGCATACCGTAATTTTATGCGTCGACCATGCACTAAGGGAGGTTGATGCTGGGTAACTGCTGCTTGTAACATTCGTGTTAGCGTGGGAGTAGAAATCGTTTTCATCGCTGATTTATAGGCTGTATGAATTGCTGGAAACAAATCACCCACCCCGGTGCCATGCAAAGCAGAGATGAAATGTTTTTTAGCAAATGAAATAAAATCTAATTTCAGATCAATCTCACTGCGAATTCTAGCCCGATCATCTGTACTTAGACCATCCCATTTATTAATAGCCACAACTAATGCTTTTCCAGCTTCAACAACAAAATCAAGCAGGCGCATATCCTGGTCAGAAATACCTTCTCTAGCATCAAGCACAAAAATTACGACCTGCGCCGACTCTATAGATTGTAGCGACTTAATGACTGAGAACTTTTCGATTGCCTCATTGATACGTGCTTTTCTACGGATACCTGCAGTGTCGATTAATAAATAATTTTGGTCCTGACGCTTAAAGGGAATAAAAATGCTGTCTCGGGTTGTGCCAGGAGCGTCATAAACTAAAACTCGCTCTTCTCCCAAAATTCTATTTACCAATGTAGATTTTCCCACATTCGGTCGACCGATAAATGCAATATTGATCGTGTCTTGCGCTTCCGGTATAGCGGGTTGTTCGACTTTCGGAAATGCGGCTAAAACTGATTCAATTAATTTATTTACGCCTC
>DJAM01000138.1:16282-18529 GCA_002429595.1 Coxiellaceae bacterium UBA6002
TTAATTTATTTACGCCTCGATTGTGGGCACTAGCCGTTGCAAAAATTTTATCGAAACCGAGTTGATAGAAATCTGCTGTCGCGATATCTGATTCCATACTTTCTGATTTATTGACAACTAAAAATACCGGCTTGGTACTTTGGCGGACTTTCTGAGCAATTTTGTAATCGCTCGGGGTTAATCCTTCTTTGGCATCAACCACGAACAAAACCGCATCGGCTTCTGCTATCGCTTGGGTAGATTGACTTTCCATGAGGTTAAAAATATCGGAATTGGTATCTGCTTCAATGCCTCCAGTATCAATGACAATGTAGCGAGTATCTTGGTATTGTCCTTCACCGTATTTTCGGTCACGAGTGACTCCCGGCAAGTCAGCAACTAAAGCGTCACGCGTTTTAGTCAAACAATTGAATAGCGTAGATTTTCCTACATTTGGGCGGCCAACTAAGGCGATTACTGGAATCATTTACTCTGTTTGGCCTATTTGATTTGCTTTAATTTGTAATATAGATCGATTTGGCGCATTCGCTCTTAATGAATGTAGTGCATTTTGATAAGCGATCCTGGCACCATTTTCATCGCCTTTAGCTAGCAAGATATCACCTCTTAGCTCTTGAATTAGAGGCAGGTAAGCTTTGGCTTCAATATCACTTAATGTTAAAAGCGCATCATCGTATTTTTTCATTCCAAGTAAAACACGAGCTAATCGTAGTTTTGCTATCTGTTTAAAATCTTTATTTTTAGAATTGTGGATCACCCAATTAAGTTTTTTCTGAGCAAGATCCATTTGATTACTATTCACAGCATTTTGAGCAGCAACCAGCGCGCCAAGAGCGGCATAAGGTGTTTTGGCATGATTCGTCTGTAAATCGGTGACATCGGATTCGACCGCAGGGAAATCCTGATTGGATTCGTGATTCAACATTTGTTCGTATACGATTGAAGCGGTAGCCGCATCTTTAACTTTATAGTTTTGCCAATATCGCCAACCAGCACTCAGTAATAACACAACTGCAATTGATCCAAGCAGAAACTTACCATTCTCACGCCACCACTGTTTCAGCATTTCAATTTGTTCTTTGTCAGATATGTAAATGTTACTCATTGTCTTTCCCAAATTTTAAAAAGTTAACGGGGTTAAATTGTAACCCTTACTCTGTGACCATAGTTTGTAACAAGGTAGCTAGTTCACTTTTTGGAACTGCTAACTGCGGACGTTCTTCACGTAAGAATTTAACGGATACCGTGTTATTAGCAATTTCATCCTGTCCCAGAATTAAGGCAACTTTGGCACCACTCTTGTCAGCTCGTCGAAATTGGCTTTTGAAACTACCGCCAGTGTAATCATTCATGATACGTATTTCGGGTAAAGCCGTTCTTAATTCTTCAGCCAAGATCATTCCTTGTTGAGTCGCCTCAAGACCCACCATAATAATATAAACTTCCGGATTCATCTGCGGTGTGTATACAGTTTCCAATAATGTCACAATCCGCTCCAATCCCATAGCAAAACCCACTGCTGGTGTGGCTTGGCCACCCAAATGCTCAACCAAACAATCGTATCGCCCACCCGCGCATAACGTTCCTTGTGCACCTAATCGATCGGTTACCCATTCATAAACAGTCATATTGTAATAATCCAGACCTCTTACGATTCTCGAATTAATCTCATATGGAATTCCAGCAAGCTGCAAGAAACGCTGCAGCTGTTCGAAATGTATTCGCGAAGTATCATCTAAGAAATCAATGAGTCTAGGTGCTGCAGATAACATCAGTTGCATATCAGGATTTTTGCTATCCAAAATTCGCAAAGGGTTTGTGGTTAAGCGTCTTTTAGAATCCTCATCCAAGAGCTCTTTGTTCTCATTAAAATATTCTACTAATTTGAGTCGATATTTTTCGCGAACGACCGCATCACCCAAGGTATTAATTTGCAAAGTAACCTGATCTTTTAAGCCTAGCTTTTCCCAGATTCTAGCTGTTAGCAATATTTGCTCAGCATCAATGTCAGGACCCACCATTCCAAATGCTTCGATACCGAACTGAAAGAATTGTCTAAATCTACCCAACTGTGGTTTTTCATAACGAAACATTGGACCCAAGTACCATAATCGCTGAATTTGATTATAAAAAAGTCCGTGCTCAATACCTGCTCGCACACAACCTGCAGTGCCTTCTGGGCGTAGCGTCAAGCTCTCGCCATTGCGATCATCGAAGGTATACATTTCTTTTTCAACGATGTCGGTG
>DJAM01000138.1:18637-19122 GCA_002429595.1 Coxiellaceae bacterium UBA6002
TTTTTCAACGATGTCGGTGACCTCACCAATCGTCCTTTTAAACAGCGGCGTTTTTTCTAGAATAGGAAAGCGAATTTCCTGATAGCCATAGCTATTGATGGTTTGACGCAAAATCTCTTCGAGGTACGACCAATAATCAGACTGGAGCGGCAGAATGTCATTCATTCCTCTTATTGCTTGTATGGTATTAGCCACTATTCAATCCTCGACTTATTAATATTGCAGTTATTTTAAGCAGTTAGCGCTAGTACTAACTTCTTCAACGGGGTTTGCTTGTGGGTTATCACTCTTCCACCACAATGCAGTCAGCACAATTAAAGTGGAAAAGATGGCAAACGTTAACCATTGAAAATAGCGATTACTAAATGAAATTTGTTTTGGACTGGAAAAAACTTGCCAGCCTTTCATGGAGTTTTTTTTGTTAGCACTCATCAAATAAACGTCAATCTCATGATCCGCCACTGCAAGCAATTTGGCATAAGCAC
>DJAM01000138.1:19228-19547 GCA_002429595.1 Coxiellaceae bacterium UBA6002
AAGCAATTTGGCATAAGCACGGACATAACCTTTCAAATATGTATGTGGTAACTTTGTAAAGTTACTGCTTTCAATATCCTCGATATATTCTTTGCTAAGACGCAACTGTGTTGCCACAAACTCTATAGACAGATTTTGAGCCTCGCGTTTTTCGCGTAGCTGATTACCCACAAAGGGATCGATATAACCCTGATTTGCCATGCGCTTAAAACCTCATTAGGAAAAGCAGCTAAAATCGAGAAAGTATAGCGGAGGAAGAAAACTATGTAAAAAGAATGTAGCGCGTGTCATTCCCGCAGTTTGTTGTCATTCCCGCGAA
>DJAM01000107.1 GCA_002429595.1 Coxiellaceae bacterium UBA6002
TTTTTGTCATGTTCAGAGATAATTATCTTTCAGAAAAAAGATATTAAGATATTCTTAATATTAGGCAGTTATTATCGGAATTCTATATATTGGGGGCTATATTATGAAAATTTTGGTATTAGGCATACAAGACTGCTTGATCAATAGTAACAATAATTCTGTAATAGAAAGCGAAAGCTTAAAAGACATATTAGAGGCCTTTAAAAAAGCACGGTGGATGATTGTACTAGCAAGCAATCCTGGCGAAGATGCTGAGCAAAAATATGCCGCTGCAGTCCAAAAGTCGGGGATACATATTTTTATCGACCACTATAAGCCATTTATCGGCAACACACATTATTCCACAGTCCAGGCAAAGTTAGATTTCTACAGAAACGATTATGATGTTTCTAAGGATGATATCCATTTTTTCTCGGCTGATCCGCAACAGATCGACTCAGCATGCCGCGTGTCTGGTTATAAAAATTCCCATCTGGTAACTGCTGAGAATAATTTGGCCGCTCAACTTCGAAAGCTCCCAATAGAACAAAGGGTAACAATTACTTCTGAAGTGAAAAAAAACACAGTCTTTTTTGATATAACAAAAACCGAAAAAGAACCCCTCGTTGGAAATACCAACTCTGAAAGTAACTGTTGCATTTTAAGCTAGATAAAGTTCTAGCTTTTAGGCAAGATTCATAGCAATAGAGGGCAAATCTTGGATTCTAACTTTTTATATTCGAAGTTTGAATTTCAAGACTTGCCACACACAAAATGTAGTATCTACCAACATGTCACCTCCCTAGCAAACGATAACCTGTTGGATCATCAGGGCAGGGAAGAAAACCACACTGCAAAAATACCGAAATGATATTTGCCACTACAAGCCCTAAAATAGCAATAAATAAGACATTAATTATTTTATTGCTCACAGTGCATTCTTTTATTTGATATTGGCGATTGATTCCTAAGATCAACGACGTGACACAGATGATAGTCACTGTAATAACAAATACCCAAGTATATAGATGCAGTCCAAATATTGGAGTCGTATGACCTTTTGTTCCAGGAACAACATGAAGTGCAACATGGCGTAACGCGATGAATGCGGTTACTATAGCACTCGTTAAAACTAATGAATAATGACTCGGATAAAATCCGCAGCGCAAATTTAACAAAGGCCCCACAGCAATAGCCAAAAATCCAACACGCTGCATTAAGCATAATGGGCATGGCAATTCATACAAAACAAATTGAAAAATAAAAGCACCCACACTGATCAAGAAGACAGCGATGATTAGCAGGATATTGAATAAAGTCTCAAAGTTGATTTTCATAGTGATTCCCTATCAGAGTAACAACATAAGATGCGTAGTGGATTGAAAGAAGAAATACGCTTCTGTCACTAATAGAGCCATTATTGTCACAACAAAGCCATAAATAGCGCCAATACGTTTACCACGCCAAGCCAAGCAAACTGTAAGGAATAGCATCAAAAATAAGACAATGAACATATAGATCGAATCCCTTCTTATATTTCATAAAAATTATAGCAGCGGTGTAGTAATAGTTAATACTCCATTAATTTTTAGCGATTAATATGGCTATATTAGTATTAGTTAGATGACAAAATGCCCAGTATAAATTTTAGAACTGCAAGATTTAACGATAGTGTTGATGGTGCAATAAGTAATATTTTGGACACAATCATAGCTCCTTTTTTTTCAGAGCATGATCTGATTCATAGACTTGCGCTAGTTTATTCCGCTTTCCATGATCATTGCTATGATAAGCTGCAAGCCCATGAAGATGCTGATGATTTAGCGAAAAATATCTTTAGCCAATTCTGTCAGAATCTGATTTATTTCACTGTTCATAACATTAAGAATTTAGCAACCCGATATCGAATTGCCGATATTTTAATTGCAGATCCTTTTTTTATATATAGAACCAGCGCCGGTCACGTCACAACTTGGGTTGACCCCAAAGAAAAAGCAACGGCTCTCATAGCCGCCTGCAGAGGCCTAACCGGAAACCACGTTTCTGCAATCCTACAAAAAGCCTTTCAAGCATTCACGAATGATCCAAACGAATTCGAAAGATACATCAACTACACCGAAAAATGTGGCTTTACTGCATTCCACGCGGGAGTGTTTGATGGAAATTTAGACGCAATCAATGCCTTATTAATTCTCGCAAAAAGTCTCAGCGCTCACAACATTGTTAATTTTGAGAGTTTTCTTACTATCAGAAGCAGTCTGAACTTTACGCCACTTCAAACAGCCAAGAAGAAAGGATTTATAGCCATAGCTCGCCAACTAGCACAATATAGCCCAGAATGTTGCGTCAACTCTATACCACCCTCCTCTAGCGACTCACCAGAAGGAAGCCCAACGGAATTTTTTAGAAATAAAAAGTTTAAAGGGGAAACTAAGCGGCCCTCTTTTGAATATCGAATTTCATAAGCTACACATAATACAAAATTTCACTGCACAAAATTACCTATACTAGACAATAAACTTTTAAGTCTGTATAGGAGAATACTGTGACTAATAATCTACAGTTCAAGACAAAGTTGTTTTTATTAGTGGCGGCACTAGCGGCATTGAGTTAGCCACTGCTGCACTGTTTGCATTAGCAGGTGCTGCTCACATCATCGTCTGTGGTCGTAGAAAATCAAAATGGAATGGCGCTCAACAATATCTCGATGAAAAATTAACAGCGGATCAAAAAAATAAAATCGAATATTGGCCCTGTGATGTTCGTGTTGAATCACAAGTCAAAAAAGCTATCGAAAAAATATTCGATAAATTTGATCGTCTCGATGTTTGTTTTAATAATGCTGGCGTCCAACCAGGCATCGTGACAGGCAATGATAGCGGTTTTATAACGTCAATGTTTTTCGAATCATCCATTGCAACGGATGGCTCCATTATTTATCGCATTCCCCCACCACAACCTGATTCCGAACCTGAATTTCAAAATGCTAAAGCAGCCGCAGTGGGTGTCCCAATGAAAAGAACAGGAGAGCCAGATGAAATTGCACCAGCAGTTTTATTTTAGGTGATCCCGCATTATCAAGCTATATAATCGGCGCCAATTTTTGTATCGATGGCGGGCCTCTACTTTGTCCTTGTGCGTAATAGGGTACACACAGTTATAATACCCACATTACATCGGGAACTAACTTATGAAATATACAATTAGCCTTGAAAACAATCCTAGCACAGACGACGTACAGATACTCAACGATGGCATCATGAACGAACACAAATTAAAAATGAATATGAAGCCGCTCGATTTTTTTGCTTATTTCATTCGCGACGATCAAAACCAAATTGTCGGCGGTTGCGCCGGCGACAACATGTATGGCGGTTTATTTATAGGCCAGTTATGGATCAAAAAAGAGCTACGCGGCAAAGGCTACGGCACAGAATTGATGAACCTAGCAGAAGAGCTTGCTCGAAAAAGCCAATGCCGATTCATCAACGTCAACACATTTGAATGGGAGGCACTGCGCTTCTATAAAAAACTAGGCTACTACGTTGAGTTTGAACGACGAGGTTATGACAAAGATTCAACATTTTATTTTTTAAGAAAAGACTTAACAATAGTTACAAATTGCTCAGGCGCATCATAGTGCAACGCATGACCAACTCCATCAATTTTTTCGATCTGAAGTTTCGAATTAAGACTTTGCAATTCTTCAGCCTCTGCTAATGAAACTATACCTGTTTGCGCAATCACAAGTAAGCTTGGTACATCAATCGCGTTCATTAATTGCTTATAATCAGGATATGGTGGTGCGAGAACTTGGAAGGCATGTAGGCTGGTTTGGTGTCGTGCTTGAGCAAGTAACTGGAGAATATCGAATGAACGATGCGGTTTTTTATTTCGAGCTTCAATGAGGATTTCATCCAATGATTTCTCCAGAAATTGTCGGTGTTGCTCAGCAACATTACTTTCGTAAACTTCAAGCTGAAGTTCTGGGCTCAAGAAAGACGGATCGGCTAAGATCAAGCCACCCAATAGCCCCTGCATTCGATAAGCCACCAACGTTGCAGTCATACCACCCATAGAATGGCCGATCACAATAGGAGAAGATAATCCAAGCGTTTCAATAAGACCCACAACATCATCAGCATGATCTTCATATCGATAACCATCGGCAGGTTTACTGGAATTTCCATGGCCTCTAGCATCTGGCATAATTACGTCATAGTCTTCCTCTAAAGCACTTGCAACAGGACTCCAGCAGCTGCCATTAGCAATTAAACCGTGTAACAAAATTAGCGGCGGCTTATCTCCTCCAGTTCTTGTGTATAAGATATTTATTTTGTTTATTTTGCAGGTTGCCGTCTTCCAGTTGTTCATAAAATCATCTGTTACAAGCAATGGCAATTAATACGGGATTCTTGTTATTTAAATCTGGCGTATTTGTCATTCCCGAATTTCCTGTCACTCCTGTATTTCCTGTCACTCCTGTATTTCCTGTATTTCCTGTCATTCCCGCGAAAGCGGGAATGACAGGAAATACAGGAATGACAAACACGCCCCGCTTAAAAATAGCTTATCTAGAAATATATTTCTGGTTACACTCTACGTCGAATTCAAGTTTAATAAGTATTTCTATTTTTTGTAACAATAGCAACAAGACTAGTCACGGATGAAAAAATAACAATGAGACTTCTACTCGCTTTTCTTTGTATTTGGATAAGTCAAACTGCCTTAGCGAACCTCAACATTGAAAATCTAGCATTCAACTGGAATGGCGCCTATATGGGAGTGAATATCGGTGCTGGTTTGGGGCGAGCCCATTTTTCTGATCCCTTTGGGCCTTCAATTTTCGGAAATACCGTTCATACACCAATTTTTCTTGGAGGCGGCCAGGTTGGTTATAACTGGAAACCTTATGGTACGCATTGGTTATTTGGGGTCGAAGGCACAGCAAGCGACTTTGTTTCTAACGGTACTTTTACAGGGATGGCATTTTCGGGATTTTATCTCTCACAAAATTGTCGCGTCCAGCCGAAACTAATTGCCACTATTACGGGTCGAGTTGGTACGCTTGTGGGACCTAGATGTGAAAATCTAGTGTATTTAAAGGGCGGGCCTGCTTGGATTCATAATAAAGTTTATCTCGCCTCTAACGGATTACTGCCCATGCCCAGCGTTACCACAATGAACACAAACTACTCAAAATGGGGGCTCAATGTTGGCGGAGGAATTGAATCCGCGTTAACACGCGCTTGGACCTTAGGATTGGAATATGACTACCTACAATTCAATAATGTAAGTCTTCTGGTACCTGCCAGTTTACTCTTAGGAGATATTTTTACAGCGGAACCTTCGATAAATGTAATTCAAGGCGCCAAGAGCAATATGACACAACATATTCATTTGTTTAAGCTGAGTTTAAATTATAAGTTTGGAACACATCCTTATCGACATTGGAATCTTTTCCCTTTTCTGTCATGTACACACAATGCACATAGAAAACATTGTTGGGATTTTGAATTCGGTACGCGTTATTGGGTAGGCAAAGAGCGTTTTCAGAAAGATCTAGGTATAGGTGAAGATTTCTCGCAGGCAGATAGCCTAGTCTCTAGATTAACGTATGTGTCGCGCAGTCACGCCAATGAAATCTTCGGACGAATAGAAAGTCCCTACAATGTATTCCTAAAAGGTTTTGCAAATATTGGAAGCAGTCATTTACACGGAAAAATGAACGACGAGGACTGGATCGCTGAGGACTTGATGTACTCGAATACGAGACATGACGTAAAAGGAAAGCTCAGTTATTTTACAGTAGATATCGGATATGATCTTTTTAAAAACTATAACCATAAATTTGGTTTGTTCGTGGGTTACAACTATTATCAAGAAAACAACACTGCGTTAGGCTGCACACAGATCGCAAATCCTTTTGGTCGTTGTGCCGACTCCATACCCAACGGAGTCCCGGCGATTACGCAAGACATAGAATGGCAGTCATGTCGCCTTGGCTTAAACAGTGAACTGCAATTGTATCCTGGCTTTAAGTTAACTGGAGATATAGCTTACCTACCTTATGCCCGTTTTCGCGGTCATGACGTCCATCTTTTAAGAAATAATGTGCCGAATCAGAACTCTTTCGAGTTTGGTATAGGGCAAGGTGTTCAGGCTGAAGCAAGTATATCTTATCTAATTACTCGCAATTTGAGTTTAGGCGTAGGCGGTCGTTATTTTGCGATGTGGACTAAGCAAGATGCTTTTACGCATCTTTTTGGAGTGAACGCACGTCGCACTCTTCCAAGTAAGACTGAGTGTTTTGGCGGTTTTTTGCAACTCGTAATATTATTTTAAGAAACCATGAGTAATATATCCTGATCATTACTTATAAGATAAGAAGGTGTCACTGTGCTAGATACTTATGAAATAGATCTTTCCTTACCCGCAGCGAAAGTAACTGAAGCATTAAACAGCATTAACTCTACCGTCACGCGGCTAAAGCTAGTAGGTTTACCGAGCGATCAGACTGTACAGCTAGTAATTGGCTTCCTGAAGGCAAACAACAGCATTCAATGCCTTGTAATATCGTCAAAAAAAGTATGGTCGAATTATCTTAAGGATTTTGAATACGCCGGCAACTTACAACCCGAGCATCTGCTAGCTTTCTACAACTTGTTAGCGAAGACCACATCGATCACTGAAATTTGTTTTCATGATGGTCGCTTAAGTGCAGAGGGCTTAAAAAAATTAGCCGAGCTGTATTCCACCAACCCAGTATTACAAACCCTACGACTCACCTCTTGCCAAATAGGAAGAGAGATATTGCAGTTCGCACAGTTGTTATCTCAAAGTAAAAATAATCTACGATATCTTGATTTATCAAATAACTGCTTAGATAGTACAGCAGCTCAAATTCTTGTTGGTCTGGCTTGCTCACCTACTTCATCGTTAGAAGCCATTAATCTAGCTTCTAACCACATAACCGATGCTGGCGCTCTTTTACTCCATGATCTCAGTGAAATTACCAATGTCAAAGTAAATCTTGAATCTAATAGATTATCAAACGTGCTGCTAGGTCAATGCAAAACCGCGTTCTTCACGAGCCCATGGTTATTCAGCGAACAAAATTTTGATCTGATGCTAAATGATCGAAATACATCTCACTATTTTCAATTATTACCTGCTGATGTTATTAGAACGTTAAAAGAAAAAATCTATGGCGCAGAAAGTAATATGTATCAGTTTTTCAGATTATCTCAACTTTCGAATGGGCCAAAAGAAGGCACTCTTAGCAAAGAAACAAAGGAGGAAAAAGATTTAGCTGGCTTTAGGCCTAAGTAAAGATAATTTTAAAGATGTTCAACTAATGTACTAAATCCTATCTTCCTAAATAGGAATGAAATTTTGTTCTGACCAGATTCATTAATAATGAATTCCGTATTTTTATTTTCACTCCCTAGAATAGCAAATTAGCACTCGTTTCGGTTACTAATAGTTGGAGATTTTTTAATCTTTCAAGCTCAACTTTTAGGGCTTGTTCAAATGGTGCAATCATATTGGCATACAGGAGTTATCACATTTTTTGTAACATTTTTGTCCGCTATTTGTTTCCGCCAACGGTTTACTTCTTGCGCCTTATGCATTAATCTTTCCATTAAACATATAAATTAAATAAATTTAACCGATTATTTATAACTTTACGCTTCAAATCAAGTTTTTCGTGTAATTTTAATAAATAAGCTTTAGCAAATTATTTAATTCTGATCTCTAATAAATTATAATGGAAAAATATATGCCAAAGTTTAATAAAATACTCAGGGTAACTTCTATTGCATTATTTTTAACGATTCTCGGCGGATGTGCCACAACTGGCCAACCTGTAAGGCCGGGAGAAGAAGGAGCAGGAGGTTATATAGTAATTGGAACGGTTTGCGCACTAATTGCGGCCGGTTTGATTCTTTAATTTTTGTCACTAAATAGCAAATAAGAAGCTTTCCTAGGTGGATCTACATTTCAATGTTAGCAAAAGCGCTATTAAGCAAACATGAGACTGAAAAACTCGATTTAGACAGAGTCGATTTCAATACTCCAATATATATATTTTTTATTCCTTATGAATTATATGATAACTCAGTCAACTATAAGTTAGTTGATCAATGGCAATTAGGTTGCTATACAATGCACCCAATTGATGTAGCAGCATGTATGCCACATGTTTCAGTAGAATTTTTTGCAGCAATCCTACATAAGACGCAGGTAAGCTCGGTTTTAACCAATTCGGATGAAGGTTTATTATATTGGCTTTGTCTGAATCCGGATAAGCGACAAAAATATGCAAAAATGAAGGTTTTGTTAACACATGCAACTAATCTAGATCACAAAATCACTGAGCTTCACGTTTCAGCAGCAATGGGTGAACCTTTAAACAAACGAAGTACCGGTACTCCTGATAAAAATGGCCTTTATCCTTATCATTATGCAATTGCAGCACGCTCAAATAATTTTATTAGTTGGCTTCCTCCGAAAGAAGAATTAAAAATCATCGATAGTGGATATTATCAAGGTGTTTCATTTTTTTGGTGGCTGGCCTATCATTTCTCACCGCTTTTTATTGATTACTTAATAGAACTTAAACATCCGAAACTACCTGATGTTTCAAGAGTCGATTTTGATAGCTTACCATCTTCAGGAAAGTACCCTGAAAGAAATGTCTCCTTACTTAGTTGTTTGAGTGATGACTTCTTTAAGATTACCGAAAGACAACCAAAACTGTTACAGCAGATGAACATGAATGGAATTTTTACAGAAGAAGATGGCATTACAGTTATGAATGGATTACTTGGTGAATACGCTTCTGATGAAATTTGTAATTGGCTAGAAAAGCATGCGTTCCAATGTAAAACTCATATTGATTTATACGGCATCATAAATGAAGAGAAAGCAGAAGAAGCAAATCAACCCTGTTTGTTCGAGAAAATTGCTGTCATGGGGGAGCACGATCTAATTGCAATGCTATTAAGCCATCCAGAGTATCCCATTAAAGATTTACGTGCACTTTATGGATTAGTTCAAAAACGAAAGTTACTTAGCCGAGCAAAAAATAATTCTTTCTATTCAGAAATTGATTATGACCAAGTTATGGCCATTACTCGTCAGGAGCTTAAAAAACGTTCGCAATCTTCTTCTGACTCCATGCGTTGTGATGTTGAGCATCCCCAAACTGAATCGGCCACTGAAGAAGACCAATTAATTCTCCATGAATCATCTTTAGATCATTTATCAGATAAAGATGATTCAACTAAAACGAAAAAAAACTTGTGGCATACAAAAGAAAATGAGTCTTTTGCTGAAAAAATAACTGATCAGGGAGCTTTCAAAAAGCCACGTAGAATAGATGATGAAGCAGTTAGTAAAGATGACCAAGATTATAATTCATCAAAAACTTATATAACTGCAAACAATCATTTTCCCTTGACACTATGAAGGCTTGAATTGCTCCCGACCTTTATCAACGAGCTCACGAGAAGGTTTGGTTTTATTTTCCAAAGCTAAGGAAGCTGGTGGACGGTAAAACAAATTGCGATTGAGGCGCGTGCTATATGGCTCCAAGCGAATCCAATTTTTTTCTGAACATATCCTCTTTAGATTTCCTCCATCAGGATTTTGTTGATGGTAAGTTTTGCCATTTTTTTCTGTCACTGTCCAATTCTGATGACCATAAAGCTTATGAAGAAAAAGAAGTAGACATCTTTCTTGCATCATAACATAGAACTTTGGCTGAAAATCTTTAGCCTCTTTACCAAGCAAAAATGAACAAATAAGAAGGTAAATATCGGTTGGCAACTTTCGTGCTCGAAATCCTTGCACAAACCATTCACGGATACCTACGTCTGAACAAGCATAGGCTTCCTCAAAAGATAGTTTCATTGATCCTATCATTGCTTTGATTATGGCAGTCGCTCGATTGCTAAAGTTCTGCTGAGTCATACTGGTAAATGCAGCACTTATAAAACTCTGGATAGCACGAGGCCGTTCTTCGACATTAAGAAGCGTTACTAATCGAAATAAATCACTTTCAGATGGTTTGGCCAATATAAGCCCGGCATTAAAATTAGAATGGCGAAGCAAAAGAGCCAGCCGATTGTAATTTCCTACAGATACAGCTCCCTTAGCAGATTGCTGGAATAAAAACTCTCTGCCAGCTGCAGTTTGGGTTTCTTGTATAAGACCAAGTAAAAGATCACTCCAGCCAGCGCTACCAAGATAATACACAATACCTTCTAAGCTATGATCGTCTGTAAAATCAGCCCTATTGAAATGCGCCATAAAAACTTCGCGATTTCCTGCTGCAACAGCAGCCAATGCAATTTTTTTTTGATGTAATGACTTTTCGATACGTAAAAAAATAATCACATCTAGCTGACCCGTTCTGCTTGCATGGAATGCACAAAACCTTTTAGCATCGTCAAGGTCGATTAGAAGACCGCGACCCCTTGATTTGGGCAGAAAATTGAAAAGTTTTTCAAGAACATCGACTCGCCCTGCTGTAGTAGCACCTCTTAGCGCTAAGCGACAATCAATACCATAAAGATTCAAAACTCTAATTAGGTCGTCGGTATCATCTTGGATAATAAGAGATTCAATATAGCGATAATAATATTCAACGCCCCGTTGCCATTCGTTAATAGCTTTTTCTACATCAGGCTGATTGCAGCTTTCAAGTGCTTGCAAAGCGGAAGCAGTAACTGCACCATGATGTACAGGTTTTTCAGGGATATTACCCAAAATTGCTGAAAGACTGAGACATTCTTTTGGAATGGTATGCTCGCAAAGTTCTGCATCAAACGATTCAGGATAAATTGGAAGGGAAAGATGAGCTGCTTGATCTCGCAGCAGTCTCAACGTCGAGTTTACCAAACCATTTTCGACCGCAATTTTTATTAAACTTTCTTTTACCGCCATCCAATCTGGAATCGTTTTTTGGAGATAACTTAAATAGTAACTAAAAAATTCATCTAACTTTGCTCTGGCCAAAAGCTCTAGAACAGATACTAACATTTCCCTGTCAAAATCAAACTGACTAGTAATATCCATAATCATTTGAAAATCTTGACGTGTTATTGCGCCCGTAATTGCTCTTAATGCTGCACCACCCTGCTCAAGCAAACGGTCGACAACTTTTGGATCACCTTTAGTTGCCGCCTTTTCAAGTCGATCATCAACACTCTTAAGCCAACCTAATTTATGCTGAAGAATAGCAACATGTGGTAGACCACATTGGCAGTAACACCCCTCTGAAGTTTTACCATGTCTTTGTAACCATACGGCTTCTTCCAAAACCATTTGACGCTGCTCTGCACGATGAATAATACTTAACGCAGAATCCAACTGACAGGTTAATAAAAAATAACGAATTACTGCCTTCAATAAAGTAAGACGATTTGACGCATCATCATCGATAACCGCTCTGAAACTGTCAATTGTGATAGCATAAGCAGGATCATTAATATTAACATCATCGGCTCCTGGATGAACAGAATCAAACATATCAAATAAAAACTGGTAAATTTTTTTGAAACTATAAGCGGCAAACCTTATTACAGCCTCATTTCTGGTAGCAGCACAAGCATCTAAACATGCTTGCTCAAATGATGGCTGCTGAAGAAAATAAGACAGATAACTTTGAAAAAAAAGCGCCACATTCAACAGGTTTTGCTGTCTACAAACCTTCACAAATTCTGTCACTAATTTGGGGTTTTTGAATTCATTTTTTCGTTTCATCAATTTTTCTTGGGTGGTAGGAATGTACGAAATGATATTATATGATCAAAATCTTAAGGAAAAATTATAATTAAATGCAAGTAATAAATCTAGAAAACAAAATTGAAACTTTATTAAATAATTCTCATAAAAAGCTTCGAAGTTCGGTTAAACTGCAGCCTTGGTTCGAGAAAATATAACCAAAACCGTAAACTACAGGCAAAATTGGACATTCTATCATTTGCCCAAATAAGGATATTCTATGCAACAAAATACCTATCTCTTAGGCGTTGGCGAACAAGGCAGCTATCGATTAGATCTCTTGCATGAACTATTTGAGCCCATAAGCACTGCATTCTTATCGCAAGCGGGCATAAAACAAGGGAACACAGTATTAGAAATAGGATGTGGTAATGGCAATATGACCTGCTGGCTCGCAGAGCAAGTAGGTTCTGAAGGCCATATCTATGCGATCGATAATAGTGCTGAGCAAATTACACTTGCTAAAAAACGCTGCTTGCAAAAAGGTCTTACCAATATAACTTTTATTACTAGCTCAATTTTGAACATAAAAGATTTACCAAAAGTTGACTATGCATACTCTAGATTTGTATTGGTACATTTAGATAATCCAGCAGAAGCGCTTAGGATAATGTTAAATTCACTTAAAGCTGGAGGTTTCTTATTGTGTGAAGAGGCATCTAATTCCGGCTATTTTTGCTACCCTATTTTACCTGCAGTTGTGAAAAGTAGAGAGCTGCTTATCGAACTATGTAAAAAAAAGCAGTTAAACCCCAACCTTGGCGATAGTATCTACTCTCTTTATTACAAAATGAACATTAAAATTGAGTCTGTCAATTTTGTCCAGCCAATCTACCAAACTCAAAAACACAAATTGCTGGTGCCTCTGACACTGGTCGAAGCCCAAAAAAGCGTAATCGACGAAGGCCTAGCAACTCACAATGAGATTGAGGAATTGATCGAAACTCTCTACACTATCGTTGAAGACTCTAGCAATTTATTTTCTTTCCCTCGCACTACTCAAATTTGCGGCCAGAAACTAAGCGATACTTGTACTTAGCGTTTCAGAGCAAACAAAGGAAAAAGAAATAAGAAATCTTAAAAAATTTAAAACCTAAACAAATCCAAACGGCAATTACTGATTATCGTCTGTTAGAAGCACTACCAAGCTTGACAGAGGCGCTAATGTACTGCAGTAAATATTTTATTGCAGTGTTGATGAACGGACTCGTATTCAACTGGGTTCAAGTACACAGGGGCGAGAATAACATCCCTGTCTTGTCTCTTTCTTAGCTCAAAGACAAATAGCTAAAAGTTTTCACGCTCCTTTGAAGATTGATATTCATCTCGACACTCTTGTGCCGTTTTTCCTGATTTCTTACATTCCTCATAAGCGCTGCCAGCGGATCTACCTTGAGTTACGCAGTTTTCATAAGCGTTTCGACAGGCAGCAGCAGCACCAGCCGTGCCTTCAGCTCTGTCTAAGCAGTTATTCAAGGTACGCTCACAACGTGCTTCAACACCGGACGCTGAACTCGCAAACGCGTCTGAAAAATATAAACCGCTACAAATACAAAGACTAGAGATGGTTATAGGTAAACAGCATTTAAATTTATTCTTAATCATCTTTCTCTCCACATTTATTTTTATTCCTATTCAGTATAGTTAAGAGGACCATCTTTTAAGGTAACACTTATATTTTTTTTAAAAACAAACTTGCTTCAGCCTAGTGCTCTTGTGATCTAAAAAAAAAGGGGGGGGAAGGGGTAAAGTACACACACATAGGTTAGTCCTTAAGGAGAGTAGAATTCAGTAAATCCTAACTTTCCACGCCCTTTTTCCATCTCCCTTCTTTTGTTAGTCCTCTTAGCGTTACAACTAAGAAAACCAATAGATGCTTTAAAGCATCTCTCAAAGTTATTATGATCATGGTGAATCAGTCTTTTCCATCATCAGTAATACTCTTCTACCTATACACATTGCAACTATTCTTGTTGAGGTGGCAGTTTTAGTGACACTTTGAGTTATATGAGCCATAAATCGTTTTACTATCGCTACACTCAGTGCTGTCCATATTAACCCTTCAGCAATGTATTGATTGGAGGTATCGAATTTTTTTAAGTTAGCGTAAGATTTCCACTCTTTAAATAAAAGCTCAACTTGCCATCTCAATCTATAGCCCAAAAAAATTTGGTCTGCGTTAAATTTTTCTCGAGAAAGATTACTGATAAGATAGGTATACTCTCTTGTTGCTTTGTTCCACTTTATCAAAAGTCTATATTTAATATGACCAACCATTGTCTTTGATACTACATCTAAATCAACGGACTCCTTCTTGGAAACTTTAATTTCCTGTAACTTTTTACCCAAAAATCTGTTTATTTTCTTTCCGTTATTATACTGAGCATGTTGTATGGTGGGATTAATATGGCACTTACCTCGAACAATAAAATAACCGTGATTGTGATCAACTTCATTCAAATAAAGAAAATCAAGATAAGCTCGATCAATTAAAAGTAATGATCCTTCTACTTCTTTTGGCTGGGGCAAATAATTAACATCTGCTTCCTTGAAAGGGGCAAGTGTTACTGAAACAGCTTCATCCTCTAGTAGACTCATCGTCGTATGCAATTGTACTGCGGCTTTTCCCTGCTTGAATTTCCCTGGATAAATAGGCTTTAAACTCGGTTTAATTGCGTAAGAACTGCCATCATGAATTAGAATCTTCTTAAAGTTTGAAAAGGGATTGGTATTGTCCAACGTTAAGACTTGAGTGGCAAGTTCTCCCATTAATCTGCTCACAACATTACGCATAAAATCTGGGAAAGTACGCTTAGATAATTGATTATAAAATGGCTTATACTGAACAGATTCTTTATTAATCTCATTATAAGTTCGGTAAGCATCTGAAATCGTTTCAAGCTTTCCTGTAAATCCAGATAATAGTGAAACTGCCAATCTAAATGGGGTTATCTTGCGAAATTTATGAGCAAATTTAAGATCCTTTCCAAGTTTATTTATGCCTGCTTCCGAAAATGCTTTTTTGAATTTTTGTAACCCTATGGTAAATTCCTTTTGGTCCATTTATTTTCTCCTTTGCTCCAATTGCTAGTTGAAGCTTTTGAGTATAAATGGACCTTTTTGTTTGTAAATAATTTCAATAAAATTAAAGTCTTATAAAGACTAACCTATGAGTACACACATGACCCAGCCATAGTTGATTGGAAGATACCTTACTCAAGATGAGATTGAAGAACTGATCGAAACTCTCTACACTATCGTTGAAGACTCTAGCAATTTATTATCTTTCCCTCGCACTACTCAAATTTGCGGCCAGAAACTAAGCGATACTTGTACTTAGCGTTTCAGAGCAAAATAATTTGATGTGATCATTTACTAGCTCAAGAGCCTACTCCGCGAGTAGCCATTTCTCCAAATAAGAGAAATACGTAGCAAATAAAAAAGCGTTTAACTCCGGCACTTGTAGATTATCGGCTTTAAGTGCGTGTAGAAAATTATCTGCTGCAATGGATCTTGCAGAAAGATCATGGCTGTCACTATTAAGATAGATGCTAGCAATCGGATACATAGCATTTTGTTCTGTGATATTTGCTAGATATTGATCTCGCCATTCTTTGTAAGGTATTAATTCGATTGCAAAACCCGTATTTCGTAGCCATTCAAAGACTTGTTCTAAAAGTGGACGCTTAGGGTGACTATAATTATAAGCTTTTCCTAAGTTATTTTTATTCAGTGTAATCTGTAATAGTGATCTTGCTACGAAGTCGACTGGCAATGCGTCTAAGTATCCAAGGCCTTTAGGTGCATAACCCATTTGTAAGCAGCCTTTAATTAACAAAAGGATGTGGATATTTTGGATGGAAATGGCACCTGTTCTGCTGTGACCTAAAATGAAACCAGGTCGATGAACCGTCACAGAAAAGCCGCGCTCTTTTGCTTCTGAGAGTATTTTTTCTGCCGTCCACTTTGTAAGGGCGTATCCATCTTCAAGGCCTGTCGGTTTCTGTTGAGGCAATTGCTCTAACATAGTATTGTGCTCGTCCTTATCAAATATCGCCCATAAGGTAGAGACATAGTGAATGTGTTTTGGTTTAACTTCCGATGCGAGTTTCATTAATTCAATAGTTCCTTCGACATTGGCTTTGCGTAAAGTTTTGTAGTCGTAGATGTGGTGAACGTAGGCGGCTACATGATAGATTGAATCAACATTTTCAGCGAGTTCTCGCCAATCGCTTGGTTTTATCCCTAATTTTGTTTCAGTGAGTTCGCCTTCGATAAATACTATTCTGGGATTGTCAATTAGATGTTGTAATTGGAAACGGGTGGCGTGTGCTGCAAAAATATCTGCTATCGATTTTCCTTTGCTCTGACGAGCTAAGCAATAAACTTTGCTATTTGTTTTTTGTATAAGTTCATCCAAAATATGAATGCCAAGAAATCCTGTTACACCTGTTAGAAAGATTGCACCTGGTTCACTGGTTGAAGTAATCTCGCCTTTTGCTGGCAAGATTTCACGTGCCATTGCTAAGTCTTTGTCCATCATTTTTAAGGTAGCAGAAGGATCAACATAAGTTGTTTTGGTATCTATATAATCGGCTAGTGCAGAGATAACAGGTTTATTAATGAATTGTACAAAAGATAAATTATAATCAAATTCACGCTTCAATTGATAAGCTAATTGGGTTATCAAAAGAGAATGACCGCCCAGATCGAAAAAATTATCGTCTATACCTATGTCAGCTCCTTTCAGGAGGTTCTTCCAGATGCTCACTAATCTTATTTCTGTCGCAGTCTTAGGTTCGGCATGGTGCCTGTCTTCCGCTGATTGTTTTTCAGGTACAGGCAGCTTGTTTCTATCAATTTTACCGTTCGAATTCAAAGGAAACTGATCGAGAACTACAAAATCACTTGGGACCATATAAGATGGCAAATGAGATTTGATAAAATTGCGTAGTTTTCCTATGGTTAGCTTATTATCTGCAGGGGTTACATAGGCTGCCAAGCGTTTATCGCCAGGTGTATCTTCGCGTACAATGACAACTCCTTCTTTGACGCTTGGATATTTGCTAAGTGCATTTTCAATTTCGCCTAATTCTACACGATAACCGTGAATTTTAATTTGAAAATCGACACGCCCAATATACTTGAGGGCACCATTAGGCATATAACTAACAAGATCACCTGTTTTATACATTTTGGTAACGTCATGTTGAATTTGTTTTTTAGATGCGAAAGGATTATCCAAGTAGCGTTCTTTCGTTAAGCTCATACGATTTAAATAGCCGCGACTGACTCCATCTCCACCAATGTATAACTCCCCAATGCAACCATTTGGAACAGGATTCATGTAAGGATCAAGGATATAGAATTGGGTATTTGCAATTGGAAAACCAAGATTGATACTCTCGGAACTTGATTTCTTGACTATGCTGATCACTGAAAACGTTGTCGTTTCTGTTGGAGCATAAACGTTGCAGATTTTCTTAACAGTTGGAATAGCATAGAGGGTTTGGGCAAGCGTATTTGGTAACGATTCACCGCCAAAATATATTGATTGCACGGTCTTGGGGATGATGAGACCCAGTGCAAGCAAAGACTGCATGACGGAAGGAACCGCAAAAATGAAAGTCACATCTTTATCGATCCAATCTTGGATCTCCAATAAGTTAGCAGCAATAATCGTAGTGCCCCCAATCGTCAGAGGAAAAAACAATTCGAATATTGAGAGGTCAAAAGTAATGGACGTTGACCCCAATACACGCAACACTTCATCAACAGAGCAAAATGACTTACACCAGCTCAAAAAGTTGACCGTGTTACGATGGTAAAGCATAACCCCTTTGGGTTTACCGGTTGAGCCCGAGGTATAGATAATGTAAGCGAGATTCTTGCTGTTGACATTACAAGATGGATTCGTAGTTGCTTGTTGCTTAATTGTATCCCAAGCTTCATCAATATAAATAATATGAGGAATAGTAAACGAAAACTCTGCTACAGATCTTTGCGTAATTAAAATCTGCGTTTCAGAATCTTCTAAGATAAAGTCAACACGATCTTTTGGATATTTTATATCAATAGGAACATATGCCGCTCCTGATTTCAATATTCCCAATAATATACTAACCAGGTTTATATCACGTTCAACATATACAGCAATTTTGGTTTCCGGACTGACATTTAAAGTGCGTAAATAGTGTGCTAACTGATTAGCTCTCTGGTTAAGTTCTTCATACGTCAGCTTCTCATGATGGTATTCTACAGCGATTTCATTTGGTGTGCGTGTAACTTGGTCCTCTATTAACTGGAATATTAATGCCTCGTAGGGATACGTTGCTTCAGTATCATTCCGGTCTTTAAGTAAATACTGCCTATCTTGTTCTGATAATAAACCAAGACTCCCAATGCTTTGTTTTGGGTTTTCGATAATACTGGTTAGGATATTGAGCCAATGCTGGTAGAGACTTCGAATAGTTTTCGGTTTATACAGACTAGTATTAAACGTAATCTCAGCAGATAAATACTCCGGACGCTCTGTGATGGCGAAGCCCAGATCTAGTTGGGACTGAGTCTGATTTATAAACTCTGGCTTGGTAACTAAGTCAAAAAAGTCCAATTTATTTACCGTCGGTGCTTTTAGATCAAACTTAACTTGAAATAAAGGGGAGTAGCTTAGAGTATGCTCTATCGCAAGATGGTCAAGTAGCATTTCAAAAGGAATGATAGAGTGATCATAAGCCGCTAGTGTTATTTCCTTTACATTTTTCAAAAATTCCTTGAAAGAAGGATTCCCTTCTAGATTTCCTCGCATTACTAAGGAATTACTAAACGACCCGACTATTTGTTCGACTTCTTCACGATTGCGATTGGCAATTTGTGTCCCAACTAAAATATCGGTTTCGCCAGTATAACGATGTAACAATACTAGAAACGATGCCAGCAATACCATGTACAGTGTCACGTTCTCTTGTTTAGCGAGTTGCTTAATTTTGCGCGACAATATTGCAGATATACCGAAATGCTCTATTACACTGCTATAGTTCATCACAGATTGTCTAGGTTTATCTTTAGGCAGATTAATCAAAGTAGGAGCGTTATCTAACTGTTTCTGCCAATAATTTAATTCGTCCTCTATGGAGTTAGAAGATAAGTAATCAGTTTGCCAAGCAGCAAAGTCTGAATATTGAAACTCAAGTGGCGATAACGGCAAGCTTTCACCAGCAACTGCTGCATTATAAATTAAAGATAAGTCATCTAGCAAAAGACTTATTGACCACTCGTCTGCAACAATACTGTGAGCAACTAGAGTGAGAAGCTTAGCATGTTCATTGTGATCAAGATCAAATAGAGTAAATCGAATAAGTGGACCTGTATCCAATTTAAAAGGTTTAATTGCTTCTTCATGCAAGCATTCATCCAAGTTCAATTTAGTGTGGTTAACTTCTTTAACAATGTTTAAGTTGACTTTAACCTTCGGCAATACCTTGCGATAGGGTATTCCATCTTCCTCCAAGTAGATTGTGCGAAATGCTTCATGCCGGGCAGCTAGTGTTGCCAGGCTCTTTTTAAGTACACGAATATTTATTCTACCCATTAGCTTGAATGCATATGTTAAATTGTGCGCACCTGAACTAGGATTGGTTTTTTCCAAGAACCACAGACGTCGCTCGGCAAAAGATAAGTTCATTAATTTATTATGTTGTACTGATCGAAATGGTGTATCTTCTTGTTGAGACATATGATAGATAATCACCTGGGTAATCAAAGCAACAGTTGGATTGTTAAATACCTCGTCCAAGTGTATTCGTAAGTTATAGAGTCTATTAATTCGTGATAGCATTTGTGTTGCTCTCACCGAATCAACGCCCATCTCAAAAATATTATCGTCAACATTGATTATTTTTATATTAAATATTTCAGAGAAAATGTTAGCAACATTCTGTTCCATCATGTTTCTGGGCGCGATATATTTCTTCGTTTTAAGCGCATAGTTTGGCTCTGGTAATAACGATGTGTTTATTGCCCCTTTTTCATTCCGAGGAAATTTATCAATCCAGATGGAAGCAGAGTGAATCATATACTTAGGGAGATTCTTCGCTAGCGCGTAGCGTAAATTTCGATGGGCCAGCACTGTTGGACAAAGCAGCAAAGTGCCATCAGCCAACATACGTAATTTGTTAAGCTCATCCTGCAAAATCTCTTTTTGGATTTGAGTGCATTTAAATTCGATACCGGTTCTTGGTGGATTATGCCAAATTATTTGGCCGTCAACTGATAGTTGATTGTCTGGAAATTTCAAATGAACTGTGACCATATTGCCAGTAAAATTCTTTCTTAGGTCCTTTAGACAAATTCCGTTTATTGATATATCTTCAGTGCTAACAGTGAATGAAACATCTCCTATATCTAGCTGCACAGATGATTCAAAGGGAATGCGGATGTTAATAAGGTTTGGGATGACATAAGCTACAATTTGCTCTTCACCATCACTATCCTTTCTCAGCATAACGAATGCATCACTAACATCTGAGCATTTCTTAATATTATTCTCAATTTCTACTAATTCGACTCGAACCCCCTTTATATTACTCTGTGAATCATTTCGCCGGACATCTACGATATTCCCCCCATTATCATAGCGGCCTAAATATCCGGTCCTAAACAATAGCCTATTCGATGTATCAGTCTGAAAGGGATTTTGAATAAAATATTCATCTTTCTCCCTAGGATATTGCCAATATCCAGGGCTTACTCCTGCCCCACCAATATAAAGCTCACCAATTTCATCGTTATTCGTTACCGGATTTAAATGTTCATCTAAGAGATAAACTTGGGTATTACTAATAGGTTGTCCAGGCAGAAATGTGCGTGAGATTGCTTTATTTCGATCAGCTCTATAGCACGTTGAATGGATAGTTGTTTCCGTTTCACCATAAAGATAATACAGATTGGCGTTGGTTTGATTAAAAAACAGATCTTGTAGTTCAGGGCTAATTGGCCCGGCCGATACAAGAACGTGTTTGAGCGTTGGACATTTTGATAACTGTTCTTCCATCAATAAATTTAGTAACTCATTTGGATTAGTCTGAATTACAGTTACTTTATAATTGTTGATTGCAGCTATGAATGACTCGTGATCTTCGATTATATTATTTTGAGCAAGAACAAGAGTGGCTCCTAGCATTAACGGCGTGATTATTTCCGTCAATGCCAATGCGCTGAAAGTCGGCTGTAAGTTGATAAATCGATCTTTATTTGAAAATGGCAGAGTTTGCTGTACCCAATTAAAATAATTAGTAAGGCTTTTATGAGTGAGCGGTATACCTTTGGGACCTATCGCACTTGAGACATAATATAAGCAAGCTAACTCATCAGTTTCTAACTTAGATGAGGCGCCCTTAAGAGGTACAACGTTGTCATCTTGATCGACTGTTAGAATTTTTTGACGACTATCTTCAAAATCTTTTGCCAATTTTTTTTGAGTGATAATGAGATTTGCCTGTGAATCAAGAATAATAAGTTGATTGCGTGTAACAGGTGACTCAACATCCAAAGGAACAAAAACACAACCCATTTTGACAATAGCAAGTATGCTGGCAATAAAATATTTAGTATTACTCAAATAGACACAGATCCGACTACCCGTTGGAATTCTTAAAAATTCCAACTTCTGAACTATGATATTTATTTGCTGATTGAGCTCCTGATAGCTGACTTCCTGGCTACCGCTTATTAATGCTAGCTTTCGTGGTATGCGTTGTAATTGAGACTCAAGCAGTTGAATGATGTTGTAATCAAGCAACACGTCTACCTCTCATAATAATCTATTTAATTATAGTCTATCGATATATTCCCTGTTCTGCTGGTGATAGTTTAAAGATGAATAAAAACATACGATTAGATGTTGACATCGATAGATTTGATCAAAATTTCGTTATTTTTAAGACAAGCTCCAATAAATGAATATTCGGGAATTTCTAGCCAAGTTGTAGAGTCTTCAGTCAACGGCTCTGAGGAAATAATAATACTTTTTCGTTCCTTTCCTGGTTTCATTTGGTAGCTATTTTCATAGCATTCATATTTCTCGCCATAGGTGTACCATAAAGATGAGTAGATCATTTTAGGAGATAGGTATTCATTTTCTTCAAAGTGTCCATAATCAAATATAAACCGCGTGGCTATTATGAGATTCCCATCAGAAATGAAAAAGTTTAAGGGCGATGAAATATCAACACCGTGTTTTTTCCTTATTTTTTTTAAAATAAGCAGCGTGTCTATTAAAGCTGAAAAAATTTCGGTTACCGAGCTCGAATCGTTTGGATCTTGAAGTTGTGATAAAAACAGTGCGTAAATTGCTTCACTGTCAGTCGACCCCACGATTTGGCTTTTAAATTCTGGACGTGTGTATTTGAATAAATCAAATCTCATGTCATGAAATCCGGCTAATTTACCATTATGTGCGAATGCAAGGGAGGTACCTTCAAATAGAAAAGGGTGTATATTCTGATTCGAAATAACATTTTTTTCTGTCTCTTGTACGCCGCGAACATGCGCGATCAAGCAATCTGGAGCTATTTTTGAAGATAAATTGTGTAAGTTTTGATCATAAAACGGTAAATTTAAAGTGTGATATAAAAATGGAACCTCCGGCCTAATTGATTTTTTTTCCCATGCCGCAATGCCAAAGCCTGCTAAATTTAACATGTATAACATACGCTTGGGATTATAAATCTGCGTAATAAGGGAATTATCAGGATTATAGAGTAACTCCTGAAGTAAAATAGGTTGACCTAAATATGCAACAACTCTACACATAATTTTCTCTAATTATTTGATATAAAAACATCACGTTTCTCGCTTGAAAGCCGAATCATTTGCGTGACTAATTTTCTCTGCAAAGAAACAATGTATAAACACAATATCCCGTAAAGCTTATACCACATACTCTCAAATTTTTTCTTCATTTGGATTAGTTGTTCCTCGGTAATCTCAAGAAGAACCGAATTACTACAAGTTGTATAAGTGATTTCTTGCGGTACATTTATTACCGTTGAAGGACAAAACAAAGTATTTGGACCTAAAACTCCAATAGTGACTTGATCAATCGTGATTTTCACTGCACCACGTAGAATAAAAAAACTCGACATGTGACTTTTCCTAGGCTGTATTAATTTGGTGTTAGTTGACACTTCTATTAACTTACAAGCGTGTATTAATTGATTGAGCTCTGATGTGTCGAATGCACTGAAAATTAACAGTTTCGGCAGATAAGAATATTTTTGTAATATTTCATTATTGTTTAAGACCACACATTTGTTTAGATTATTAGAATTGTTTTTTTTTAACCTGATCTTTTTAATTGGATTTTTCTTGATCAATTTCTTAATGCTGCCAATTAATCCTCTTTCTCTAGTACTAACATCTTCCACAATGGCTCGAACAATATCATAATAAATTTTCGGAAAGTAAACGTTAAATAAATCAAAGCTGATTTTGCTTAAAATAAAACAAGTCACTTTCGACTTAGAGATGACAGAAGCAGTACAAGGTGTTTGCACCAGCAAATTGACTTCACCAAAAAAATCGCCTGGTTTCAAATTTGCCAATTCAATAGTACCTTCTACTAATACTTTAATTACAACACTGGCTGTTCCATTAACCAAGATGTATAAACCCTGAGCCTGTTTTCCTTGCTCTATAATATTTTGATTCGCTGAAAACTCAGTCAATTTTCCATAAGCTATAAGCGATTCAATTGATTTTTTATCCAGATAGCAGAAAGGTCTTGTCGTCTCTAAAACGTTTAGTAAGTTTTGCTCCATTGATTGCCTCGCAATGCGCATGTAACAATCATTATAGTTCAGAATTACCCTATTTTTTATGGTCTTATGATGGGCTTTTGTGGTATTTTTATAAGTCGGGTCGCTATTTGCAGGGTTCATTAGATAACACATTCTAAATTGAAAACACCCGAAACTATTGGGGCTCTGGCAGCGGGCGTTTCACGGATCTTCAATGCTAACTGTTTTTCTTTCAATTTTTTGAAAAGATCAAGGATAAGATCTGATCATGAAAAATGCTCATTACTTTGAAGATGCCGCATCGTTAATTCCAGGAACTCTTGTAATATGTTCTGATAATGCGGATCAATTAAAAGAATTGATTTTGGTGATATTGACTCAAGAAATTTCAAACCTTGTTCGATTGTATTTCACCGTAATTCATCTCTGCGATTTTTTTGCATATCCGAATTATATTCAGCAAAGCGAGCTAGTCGAATTTTTCAATGCAACATTCGCTGGCATTTCAGACAATACAAAAATATATCAGCGAGAACGTACACTTTCTAAAAGTATCTCTTACATTAAAAGCCGACATCCCACGCGGTCTTGTCATTCCCGCGAAGGCGGGAATCCATGGTAGTTGCAACTGAAAGCATAGATTCCCGCCTTCGCGGGAATGACAAGACAGCGCGGGACGTTAGCACAATGATCATGTCCAAGATAATTTCTGTCGTACCCAAAGTTCGCTGCGTATTAAGCGATTTCTTAATTTTATATTAAGGTTTTCAAGGTAAGATCTATCCCAAATCTATTATTACTGAGATCAAAAATGCAAGAATCAAGCGCAGCGCAAAAAAGAGCAATTTCTATTAAACTGGTCGATGATGTCTGGGTAAAATTTATATTAGAGTATTTCGGTCTTCAAGAGATAGGACGACTTGCTCAAGTTGATAAAAAATTCCTTTCTTTAACCAGAAACAATTCATTTTGGAAAACTAAATACGAATTACATTTTCCTCATCGTTTAGAAAAAGTGTCAGCAAGTACTAATTGGTACGAGGAATTTCTGAAAGCTACAGCCGAAGAATATAAAGGTTTGCCATTAGAAGTTCAGCGATTAATGTTTAAAGCTAAGGAAGGAAAAACACAATATTGTCATTTGAAAAACTCAAATGACTTAGATAACTTACTCAATGCTAAAGATTCTACAAAGACCACACCGATTGAATGGCTTTTGTGGTTAAACCACCAGCCCATGCTAGATAGTATCTTCAAATTTGCTTTGGGTGAGCTCCAAGTTCAACGTAAAACTCCTGCCAAAGACCCGCTTAAGAAAACAAATGAGGGTTGGGGCAGCGCCCATTGGGCAGTAGTGTGCAATCAAGCTGAACATGTTTTGTCACAACACCTAGGCACCCAGGATTTTAGCACTTTTCCAACAACTCCTTTTCATGTTGCTGCCCAATTTGGCTTGGTTAAGACATTAGAATTCTTATTGCCAAAATTTCAAGTTGATCATAGAACTATGCAAAGTTCCAAATACTATGCCAAAAAGAACAGAACCGCGCTCCACTTAGCTGCAGGCAAAGGTCATTTAGATTGTGTAACTTATCTAGTAGAAAATAATGCCGATTGTTCTGCAACTGTTCATAGGACCTTCGAGAATCAAGTTTGGGATAATTGGACAACTGCCTTGCATTATGCTGCACAAGAAAACCATGCTGAAGTAGCGGAATTTTTAGTCAAAAAAATATCTCCGACTAAATATCAAAGCAAATTAGAAACACCACTAACTTACACAATACTAAATAATAACCAGAATTTATTTGATCTATTTATTCAAGAAGCAAAGAGTGCTCAACATACAAATACTACCCCGAATGAACAAAAGGCTCTTGATCTTCTGCTACAAGAAGCTGTCGCAAGCGGTAATCAGCATTTTATAAAGCCGGTTCTTGAATTAGGAGCAAACCCATATTGGAAGGACATCTGGAAAAATCGTTCAGCTATTGATATGGTTTATGATCGACAAGATTCTGAGTCGATGGCTATTTTAGTAGGAGATACACCTTTAGGCCAGATTAATTATGAGCCACCTGTCCCATCAGTGAAGTATTTTTTTATACCCAGAGGCATTGCAACTGTCCTAATGATAGGAATAATTGTTTTATACGCGACATTATTTGATTCTGATAGTGATCTTCGAAGGTTAGCCGTGATTTTTGGGGCTATAGCGCTAGCTGCAGTCATCATGATTGGGGGTTGGTTATTGGTTGAAAGACTAAAGAAGAATTCTCGAAAAGAAGAGACTTTAGAATTTATGAGAAGAGCAATAGAGGACACTAATGGCGTCAGAGAGGAAATACAATCGACTGATTCCAACGGTGGAACCTATCACGCACTGCCGCAAGAATTAACAACTTTCAGCAAGCAGTACGATTCCTTTGGTTTACTCGGTAAGTCAGAAAAGGACCTGGAAAAGGGGGACTACGACGATCTACCAGCCGATGACTACGAAATGAAAAGGATTAAATAACACCAACTAGTGAAAGCTTCAAGCAAGAGCTATGCCCTCTTGAGCGGCATGCTACTACTTTGATAATGACTAAGAGATTTCAACTTAGCTATTTCTTGATCTACCGCTGCAGTTAGCTCAGCTATGATTGAGTCTTTACTCACTGCACCTTCTGCATCTTCAAATCTGCTTTCCACATGGCTATTTATGAGCTTTTGAACCTCAATTTCTAAAATATATAATTTGTCATTTTCGAAATACACCACATCCTTTTTTGGAAAGAGGAGATCAGCTTTTCGAAGTAGTTCACATTGCAACTGTAAATAACTAAAAAAATCATTTGCAAATTTCTTTAATAATCGAATTGTATTCTCATCAAGTTTATCGACATTCTTAAAATATTTGTATTCGAATTCCAGCCATTGGTCGATCAAAACATGAATAGGATTAGAAGGTTTAGGTTTAATGATTGGATCTTGTTCTGTAAAACTATCGAGCTGATCTTCTGTTGCAGACATAGTCCAAGGATCATGAATTTCATAAAGCCCTGACGAAGAAAATTTAGATTTCATTGAGCCGAAAAATAGACTAAGCAATTTAGTTAAGGTTGTGATATTTTGATCTTGACGCTGAATATTTACAAATTCAGCGATTAAAGTCTCAATAGGCTTATTTAGAAAGCGTGAATAAATAACTTTATTTTTACGTTCCAAATGCCTCTCTGGGTTTTTTCCAAAGTTTTTATGTGCTAACCAATTGAAATAGAGATTGATTAGTCGGAGTGATTGATCTTTAGGGTTACTTGCCAACACAGCTTGTAAAGTGGCAAGATAGACTACTGTTCGGGCTTCATTCATCAAAGCTGCAGTTCGTTCTCCAAAAAAACCTGAAAGTCCAAATTTTTCGATCAGCATTTCTTCTAGCAGAAGCACTCTTGGCTTGACCTCTTCCTTTGGAACCATATCATCATGAGCTAAGGCTGGAACCTCTTCTTGAAAGTCCTCAAGAGAGGGTACCCTTATAGTGGTACTACGAGGTCTACTCCACGGATTTAAACAAAATTTAACTTCGTCATCTACTATGGAGTTAAGTAATATGTAAGCTTTATCAGGATTATGAGCTTTCACAAAGTCAATACACTTGCTAATAACAGGAAGACTCATTTTTTCAACAGCGTCTATATCCAATAATAACTGCTCTAGGCGAGCTAAATAGATATCTTTCACAGCACCTCTGAAAAACCTACAACTTTGTGAGAGGCTTGCAAAATCCTTAATTCCAAAATCTGCGCTTAAAATAGACATGATGTCTTGATGTGTAAAAACTGACACTAAATGCTTATGCATATACTACTACCTAATGTAACAGGAGAAAATTAAGATGAGGTTGAATCTAATGAAAACAAACAACAATTTACACAAATGTACCAACAATGCATTTTATTTTCAAGATAAAAAATTGAGCGTGATAGTCGAAACTCACCCGAAAGACGAGGAAAAATGGGAACGACCCATGTAGTTATACTATAAGAAGCAGTCATTACTCATTCGAAAATACAGCTAGTCACTGAGCCGCCTTACATTCCACTAAATAAAGTAACTATAATATATGAATGCGTAAATACCCAAAAACATTCTTTTCAAATCCCCCAATACCGCCATCTTCGGAATGGCTAGAGCGTAACTTAGCTTTTAATCGGGAAGCATCTGATGATAGAAACAAGTTTACGTCATGCATTAGAAAATAATGAATTTGAACTTCACTACCAACCGCTCATTGAGCTTGCAACCGAAAAAATTATCGGGGTAGAAGCGCTGCTTCGCTGGCAACACCCAAAATTAGGGCTTACCCCACCTCAAGAATTTATTCCTATTGCTCAGGAAACAGGTTTATTGTTAACTATTGGCGATTGGGTACTTTCTACTGCCTGCACCCAAGCCAAAGCTTGGCAGAAGCAAGGCTTTTTTATCCGTATGGCTGTTAATTTCACGTCTAAACAACTTTTGCAAACGAATGCTGTGGCCAAAATTGCAAAAATTCTTGAACAAAATGATCTTGAACCCAAGGTACTGGAATTAGAAATAACAGAAAGCACCATTCTCGAAGGCACCGATCAGGTGATAAGAGTTTTGCAAGAACTCCAAAATATTGGTATTTCCCTGGTGATTGATGATTTCGGTACAGGTTATTCTAGTTTGAGTTATCTAACCCAACTTCCTATTGATAAGCTTAAAATTGACCGCTCATTTATAAACTTCATCAGTCAGAATCCTAGGGATGTGAGCGTTATATTAGCCATTATAGCGATGACAAAAAGTTTGGGTATACGATCATTAGGGGAAGGGGTTGAAACCAAGGAGCAATTAGAATTTCTGCGGCAGAATGGTTGCGACGAAATTCAAGGCTATTATGTCTCCCGACCTGAGACATCCGAAAAGATAATACATCTTTTGAAGGAAAAACTTCAACTTTAAAGTGGTAGTTTAAGGAAAACAAATGTCTACAAACAAGAATTTTCATTCAAAATCTTCAATGCCAGCTAAAGATGATCAAACTCTATCGGAACGAGCTTTACAACAAAGGGAAGAATATCTCAATACTATTATTGAGCAAGCCCCTATTGGTATCGTGACGGTATCTATTGATGGTCAACTGATCAAAGTCAATTCGGCTTATTGCAAGATAACTGGTTATAGCAAGGAAGAGCTGGTGAGCATGAACTATAAAAAGCTGACCTATCCTGAAGATTTAGCTATCGATGCAGCCAATGTGCAACAATTGTTGGATGGAGCAAATCAATCTTACCGTTTGGATAAACGTTATATTCGGAAGGATAATAAAATTATCTGGGTCCAAGTAACTCGCTCCATTGTCCGCGATGTCGCTACAGGAAGTCCCAGCTATTTTATCGCTCAAGTTGAAGAAATTACTGAGCGCAAGCAAATGGAAAAGTCTATACAGGAAGGTGAAGAACGTTTTCGCAATATCATGGATAATGCGCCAGTTGGTATGGCTACGGTAGCGATCAATGGTCAGTTTATTCAAGTCAATCAAGCGCTTTGCATCATTACTGGGTATTCTGAAAAAGAGCTCGAAAATCTCACTTATCAAGATATTACCTATCGTGAAGATTTACCTGCTAATATTGTCAAAGTGCAAGAGCTATTGGAAGGCAAAATAACCCATTACCGTATGGAAAAACGATACGTTCGCAAAGACGGTCGAATAATTTGGGTTCAAGTAACACGTTCTCTATTAAGAGATCAAATAATAGGTACACCTCTGTATTTTATTGCTCAAGTTGAGGATATTTCGGAACGTAAATCAGATGAAGAAAAGTTACAAAGATCAGCCCAAGAAATTGCAGATCTTTATGAAAATGCTCCTTGCGGTTATCACTCTTTAGATGCAAATGATTATTTTATCCGAATGAATGCAACCGAGTTGCAGTGGTTAGGTTATATGCGTGAAGAAGTTATCGGTAAGATGAAATTTACTGATTTACTCACGCCAGAAAGCTCGATGATTTTTCAAGAAAATGCAAAAATATTTAATAACCAAGGTTTTTTGAATGATATCGAAGTAGAAATGCGACGCAAGGATGGCTCCATCTTTACCGTTCTATTAAATGCCACAGGGAATAGGACTTCAGGTGGTCGTTATGTGATGAATCGGTCGACGATATTTAATATTACAGATCGAAAACGCACTGAAAAAGCTTTGCAAGAAAGCGAAGCTCTTTTTCGAACCATCATGGATAACGCGCCGATTGGCATGGCAATGCAATCATTAGAAGGTAAATTTCTGAAGGTAAATCGAGCACTTTGTGAAATCACCGGTTATAAAAAAGAAGAATTAGAAAAAATGAATTTTAAAGATATTACCTACCGGGATGATTTAGCCACAGACATAGCTAATATACGAAAACTTATTGAAGGAAAAGAGCGTTACTATCACATCGAGAAACGACATGTTCGCAAAGATGGTACAATTTCTTGGATAGAACTCACACGTTCTATTTTGCGTGATACGTTAACTGGTGAACCTAAGTATTTTATTATTCAAATTGAAGATATTAATGAACGGATACGTGCAAAGAATAAAATTCATAACTTGGCATATCATGATATCTTAACAGGATTATTCAATCGTCAATATTTGTTAGAGCGGTTGCAAGAAACTTTAGCATCAGCACAACGACATGCTCGGTCATTTGCGATCATGTTTGTTGATTTGGATAAGTTCAAAAGAATTAATGATACGCTGGGTCATGATGTTGGCGATGCACTACTGAAAGAAATAGGAATAAGATTGAGCCATTCGTCTCGCAAAGATGATATTGTGGCACGCACAGGAGGAGATGAATTTATTATTGTGTTAACTGAAATTAGCTTACCTCATGATGCCGCCATTGCTGCAGAAAAAATTCTTATGATCATTAATCAACCTATAACAATTAATAAGCAGCAATTACAAATCACGGCGAGCATTGGTATAGCCATCTATCCTCAGAATGGTAGAGATATTACGGAGTTAATGAAAAGTGCAGATAAAGCTATGTATAAAGCCAAAGACTCTGGTGGTAATCAATATTATTCTTCTAATAGTTCTATTTAATATCGTCACTTAAGGCATTAGAGATCACTCGTCGATAAAAGGCTATACGAGTGTCAGTATCATTAAGTTTACCGCCGAACTTTCGGTTAGGATCAAGATAGAGTCTAGGTATAGCCGCTTCTTTTATTCGCAAGCCAAGTCGAGCTGCGTGAACACACACTTGTAATACCATGCCATATCCCATCTCTGTGAGATGTAGTTGCTTGAGCACTGATCGACGATATGCTATAAAGCCGCAAAAAACGTCAGTTAATTTAAGTTTCAAACATTGATTCAGCTCCTGAGTGATCATTCGATTAATTTGATATCGTTCTTTTGGTGTTGGAGTATTTTGCTCAAAATGTCGAAGATATCGGCTACCAAGTACAAGATCCGCATTTTGAATTTCGCGCAAAAATTCGGGAATATAAGATGGGTCATGTTGGCCATCGCCATCAAGCGTGATTAAGATATCGATGTCATGATCAAGTACATAGGTGAATGCAGAGAGAATAGCAGCACCATAACCTTCTTTATACGCATGATTCACAATGTGCAATCCGCTTTGTTGAGCAAGCAATTTGGCGGTGCCATCCGTCGAGCCGTCATTGATAACTAAAATTTCTTGGCTATAACGTCGTGCTTTTTGAAGAACTGCTTCAAGATTATGCTCTTCGTTATAAACTGGGATAGCTATTAGCTCCTTCATATTGCTTCCAATTGTTAAGAATATTTTTATTATAGATAAAAATTTATCCTTGCAACTTTTCAATAATCTGAAGGGGAATTGCTGTTTGAGGAAGACCAAGATGCCTTGGAGTTAAGGGGTCAAGTACTGAGGGATCCCCACGAAAT
>DJAM01000068.1 GCA_002429595.1 Coxiellaceae bacterium UBA6002
CCATGCTTGAAGCCACTCCTCAAATAGGTTCCCGCCTACGCGGGAATGACAGGTGCGCGGGAATGACAGAAAAACTAGCACTTTCTCCATGATGCTAACCATTTGTTAAGCTTTTAGAGTTACAATAATAGTAACAGCATTAATAGGATTATTTATCATGCGTGATAAAGAAAAATTGAATCTAAGTCAACTAGATAAAGTTGTTGAGGCAAGTAAAATTCGCAATGCCTTTTCCTTAGGGCTTAGAACCGTCGAGGGCGGTGGTGGCGGTATTGGTGCTAGTGTGGTTGTGATTACTGCGTTGACCTTGGTTGGCATTACCGCTGCGTTCATTGTTGAGCTACTTGCTGCGGTGGCTGGTGCGGTACTGTTTGCTGCTTTAGCTCTGGGTCTAACTTACTATCGGATTTGGAAGGATGAGCAAAAGCTAAAAGGCCTGAAAGATGATCTTGAGAAAAAAATCGCAGAATTAAAGAGATCTATCTTAGAATCAATGAGGAATTACCAACTGCTTTTAGAAACCGAACATCATATTGGCGAGGAAATTGCCCGTTTGGGTTTACTTTTAGAACAAATAAAAGATAACGAAGAAAAAATTCATATTCAGCACAAAATTGAAGACTTGCAGAAAAATCGAGATAGTCTTGTAACAACTAAAAAAGAACTTATTGAACGTCTGACAGCGACTTTGTCTGTGCTAGATGGCGCGAATATTAACGAAAAAATTCAGATGTTATTTGGCCAAGAGGAGGATGCTGTCTCTAAGTTCGCTTTATTAGACTCACATCATCAGGATGACGATCTAAGTAAGATAAATTTTGGTTTTAACGCCCTTTTGCCTAAGCTGCGTGATGACCAACTCAGTGCAAATTTTAATCTTTATCGAGAGCAGCTTGGACAATTAATCAAGCCTAAAAAAATCGAATTGCATACCGGCGTTAAGTGGTTGTCGACTGCTCTAGCGGGCATTGGTGGCTTACTAGGAGGATCAGGCTCAGTAATCACCGTCGCTGCAGTGGTATTAGGCAGTATGGCGGCGGTGACTGCCGTGGGTTGGCCGATTGCTGTTGCAGCCTTAGGTGTAGGTCTCATTGCTGCGGGTATTTCAATGTATTATCAACATCGAGTTGAAACGCGACAGCAGCGAGTGCTAAATAAACTAAACGTTGCCAGTAGCCAAGTTTTAGGAATGACGACTTATCTCAATGAAAAAGTTAATCAACCTATATTGGCCAAAGTTACCAAGATTGAAAATCAGTACCAAGACGATTGCCGAAATATTGCTATCCGCCTTGACGAACATAAACGAACTTTTCTGAATTACCGTGCAGATGTCCTTGCACATACACAAAAAATTCGAAGTCTCCATAATGAAGTGAATAAATTTCACTCCTTTATTCCAACACAGTTAGAGTTGGCGCATGATCTGCAAACTAAGATTCAGGAAGATATTGTTTTATTGATGGCATTGCTAAAACAAGTTCATAAGGTCGCAATTGTTGCGGGTTCTGAAGTAGAAAAAACTAGTTTAATTCAAGAAATAGAAACTTCGCTCTTTGACGCTAAAAAGGAGAAAAAAGAGGCGGCCGATATTTATGAGAAAATATATAAGGCTTTACATAAGTTTTCTCCTGTTGCTCAAGTTGTGACAGGTGGACCAGAAAAGCCTTCAGAAGAAACAAAGGACGAGCCTTCACCGATTAATCATGGGCCGGTTGAGTAATTAAAAAGGTGCATGACACAACTCTTTAAGTTCTTGCAAAAGACTTTGTTGTTCAAGATCAAGAGTCTGATCTGTTTCAAGATAAAGAATATCTTGAAGTGCATCGTGCCTTGTGTAACGTTTTTTTCCTGTGTGATCTACTGTTTCATTTTGGCCAGAATGAACGCAGTGGCAATAAGTTTGATATTTAATACGAAGCGGTTCTGGCAGTAATTGTTCATCGACGTGCCCAATCATTCTTACAGCTAAATCTTTTAAATAATCACTTTGGAAATTAGCAATTAACGCCGCCTTCGAACTCCAATCTGCAAGATGAAACTGTTTGCATAGTTCTTGTTCTTGAAAAGATAAAAATCCAGCGCTGTAAAGTTTGCCGGCAGGATCCAGGTTATCAATTTTAGGGTAGGTATAATGGCGGTAGTGATCATTTATTTTTTGCCATAATTCTGCTTCTCTTGGCAAGCGTGTTGCTAGATTAATAATGTCTTTCTGTTTGCTTTGTAAGTAACTCTTCATAAAGCGATCTTTCATGGGAAGTACTAAACTTGGTTCACCAGGTTTTTTATTAATCACCCAAGTTTTTTCTACAAAGTTTTCACTATTCATCTCTTGTGAATCGCTGTGATCTAAGCGCAACCATAATGTCTGATTTTTATAATGATGATGAAGGCCTAGTGGTGTTGCTGCAGATTGATATTGTTGCTGTGCACCAAATTTTCCATCAATGATAATTGCTAAAGGAGGAGAGCCTGCTTTGCTAATTGCTTCGCAACGTTCCATATCAGTTTGTTTATCAAAAAAACCACGCAGATATTGCCAGGTGGCTTGTTCCTTAAAAAAACAACGTGCTAAAGATAACGTGGCATCGACATCCGCCATCGCGTTATGTGCTTGTCCCTGTAGGAAATTATTGGCACGTGCGATGCTTTCTAGTTTTAAATCAGCTTCTGGCCATTTTAAGTGTTCATTTTTAAAAAGATACCAGGCGACTGTCATTGGATAAATATCCATGCGAGAACAATTATTAGCATACTGGTGAGTATAGGGTGGTAATAAATTTCGATGAAAGGCTAGACGAATAAATTCATCATCAAAACCGAGTGTGTTGTAACCTAACGAAATAGTCCCTGGTGTGTTAAATAATCTATGTATTTTTTGAATAGCTTCGCATTCGCTGATTCCTGATGCTAAGTGCTTAAGTGAAATTCTATGCGTGATTAGCGCTTTGGGAGATGGAATAACATCCTTGTTTAGTCTGATAAAAAATTCATATCGTTCAAGTTCATTCAATTCTAAGTCAGTTCGAATGGCAGCGAATTGGATTATTTGATCGAACGTTTTATTTAAGCCTGTTGTCTCAATATCATAAAACAAATAGGTATGTTTCATACCTAAACAGTTTCCATTTGCTTGGTGGTGCTTGGAATGAAACCAATGCAGTCTTGCACCTGTTGTAATTTTTGCATGGCTTTTTTATTTGCTTGATTGGCGCCATGTTCTAAGATTTTTCGCATTTTCTCACTGTCGCCTCGCAGAGCATAAAACCTTTCTTGTAATGGTGCTAAAAATTCGACCAGGCTTTCTGCGATATCTTTTTTAAATACGCCATAACCTTGGTTTTGATATTTTTTCTCTAAATCAGGGATTGTCTGGTTGGCAATAGTAGAATACAACGCTAACAAATTAGAAATGCCCGGTTTTTCTGGATCATTACGAATGTCGCTGCCAGAATCGGTGACTGATCTCATAATTTTTTTGCGAATAACCTCTGGCGGATCTAACAGCGCAATATAATTATTTTCGTTATCATCTGATTTCGACATCTTCTTGGTGGGATCTTGAAGACTCATGATTCTGCCACCTATTGGCGGAATGAATGGCTCGGGAACCACAAAAACTTCACCATAAAGATTGTTAAAACGAATCGCTAGATCTCTTGCTAATTCTAAATGTTGTTTTTGGTCTTGTCCTACAGGGACAACTTCTGTGTCATAAAGTAATATATCTGCTGCTTGCAATACCGGATAATCAAATAGTCCAACATTGATGTTAGTGCTAAACCGTGCAGATTTCTCTTTAAATTGTATCATTCGACTTAATTCACCCATATAGGTGTAGCAATTAAGCAGCCATGCAAGTTGGGCATGTGCTAAGACGTGGGATTGTACAAAAATAGTGTTTTGTTCGGGATCTATGCCACTTGCTATATATAAAGCTAAAAAATCATAACAACGATTGCGCAATACTTGTGGATCTTGTTTTACAGTAATAGTGTGCAGATCTACTAAAGCAAAATAGCACTGATAATTTTTTTGCAGCTCAACCCAATATTTTATTGCACCAATGTAGTTACCAATCATCAGGTTACCCGAAGGTTGGATACCACTTAATAAAACTTTTTTTTTCATGTCTGCTCCAAGTGCAAAAAATAAAAGAAAATTGTATAGAAGTTAGAGTTTAGCGAGCTGGAAAACCTTTGCCTTTTTCCAAGTAATTGCGCAAGCTGACTAAATATTTCGCCCACTCAAAATTGTATTTGGCATAGCTGCCAGTCGTGCGTCGCCAACCACGTTGTGAAAAATGCAGGATACAACCTTCTCGAGTCGCTTCGATATCAAACGCAATTTGTGTATCTTCCCATTCTGGAAAACCATTCAGACAATGCCAAACCACAGATCTATTCGGAATAAGTTTGACAATTTTTAACCTAACCTCGGCTTTACCATGTTCAAAGGTAAATTGAGCGATGGAATTAACCATGGGCTCAAGACTCACATCCCGAGTCCACCATCCCATCAATCCCTTTTTATCGGTTAACGCATGATAAAGTTGAGATGGGTTGGTCTTGATTGTTAGTTGATGAAGAATATCTGCCATGGGTTGCCTCGATTACAAAATGGTAAGTATACACAAAGTTAGGTGCGGCTCGAAATTTTCGATTGCTCATATCGTACACGTTCCCGTTCCCGTTCCCGTTCCCGAATCATATAGGCCATCGATGACTTAGTTTCCGTTCCAGGTTCTATCCAAATGGTCTGTAAGGTTCGGGAACGTGAACGGGAACGGGAACGTGTACGATGAAGAAAAGTAAATGGGTGCTACATTGCCCTTTACATCTCCAAACCATATCACGATAATCGCTTCAGCCCCTACACGGAGAGTAGCATGCACCGGTTATTATTGATCCTATTAGCAATCCCTTTATTGTGCTTTAGCTTGCAATCGTGCCAGCAAAAAAAGCGAAATGATCAATATGCGTTGGTAAGCAATGACCCTCAGCTGAATAAAGAGCTAGGTGATTTATTTATGGCGAAAAATAAGTTACGGGTCGGTGTGGTTACTATGGCAAGCGGGTTGCAATATTATGTTATTCGTAATGGCGTTGGTGAGCCTCCTAAAATGAGAGACCTAGTCACTGTCTTCTATAAAGGCCAATTCTTGAATGGCAAGGTGTTTGACCAGCAACATTTCCAAGGAAAGCCTGTAACCGTCAGCCTCGCTTCTGTGATCCCAGGTTGGCAATTGGCTTTAATGCAAATGCAGCCTGGTTCAGTTTGGGTAATCTATGTTCCTCCAGCGCTTGGTTATGGCGTCAGAGGAATCCCCGGCTACATTCCAGCTAACCAAACCCTTGTCTATACCATCAACCTCATAAATTATCAAAAAAGATAGTTCTTTCCTTGTCAATCAGGACAACTTTGGTACTATATAGCCACCCATTTTAATGGTATTATTATGCTACGAATCACAAAAATAGCAGATTATGGCACTGTGATCATGAATTGCTTTGCAAGGGAGCCGATGGTTCTTATGAGTGCTAGCAAAATTTCACAGAAAGTTCATATTGCACTGCCAACGGTCAGTAAGATTCTGAAAATGCTAGTGGCAGCAGAGCTTATTATCTCGGTGAGAGGTTCTGAGGGTGGTTATCGGTTGGCTCGACAGCCTTCGGAGATCACAGTTGCGCAAGTTATTGCTGCTTTAGATGGTCAACCGGCGTTAACTGAGTGCAACGCTTCAGGCTTCACTTGTTCACAAGATGCCATCTGTGCAATTCGTGATAATTGGCGCTTAATTAATAAAGTCATTTTAACCGCTTTGCAAAGTTTGACGTTGGCAGATATGACCAAGTCACTAGCTCAACATCCATTGATAACACAGGGTTTAACCTTAACCGAAACATCAACTACAGACTGGTATTGATATGGCATCCGAAATTGATTATTTAGATGAAGTCGTTAATAAAAATTATGAACATGGTTTCATCACTGAGATTGAATCCGAAGCGATCCAGCCTGGTTTATCTGAGGAAACTATCCGTGCAATTTCGGCGAAAAAGAACGAGCCAGAATTTTTGCTGAACTGGCGCTTAGAAGCTTATCGCCACTGGCTTACTTTAAAGCCACCCAAATGGGCTCATGTTTCATTTCCTGACATTGACTATCAAGATATTGTCTATTATTCAGCACCAAAGTCACAGCAAGATGGCCCTAAAAGCCTTGATGAAGTCGATCCTGCTTTGTTGGAAACTTATAAAAAGCTTGGGATTCCGCTGCATGAGTACGAAAAACTCGCCGGCGTTGCAGTAGATGCAGTATTTGATAGTGTGTCAGTGGCGACTACATTTAAAGAAAAATTAGCCGAAGCAGGTGTCATTTTCTGTTCTTTCTCCGAAGCAGTTCAACACCATCCGGAACTCATCAAAAAATATCTTGGAACCGTTGTACCTTATCGTGACAACTTTTTTGCGGCATTAAATTCAGCAGTCTTTAGTGATGGCTCCTTTGTTTATATCCCTAAAGGTGTGCGCTGCCCGATGGAGCTTTCTACTTATTTTCGAATTAATGCAGCGAAAACTGGCCAATTTGAACGAACATTGATTATTGCCGATGACTTTAGCTATGTAAGCTATCTTGAAGGTTGTACCGCTCCGATGCGTGATGAAAACCAACTGCACGCAGCAGTAGTAGAATTAATTGCTCACGAAGGGGCAAACATTAAATATTCAACTGTTCAAAACTGGTATCCAGGTGACAAAAATGGTGTTGGCGGAATTTATAATTTCGTCACGAAACGTGGCTTGTGTCAGGGACGAAATTCCAAAATTTCGTGGACTCAAATTGAAACTGGATCAGCCATTACTTGGAAATATCCGAGTGTCATTTTGCAAGGTGATAATTCTACGGGTGAATTTTATTCGGTGGCGCTAACTAATAATTACCAGCAAGCCGATACTGGAACGAAGATGGTCCACATTGGCAAAGATACGAGTAGCACAATTATTTCTAAAGGTATTTCTGCAGGTTATGGAGAAAATACTTACCGCGGTCTAGTTAGAGTTGCACCGATGGCTACTAATGCCCGTAACTATACTCAGTGTGATTCGTTATTATTAGGCAACAAAAGCGCTGCCCATACATTTCCATATATCGAAATTAAAAATAAAACAGCACACGTTGAGCATGAGGCCTCTACCTCTAAGATTGGTGAAGATCAATTGTTTTATTGTCAGCAACGAGGCATTAGTACCGAAGATGCAATCTCGTTAATTGTTAATGGTTTCTGTAAAGAGGTATTCAAAGAATTACCTCTTGAGTTTGCGGTAGAAGCTCAAAAGTTACTCGAAGTAAGTTTAGAAAATAGCATCGGTTAAGATGAGGTCATACATGTTAAAGATTGAAAATCTAAAAGCAAAAGTTCAACAAAAACAGGTTTTACAAGGTATTAATCTGGTCGTTAATCCCGGCGAAGTGCATGCCATCATGGGTCCAAACGGTTCTGGAAAAAGTACGCTCGCAAATGTGCTTGCTGGTCGTGACAATTATGAGGTGACCGAAGGACAAATAAAATTTCTAGAGCATGATTTATTGGAATTAAGCCCAGAAGAACGCGCTGCAGCGGGATTATTTTTGGCTTTCCAGTATCCGATAGAAATACCTGGTGTCAATAACATGTATTTTTTAAAGACAGCGGTGAACAGTGTTCGAAGACAACGCGGCCAAGAAGAGCTAGACGCTGTTGATTTTTTACAATTAGCTAAAGCTAAATTGAAAGAGTTAGACATGGGCGAGATGTTTTTAAAGCGCTGCGTAAATGCTGGCTTTTCAGGCGGTGAGAAAAAGCGCAACGAAATTCTACAAATGCTATTGCTAGAGCCTTCGCTTGCTGTGTTAGATGAGACTGATTCTGGTCTTGATATTGACGCGTTACAAACTGTTGCTAAAGGTGTAAATAGTTTACGTAATGGCAAAACCGCTTTTGTTGTTGTGACCCACTACCAAAGACTATTGAATTATATTGTACCGGATTATGTTCATGTTTTAGCCAATGGTAAAATTGTCAAATCAGGTGGCAAGGAACTTGCATTAGAATTAGAAGAGCAAGGCTATGGTTGGATAGATAACATTGAACAAGGGGTTTGTGAGGAGATTTAAGTATGAATGAAGTTTTCTTACAGAACTTAGTGCAAGAATGGCAAGAGCATTTTGGTAACAGTGGCAATGACGAATTTTCAGAAATACGTAGACACCAATTTGATAATTTTGTCCAACAAGGTTTGCCCACCTTAAAGCATGAGCATTGGAAGTATACGAACTTAACACCACTCAAAGCACAACGTTTTCATTTTGCGTCGCGTCCAACGACTAATAACGATCTTGAACAGTATTTCATTAATGAAGAACATTATCGCTTAGTATTTATCGATGGTCATTTTGTCGCAGAGTTGTCAGTGATTCCTTCCCAAGCAATAGATTGGGAATGTTCAAATCTAAGTGCTAGATTCACTGAAACCAAATCTTATTTAGCAAAAACAGCGCATGGTAATGTGTTTGCCTATCTTAATGATGGCTGTCTTAAAGACGGTGCGTTTATCAAAGTGAAGCAGAATACGATCTTAGATAAGCCAGTGCACTTGTTGTATCTTAATTCTTCTAATTCTAATCAGAGTCTTGCGAGCTTGCGTAATATCATTGTTGCAGAACCTGGTGCCGATATCACTATTATAGAAGAACACATTAGTCAAAACGATGACGTTTATCTGACGAATACCATGACGCAATTGCATGCCGAACAAGATGCGCGCATTCAATATATTAAAATACAGAATCAAAATAGGTCTTCGTATCATTTTGGTAATCTAGAAATTACCCAAAGAAAAAATAGTAAGGTCCATCTGCATCACATTAACCTCGGAAGCCAGCTGGCACGAGAAGATATTCATTGCCATCTTTCTGGTGTGGAAGCAGCAATTGCGATGCATGGCTTATATTTGCCGTTCAAGCAACAGCATCATGATGTTCATACTTATGTTTATCACGAAGCAGATCACACGACCAGCGAAGAGTTTTATAAAGGTGTGGTTGCCAATAAGAGTCGCGCTGTTTTTAATGGTAAAATTGTTGTTAGTAAACACATTAAACAAGCGGTTGCTAATTTGCAGAATAAGAATCTGCTGCTTTCTGCTGAGTGCGATGTTAATACTAAGCCTGAACTTGAAATCTATTCTGATGATGTGAAATGTCGTCACGGTGCAACGGTTGGTCAGCTAGATAAGGAAATGCTCTTTTATTTGCAATCGCGTGGAATTGCTAAAGAACTGGCCTACCAGTTGTTATTGACAGCGTTTATTAACGATACCTTGGTGACGATACCTAATCAGAAAATTGCAGCTGCCATAAAAAATATAATCACTAGTTACTGCGAAGAGCATTGTTATGAATGAAGTCATTGAAAAGCCAAAGGCAGATGTTAATCTGTCGCAGTTAAAAAATCATTTTCCAGTACTGCGCCAATATATTAATAATAACCCGTTGGTATATTTGGATAATGCCGCGACGACTCAAAAGCCGAACTTCGTGCTAGATGCAATCATGCATTATTATCAGCATGATAATGCTAATATTCACCGCGGAGTGCATACCTTAAGTGTTCGGGCCACAAATAGCTTTGAGAAATCGCGTGAGATAATTAAAGATTTTATTAATGCTAAACACAGTCATGAAATAATTTTTACCAAAGGCGCGACTGACGGCATCAACATGATCGCCGCGCTTTTTGGGCGCTCTCAACTGAAAAAAGGCGATGAAATAATCTTAAGCGAATTGGAACATCACTCTAATATCGTGCCGTGGCAAATGGTTCGTGATCAAATCGGCATTGAAATTAAAATCATTCCAGTAATGGACAGTGGTGAACTTGATTTGGATGCCTACCAGAAGCTTTTTACTAAAAACACAAAGATGGTATCTATTAGCCACGCGTCTAATGCAATAGGAACCATTAATCCAATAAGAAAAATGATTGTTCTGGCACATGAACATAATGTTCCTGTCATGATTGACGGTGCTCAAGCTGTACCGCACCTAACTGTAGATGTACAAGAATTAGATTGCGATTTTTACGTATTTTCCAGCCATAAAATGTATGGACCTACTGGTGTTGGCGTTTTATACGCTAAGAGTCATTGGTTAGAACAATTGCCTCCTTACCAAGGTGGCGGTGATATGATTACCCAGGTCACATTTGAGAAAAGTATCTATAATAAATTGCCTCATAAATTTGAAGCGGGAACGCCTAATATCGCTGATGTAATCGGTCTGGCAAGTGCCATCTCTTTTTTACAAGAAATCGGAATGGCAACGATACAATCCCACGAAGAAAAATTGTTGGCGGTGGCAACTGAACACTTAAGTAAAATTCCAGGATTAAAAATTATTGGGACTGCCACACATAAAGCTCCCGTTCTATCATTCACTTTAAAAGATATACATCCACATGATATTGGCACGGTTTTAGATCATGAAGGCGTTGCGATCAGAGCAGGTCATCATTGCGCGATGCCTTTGATGGATCGTTTTAAAGTGCCTGCAACAGCTCGGGCTTCTTTTGCGTTATATAACACGGTTGATGATGTTGAAGCACTTAATGAGGCATTACTTAAATTAATAAGGTTGTTTGATAATGTCTGATCTTCGTGAGCTATATCAATCATTAATTTTGGATCATGGTCGAAAGCCAAGAAATTATAAACAGTTGCCGCAAGCAAGCCATTGCAAAGAAGGTTTCAATCCATTATGTGGTGACCGTTTATCTTTATATATCAACTTAGAAGGCGAGAAGATTGTTGATATTGGTTTTAATGGTTCTGGCTGTGCGATTTCAATGGCTTCCACTTCTTTAATGACTGAAGCCGTGAAGCAAAAATCCGTTGCAGATGCTAAGCAACTTTTTCAAGCATTTCGTCAAATGGTGACGCTAGATGAAGAACAAGATTTAGCGGCACTAGGAAAATTAGCAGTGTTGAAAGGGGTGCTAGAATTCCCGGCTAGAGTTAAGTGCGCGACACTTGCATGGCACACTTTAATCGCAGCGTTAGAAAACAATCCTGAAGCAGTATCAACCGAATAATCGAGGTAATCATGGAGTCAAATGTTATTAGTTTTACACCCGGTGGACTAGCTCATATTCGAAATTCCATTGCCGCTGAAAAAGCAAGTGCATTTCGCTTGGCTGTTAAGAAAACGGGTTGTTCAGGCTATGCCTATCGTCCTGAGATAATCAAAGAAGTAAATGAAGATGATCTTAAATTCAACATTGAAGATGTGACGGTTTGTATTGACAGAAATTCTGCTCCGTATTTACAAGGAACTGTCATCGACTTTGTTGACCAAGGTTTGGGCCAAACTAAAATGATTTTTCATAATCCGAATGCTGCAAATTTATGCGGTTGCGGCGAAAGTTTTAATCTTCCAGATGAATAAGTGTAATGACCGATAACGAAATTATTTTTTTAAAACGTGATGTAAATGCTTTATTGATTCCTTCTGGTGCCAGAATTTACTTACAAGAAGGCACCGAAGTCACCATCACCCAATCACTAGGCGGATCCTATACCGTAAATATTTACGGTAATTTAGCGCGCATTGATAATAAAGACGCAGATGCCCTAGGCAAACCAGTGCAATTGCAAATGAGCGAAGAAGAACTCGAAAATTGCACGATAGAAGAACTAGCTTGGTCTCAAATGAAAAGTTGCTACGATCCAGAAATACCAGTGAATATTGTAGATTTAGGTTTGGTATATGAATGTGAAATCAATGAAGTTAATGAGCAGTATAATATCCTAATCAAGATGACCCTCACCGCTCCAGGATGTGGCATGGGCCCAACCATCGCTGCCGAAGTCAAAAGCAAAATCCAAGCGCTACCAAAAGTATCAGAAGTAGAAGTAGAAATCGTATTTGATCCACCCTGGAATCATACAATGATGTCTGATGCAGCGAAATTGGAACTTGGAATGTTTTATTGAATACAGATTTTTTTTGTACTAAAGGTTATCTACTCTATTCCTAAAGTAGAAATAATTGGCTCTTCATGGTCATCCCAGTTAATTCTGAAGTGCTTACCTTGGCGCACATTAAGAACCTTTTTAGGTTTAAAACAGGCTATACAAGATCCGCCATTATCTCTGACGCTGTTATATATAATGCCTGCAGCACCTTTAAGACGATGCTCTTGCGCGAATTTTTGCGATTCCGTATAGCTATCATCAGCATAAATTCCTAAGACTTTCCAGTTATCAGCCCGAGCATCAATAAAGTGATCTTTAAAGTCTGATAAATATTGCCGTAGTTCTATTGGGGTAAATTGTTTAACTTCTTGAAGCTCTTTTTTTATGTGAAACGTTAGTTCTTTAAAAGCAGTTTCTAGTTTAAAAGATGCATACCATGCTCCAAGAGAGCTATCGTTAAAACGACCCCCAAAAGGTCTCGGATAACAGTATGCAGCCATGATCACTGTTGCATTGGGTACACCAACTACCCAGTCCTCTTTGGGTAAGAAAAAAATATTTCCGAATTGTGAAGCCAAGCGATCATTAGTCAAATTCTCTAACTCTGTTATCGCTTCAAGGTCATCAGGTTCGGAGATGGTATCTAAAATTCCGGTGGGCGGAAAACAAGAGCGTACAAGACGGTGGGCAGCTTTAATAGTTGTTAACTCCAAGTGCCCCTCCTAGCGTCAAGCAACCTTCTAACTCGAAACAAATTATCAATACTACCACTGGCCATATAATCAATTGCCGGCTTACCTTGGAATAATGGATTAGAGTTTGGCATCTTAACCCACGCATCTGCAAAATTTTCTTCAGGGTAAAGAATATGTAGTGCTTTATAGATACCAATAATGAGTGAGAAACGAGTTAGAGTATCAAAATTGAATGTGGGGATCTTTTTTTCTTCCCAATTCATATAAGTTTGTCGATTAGGAAAACCTAGTAAGCCTAATTTTTGGCCGCGTGATAAGTTCCAGCGATCAGCTATTTTTTGAAAGGCTCTAAAGCCAGGTCCAGACAGCTTGCGCCTTACTGAAGGACTTTTGCTATTTGAAAGATCAAATTTTCTGTTAGTGGCCTGTTGTTTGGAAGAATTGTTGGACATGGTCTTCTCCTCTTTTTAGGAGAATAGTAAATATTTGACAAGTTGTCAAATATTTGACATTAGGTGGCCTTGTCTTTAGTTTTGAATTAAGAGCAGCCGCGACTCAATAACTTCTTCATTGCCCTGAGCAAAGGCGAAATCCATTAGGCGTTCGATTGCCGTTTTTTTATCAAAATAGTCGGTGCTTAAATAAAGAACGTTTTGATCGTAGTCTACTTCTATCTCTACATATTCATCGCCCAACATGTTAATTAAAAAATGCTTTAATTTTTTTAGTATCGAAATTGGGTCTGCATCTAGGGTTTTGGTCTTCTCCAATGAAAGTGTTGTGATTTTATTACTATAACTGTAAACAATTTTGTAGCTTGAGATAATGTCTTTAATGATACATTCCAATCGAGATCGATGGAAAAAACCGTTTCGAAGCTCAGCAATAGATTTATGATGAATGTGCATAGCGCGCTTGATGAAGTTGGCTAGCAGTTTTGCAAGAACATAATGAGAGTTTTTAAAATTGGGCTTGTTAAAGATCAATTTTTTAGTGTAATGCAGGTAAGTAAACCAAATTGTTTTGATCTCTTCTACAAGCTTCTTAGGCAATCGAAAAATTAAACGATTATCATTGCAAACATTTTCGGCTGCTTGCAACACATTACCTTCTGTTAGTTGTGGTTGTAAGTGCTCACAAAAAGTGCCCCATAGCAATACTGCAAAAGTAAAGGAATGATGAAACGATTTACCATGTCTAACGCGAGAATCTAACGAGCTCAAGGCGCGTTGCACCATCGCAGAATGCTTGAAATTTAAGTCTTCACCTTCTGGTAAGTTCAAGAAATATTTTGCCAATTCATACCTAGATAAAAATTGCCATGTGGCACAACCAAAGCCATTGAAAAATAAATTGCATATTTCACGAAAGCAACGATCTCTATTGACTGTACTAAGTCGTTCAATATGTTGGCGCATTGCGCCGATAATATCTTGACTATAAATAAGGTCTGGATGATTTACAGAACGTTTGATGATTGAGCGTAGCACTCGAAATATGAGCACTGGTTCTTTGCTGAAAGTGATATTTGGAGGTGAGATGGTGACGAGTCGATGGTTTTGAATATCACTAACGCCGTTGAAGAAATCTATAACAGTCTTTTTCTCGGGGTCATAATACAATGCACAATCAGTCGTATCTCGCTTGAAGGCATCCTCGTGAAAAAGTTTTGAGTTATCTTCTTTTGCATAAATCTCATTGCTAGGTGTTCTTGAGACTTTCAAGCAAGAAATCTCTAAGATCATTTTTTGGTGTTCTATATATAACACCGGGTGTCTTTGTCCGCGAATTTCCGCATTAGGATAATGACTTTTGATCCGATCTAAAATTTTGTAGAGCAGACCATTGTCTGTTAATTTTAAAGTTCGATCATATATGATGGCATCAATATCTTTCGCTTTTTTTTCTTGAAGAGCATCGCGTACATAGCCACCGACCACTTGTAGTCCAATATTTTCTTGTGAAAATAATCGAGTAATATGATGAACAAATTCGGGAAGAGGAATATCCATGCTAATAATCGAAGGCTCAGGTTTTGTTGCAGAACCAGCGCATTCTTTGGGAGTTGATTCTTCATCCGAAGATATTTCATTTTCGGATGGGCTGTCAGAATTGCTTTGAGTATCTGAATGATCGCCTCCCTCATTATGATTTCTTCTATTCCTTGCAATCCTTTTTTGTTTTTTGGTCGCTTTTATGACATTAAATTTTTCATCAATACGAGCAGCTTCAAAATCCATTGCGCGTAAAGCGCAGACTATGCCATTAATAGTGTTTAATATTGTCTCATCAATAGTTTTGGGTGTTCCCTCAATAGTTTGGTGAAGCTCGATTAACTTAAGCTGATTATCAAGTACCGTTTTTTTAAGTTGTAAAAGATTGTAATAGAGTTGCCAATTTCGTTCTTTCGTGTTTTTAAGTGTAAAATCTATAATGTTGACGCTGAGTGTTAAGGATCTTGCTAAGACATCCAGTAAATTTTCTAAGAGGTATTTTGTTTGTAGAATTTTGGAGAAATCAAAGCGTAGGGTATTAAAGCTTTTAAGAGCCTTTTCAAGTTTTTCAAAGAATTCTAACCAGTTAAAGCTATTGAATAGCCTTAACACTTCGTTGTAAACGGCACTGTAGTTCTTTACATCTAGGACGCAGTTAACTTTAGAGGCTTCTGAAGGTTTTTCTTGAAAACAGGTTATTTTTGCACCTAAAGATTTTACGTACCTGAACAATTTTGTTGCATAAGCGAAATAGCGATACCATTCGTCATCCATTGTTGCTATTTGGAATTCAGCTAAAAGATTTAAAATTATTTTTTCATGTTGATCTTTGGGTCTAGCTTCTAATTGAAAAGCTGCAAATTTGTCATAAACATTTTCTTGGTATTCAACCATGAACATATAAATTTCGCACTGAAGCTTTAAGGGAATACATTTCATTCTGCTGATAAAATCACGAAAAAACAAATAAGATAGTGTAAGACTTGCTAGCTCATCTCGACCATTGATGAATAGTTTAAGAGAAAGTATCTCCTTTAATATTGTTACTATTAAAGTTCCGATATAGCGCTCTGATTTTATATTTTCATGTATAAGTGGATAGAGTTGGTGATAACTGTCTCTGAGCAACTTGTTAACATCTGGCCAGCATTCTTCAATCGTGCCATCAGCTAGTAAATGTATAAAACAATTATTCGCTTGAAAAATAAATCCGTAATGCAGAAGTATTTGAAAAAGATAACTCTGAGCTAAACTTTCACTAATTAAATTTGGGACCACGCCTGGTCTTAGTACGGCATCACGGGTTAATTCTTCAATTCCTTTAACCTCTAACAGCAAAATGTATATTTTTGCTCTTAGGTCTTTCAAGGCCTTTAATTGTGCTTCAGTCAACTCGGATGAGGAGAGAGCCAGTAATATTCTGACTAATTGAGTCGCAAAATTCGTGGCATCTCTTGCTACGTTATCGTAATGTGGTTGTATGGTGCTCTGTAGCTCTGCTGGTGGTTTGTACATTGTTTACTCTTTATAATTTCTGTATTCTAGCTACGTCTTCTATAAAATAGTGAATTTTATATAAAAATGCGACAAAAAGCATTAAACTATTTCATTTTAATGAGTATTGAGAGATTTCATGACAATAATTAGTCCAAAAGTAGGTTTTATCAGCCTAGGGTGCCCTAAAGCCCTGGTCGATTCAGAAAGAATACTCACTCAGCTACGCGCTGATGGCTACGAGATTGTGCCAACCTACCCCCAAGCTGATGTCGTGGTAGTGAATACCTGTGGTTTCATCGAAGCAGCTGTCACCGAGTCTTTAGAGGCAATCGGTGAGGCGCTTAATGAGAATGGCAAAGTTATTGTAACTGGCTGCCTAGGCGCCAGAAGAGAAGAGATTCTCGAAAAATTTCCAGAAGTATTGCATATCTCGGGAGCGCATGCCTATGAAGAGGTTGTTAGTGCGGTGCATGAACACGTACCTCCTAATCGTGACCCATTTACCAGTTTACTGCCGGCCCAGGGGATCAAGCTGACTCCGAGGCATTATGCTTACTTGAAAATTTCAGAAGGCTGTAACCATCGCTGTACCTTTTGTATTATCCCCTCAATGCGTGGTGATTTGGTCAGTCGTCCTGTCGCAGAAGTATTAAAAGAAGCAGAAATACTCATCAAAGCAGGTGTCAAAGAACTACTCGTCATTTCTCAAGATACTAGCGCTTATGGTGTCGATGTTCGTTATCAAGAGGGTAAGTGGCGAGATAACAATTATCGTGCCCATATCAGCGATTTGGCTAAAGGCTTGGGGGAGCTCGACGCCTGGGTGCGGTTACATTATGTTTACCCCTATCCACATGTTGATCAAATTATTCCTCTGATGGCTGAAGGTAGAATACTGCCATACCTAGATGTGCCTTTTCAGCATGCAAGTCAAAGAGTGTTGAAGGCAATGAAGCGACCAGCCAGTTCCTCAAATAACTTAGAAAGAATTAAAGCTTGGCGCTCTATCTGCCCTGAATTAACAATTCGTAGCACGTTTATTGTTGGGTTTCCTGGCGAAACCGAATCAGAATTTGAAGAGTTATTGGAATTTTTAGAGTCAGCCCAACTTAACAGAGTAGGGTGTTTCAAATACTCAGCCGTGACAGGGGCTAAGGCGAATGAACTTTCGGATCCTGTTCCAGAAGAAGTGAAAGAAGAGCGTTGGCATCGCTTTATGACCTTGCAAACCAAAATCAGCGCTGAACTTTTAGCTAAGAAAATTGGAACCACACAAACGGTATTGATAGATGATCAAGATGAAGAGGGTCTTATTGGTAGAAGTACTGCAGATGCGCCAGAAATAGACGGTAAAGTTTATTTAGACACTCACGATAACGTAAAAATCGGAGATTTTGTCACAGCTAGAATTACCGATGCTGATGAATTTGATTTATACGGAGAGATCATCACAGACCAGAAATAATTTCATGATGAAAATCTTGCAAGATAAAATCGGCTGAATGTTCTTGAATATAATGCAGAATCTGCGAAGTGACTTTCTGAATAATTTTACTATCGTTGCTGACTAGTGTGATACCAATAACCGCCGACTTTAAGTGATCATTATCATCAACCTCGGCAATGGCTATATCAAAGTGATTGCGTAACTTGTGGCATAACGATTTCACCACACTGCGTTTGCTTTTTAAGCTTTGATTGGCAGGTATATGGATCGAAAATTTGATGACACCGACGTTCATATTATTCGGTTTTTTCCCGATAAATCGCGAATATGTGCCCAATTTTTTTTACGAGGATAGCTTTTTGTCCAGTACAAACTTGATTAATAATCTCTTCGCGGTAATCCCGATCGCCGCCTGAGATTCGTATTTTAATCAGTTCATGGTGTTCTAAAGCTTCATTAATTTCAGCTTGCACGGCGTCGGTTAAACCTTTATTGCCGATCATGACCACTGGCTTTAAATTATGTACTTGGGGTGCTAGTTCTTTAATTGTTTTCTTAGGCATAACTCTTTTCACGTTAAAAATGTATACTTTACTTTATAAGATTTAGAACTCCTTGTCTCTTATTCATTTGTCAGGAAATCATGGTTAGGTCAAAAAGCAGTCAACGGTGGCTAAAAGAACATTTTGATGATCCCTATGTGAAATTAGCTCAACAAAAAGGCTATCGTTCCAGAGCGGCGTTCAAGCTTCTTGAAATCCAAGAAAAAGACAAAATTCTCTCGGCTGGTATGACTGTGGTTGACCTTGGCGCTGCGCCTGGGAGTTGGTCAGAGATTGCCAGTAAAATAGTGGGCGAGAAAGGCGAAATTTTTGCGTTGGATATTTTGCCCATGACACCCCTACCGGGAGTTAATTTTATCCAAGGCGATTTCACGGAGCCGGAAGTTTTTGAAAAACTGGTACAATTGATTGATAATCGTCAAGTTGATCTTGTTATTTCCGATATAGCGCCTAATATTAGTGGTATGAATGAGGTAGATCAGCCAAGAGCAATGTATGTAGCAGAATTAGCAGCAGATTTTGCAGAAAAAACACTAAAACAGGGAGGAGTGTTTTTAGTCAAGGTGTTTCAGGGTGAAGGATTTGATCAGTTTTTAAAAAATTTGCGAAGCGGCTATTTGAAAGTTCAAATTCGAAAACCAAAAAGCTCACGAGCCAGGTCCAAAGAAGTGTATATATTAGCGAAGGGATTTAAAGGCTAATATCTGGTTTTAGAGAATGGGAATCAAAAACCTCGCCTGAAGTTAAATAAACAACCTTAATTGAGAATTCTTAGGTAAAAGACATGATTAAAAATTTGTTATTATGGTTAGTGATTGCAGTAATTTTAATTTCGGTGTTTAGTAATTTCGGGCCTCGGCGCGAAATCGCACAAAAATACAGCTATTCTGAATTTTTGCAGAATGTTGATAAGGGTGATGTGAAGAGCGTCATTATCGACGAACGAAATATCCAGGGTACTCTCAAGAATAACACCAAATTTACCACTTACATGCCAATGGCAGATCAAGATCTGTTGCACGAGTTACAAAAAAATGACGTTGAAGTGACCGGTAAGCAACCTGATCAGCAAAGCTATCTGATGCGCCTCTTCCTTAACTGGTTCCCGATGTTCCTTCTGATCGCAGTCTGGATTTTCTTCATGCGGCAGATGCAAGGTGGTGGTCGTGGCGGTCCTATGGCGTTTGGTCGCAGTCGTGCTCGAATGCTGACCGAAGATCAAGTTAAGGTCACTTTTGCAGACGTTGCGGGTATTGAAGAAGCCAAGGACGAAGTTAAAGAATTAGTCGACTTCCTAAGAGATCCTGGCAAATTCCAAAAATTAGGCGGAAAGATCCCCTGTGGCGTCTTGCTAGTCGGCTCCCCTGGAACAGGTAAAACATTGTTAGCTAAGGCAGTCGCCGGAGAAGCGAAAGTACCATTCTTTACCATTTCAGGCTCAGACTTTGTTGAAATGTTTGTCGGTGTCGGTGCCTCTCGGGTCAGAGATATGTTTGAGCAGGCTAAAAAGCATGCTCCTTGTATTATCTTTATCGATGAAATTGATGCGGTAGGACGTCATCGTGGTGCGGGCCTTGGGGGTGGTCATGATGAACGTGAACAAACCTTAAATCAGTTATTAGTAGAGATGGATGGCTTTGAAGGTAAGGAAGGCGTCATTGTGATGGCAGCTACTAACCGGCCTGACGTGTTGGATCCAGCGCTACTTCGACCAGGACGTTTTGACCGACAAGTCATCGTGCCACTGCCTGATGTCCGTGGCCGGGAAATGATCTTAAAGGTACATTTACGTAAAGTCCCCGTCAGTAACGATGTTCACATTTCTAAAATAGCACGTGGTACACCCGGCTTTTCTGGTGCGGATCTAGCTAACTTAGTGAACGAAGCTGCCTTGTTTGCCGCCAGAGCAAATCGTCGTGCGGTGGGTATGATCGAGTTAGAAAAAGCGAAAGATAAGATCATGATGGGTGCTGAGCGTCGTTCAATGGTAATGAACGAAGAAGAGAAACGCCTCACCGCTTACCATGAAGCAGGCCATGCTATTGTGGGGCTTTTGGTTCCGGATCATGACCCTGTCTATAAAGTCAGTGTTATTCCTAGAGGCCGAGCCTTAGGCATCACCATGTTCTTGCCAGAAGAAGACCGTTATAGTTATTCAAGAGCAAGGTTGGAATCACAAATTTCAGCATTATTTGGCGGACGAATCGCAGAAGTGATTATTTTTGGTGTTGATAAAGTCACCACGGGTGCCTCAAACGACATTGAAAAAGCCACCGAGATCGCTAGGAACATGGTTACTAAATGGGGTCTTTCTGACAAATTAGGACCCTTGACTTATGGTGAAGAAGAAGGCGAAGTCTTCTTAGGGAGATCAGTCACCACTCGCAAAGAAGTCTCTGATTCAACTGCTCATGTGATTGATGAAGAAGTTCGTGCGGTGATAGATCGAAACTATAAGCGTGCAGAACAAATCCTCAAGGATAATTTAGAAACGCTTCATCTCATGGCTGAAGCACTGATGAAGTATGAAACAATTGACGACGTTCAAATTGCTGAAGTTATGCAAGGGCGACATGCTGCGCCACCTGCTGACTGGGTTGAGGATGATGCAAGCCTTAAGCAAAAAGAAAGTAAAAAGAAAAAGACTAATCAGGTCAATGAGCAACTCAATTCTAAACTTGATGGCTTATTAGGTCCTCAGGGCGATGCTGTTGAATAATTACTCGTAATTTCCTATGAAATCTGCAATAAACTGCGCGGATAAGGTTCTAACCTTCTCCGCGCCTAAAATTATGGGCATTTTAAATCTAACCCCCGACTCTTTTGCAGACGGCGGACGATATCATTCAAAAGATTTGGCCCTGCAACGTGCTGCCCAAATGGTGAGTGAAGGGGCGCAGATCATAGATATCGGAGCAGAGTCCTCTCGTCCCTACGCGCAAGTGGTATCTGCGGAGGAAGAACTTAATCGATTAATGCCGATCGTTTTTGCTATCAAGAACGAATTTGACATAGTTTTGTCTGTAGATACTTATAAGCCACAAGTGATGGCAGAAGCCATTAAGGCAGGTGTCCATATCATTAATGATATCTGCGCTTTACAAAATCCCGACTCCCTCAGAATTATTGCACAAAGCGATGTCGGTGTTTGTCTGATGCATATGCAAGGCGAACCACAAACAATGCAGGATCAGCCTTCCTATCATGATGTGGTTGTTGAAGTTGCTGCCTTCTTGGAGCAACGGCTAAGTGCCTGTATTGACGCGGGAATATCCAAAGACCGAATTATTATTGATCCAGGGTTTGGCTTTGGTAAAACCACAATGCATAATATGCGGCTGTTGCGAAACTTAAACAAGCTTGCCTACTTAGAAGTACCTATTTTGGTTGGGTTATCGCGAAAAACGAGTATTGGCGAAATTTTGCAAACATCAGTCGATGACCGAGTTTACGGAAGTTTAGCTGCTCATCTTATCGGCGTGATGTGCGGTGCTAACATTGTCAGAACCCACGATATAAAACCGACGGCACAGGCTTTGAAAATATTCGAAGCAGCAATGCGTAAGGAATCAAATAAATGGCAGTCAGAAAATATTTCGGAACAGATGGAATTCGAGGCAGGGTAGGAGAATCCTTAATTAATCCCGGCTTTGTATTAAAATTGGGCTGGGCGATTGGCACTATTCTTTCCAAGAAAAAAACCGGGAAAGTGCTCATTGGAAAAGATACTCGAATTTCAGGCTATATGTTGGAGTCTGCATTAGAAGCCGGTTTGTCATCTGCGGGAATGAACATTCATTTACTAGGTCCCATGCCAACGCCTGCGATTGCCTATTTGACACGAACTTTGCGAGCAGAAGCGGGTATTGTCATTAGTGCGTCCCATAACCCTTACCATGACAATGGCATAAAATGTTTTTCTTCAAATGGCACGAAGCTGCCAGATACACTTGAGCTTGAAATTGAAGAGCAGCTTGAAAAACCAATGAATACCGTCGATTCCTCAGAGCTAGGAAAAGCATCGAGGATCGTTGATGCCCCTGGCCGTTATATTGAATTTTGTAAAAGTACTGTTTCTTCGCACATTAATTTAAATGGCTTAAAAATTGTGATCGATTGTGCTAACGGTGCAACCTATCACATTGCTCCCAGTGTTTTTCGAGAATTAGGTGCTGAAGTCATCGAACTTGGCACGGATCCAGATGGTTTCAACATTAATGATAATTGCGGTTCGACTAACCCTACGATTTTGCAAAAAATAGTCCAAGCCGAAAAAGCCGATGTAGGGATTGCCTTCGATGGTGATGGTGATCGTATGCTGATGATAGATCACAAAGGGGAACTAGTAGATGGTGATGAAGCTTTATTCATCATGACTAAGTACTTGGTTAACAACAAATCATTCAGTGGCGGCATAGTTGGCACCACCATGAGTAATTTAGGCTTAGAACAAGCAATGATTAAAATGGGAATTCCATTTAAGAGAACTCAAGTTGGCGACCGTTACGTCTTAGCTGAACTTATGAAAAGCGAGTGGAAATTAGGGGGTGAGCCATCCGGGCATATTGTCAATCTAGGATTAAATACGACTGGAGATGGTATTATCTCGGCCTTACAAGTCTTAAGTGCTATCTGTCAAAATAACAAACCACTTTATGAGTTAAAGAGTGGCCTTCAAAAATTTCCACAAGTGCTAATCAATGTTAAATCCCCAAGTCCGGATCTGATCGTTCAATCAGTGCACATCCAAAACGCCGTTAAAGAAGCCGAACTTCAATTGGGAAAAAAAGGCCGAGTACTATTACGTGCTTCTGGAACCGAACCTATCGTGCGGGTTATGGTAGAAGGCGAAGAGCAAACTCAGGTGCAAAGTTTAGCGGCAGAACTCGCGTCTGCTGTTGAAAAAGAGTGTGTTTAATTTTTTCTGCGCTTCTTCACTAAATTGTTTAACACTTCCACAAACACCGAGAAGCAGATTGCAAAGTAGATGTAACCTTTAGGCACTGGATAATGGAAACTGTCTGCTATTAAGATAACGCCAATCAAGATTAAAAAACTTAATGCGAGCATTTTGATCGTTGGATAATCATGAACGATTTTGCTTAGTGGCTCACTTAAGAAAATCATGGTCAAGATTGAAATAGTTATAGCAGTTGCCATGATCCAATAAGTGCTTGTTAAGCCAACAGCGGTAAAGACACTATCCAAAGAAAAAATAATATCTAAAACACCTATTTGAATAATCACAGACAGTGGCGATGAATAACGAGGTTGTTTTTGAGTATTTTCAATTGGTTCCATTTCGTGGTGGATCTCTTGGGTTCCTTTGGCTAATAAAAAAAGTCCCCCTGCTAGCAGCAATAAATCACGAACGGAAAGAGCTTGGTCAAAAATCGTAAATAGTGGCTTTTTCAAACCAATTAGCCAGACGACCGAAGCAAGTAAAATTAAACGGGTGAATAACGCGAAAATTAAACCTAAACGTCGGGCATTTTTTTGTTGATGAGGTGGTAATCTGGAGCTTGCAACGGCAATAAAAACTAAATTATCAACGCCTAAAACGATTTCCAAAAATGTCAGTGTTAATAAACTGAAAAAAATATGAGGTAACTGCGTAAAATCCATTTAATAATTGTCCCTTTTGGCATTTTCGCTGCTTGTCATTCCCATTGCTTGTCATTCCCGCGAAAGCGGGAATGACAAGCAATGGGAATGACAAGCAGCTTTGCTAAGCGTGATCAGTTGTAAATTACAATAAGCTTAGATAAAATGCGCCACCAATAAAAGACCCTAAGGAAAAAAATGCGTAGACCATTAGTCGTTGGTAATTGGAAGATGAATGGCACGCGGTCGAGTGTGGACGAACTTTTGACTGCCCTGCTTGCTGGCATTGATTCTGTCCCCGTTGCAGAAGTGGCGGTTTGTCCCCCGTATATATTTTTGGATCAGACGTTTGATCAGCTTTCAGGTAGTAAAATTGTTTATGGGGCTCAAAACGTTTACCAGGCTGATGAAGGGGCATATACAGGGGAGATCTCTCCGAGAATGCTACGAGAGTTTGGTTGCACCTATGTCATAGTGGGTCATTCTGAAAGACGTCATCTCATGGGCGAAACAGATAGTCAGGTGGCAGAAAAATTTCTGTTCGCTGGTCAAAATAATCTCATTCCAATACTTTGTGTTGGCGAAACTAAAGAGCAACGAGAACTTGACCATACGCTGGATGTTTTGCGACGACAATTGGCCCCCATTTTAAATAATAAAGAAACCCAAGAAATTTTAGCGAATGCTGTGATTGCCTATGAACCGGTGTGGGCTATTGGAACGGGCTTGACTGCAACCCCCGAAGAAGCCCAGGAAGTTCACTACTTTATTCGAAAAGAACTTGCAAATACGAATAAAAACCTTGCAGAAAAAGTGCGTATTCTATATGGTGGTAGCGTCAAGCAGAATAACGCAGGTGCTTTATTTTCAATGCCTGATATTGACGGAGGCCTCATTGGCGGTGCTTCCCTAAATGCAGTAGAATTTTTGGAAATTGCAAAACTATGTCTTTAATACTGATTATGATTGTCCATGTATTAGTAGCCATTGCCTTAATCGTTCTGATTTTAATTCAGCGTGGTAAAGGCTCAGAAATGGGTGCGGCTTTTGGAGCAGGTGCTTCTGGAACAATGTTTGGTAGCCAAGGTGCTACGCCTTTTATGGTTAAGTTCATCGCTGGGTTAGCATTGGTATTCTTTTGCACAAGCCTAGGTTTGAACTATATGGTTTCAAAAGCAAATGCACGTCAAACTGATATATTGGATATATCCGTGCCGACACCGGATCAGTCAGGTTCAACGCCAAAGCTACCCGGTAAATAAATACTTAAACTCAATAGATAACTCTTCATGATGAAAAGAATGGGTTGCGTTGAGTTTGTGCGCGTGCTAAAAGCTTTCGGAATATTTTGGCCGAAGTGGTGAAATTGGTAGACACGCTGTCTTGAGGGGGCAGTGGCGAAAGCCGTGTCGGTTCGAGTCCGACCTTCGGCACCAAATTCTACTTGGCGTTGTTTCAAGGATCCCCTCACTTTCCATGCGGGAAGGGAATAAGCATTAAAGGAATTGCAAGGATGAGTTTTTCCAAGAAGGCATATAAATGATCCAGAATTATTTACCAATTCTTATATTTATTGCGATTGGGATCTTTTTCGGGTTAGCGCCCATGATCTTAGGAGCCATCGTCGCTCCTCGAAATCCATCAAAAGCAAAATTGTCACAATATGAGTGCGGATTTGACGCGTTTGAAGATGCTCGTCTGCCTTTCGATGTTCGTTATTATCTGGTTGCAATCCTATTTATCATCTTCGACCTAGAAACTGCCTTTCTGTTTCCTTGGGCCATCGTGCTTCGCAAACTAGGTTGGTTTGGATTGGTTGCTATGTTTGTTTTCTTGGGTGTTTTAGTCGTCGGTTTCATTTATGAGTGGAAGAAAGGGGCATTAGAATGGGAGTAATGTCTACATTAGAAAAGCAAGGTTTTGTCACTACTTCTGTTGAAAAGTTACTCGATTGGGCGCGATCTGGTTCAATGTGGCCGCTTACCTTTGGTTTGGCTTGCTGCGCAGTTGAGATGATGCACACCGCAGCAGCTCGCTACGACCTTGATCGTTTCGGTGCGGTTTTTCGTCCAAGCCCGAGGCAGTCAGACGTCATGATTGTAGCAGGAACTCTTTGTAACAAGATGGCACCTGCATTGCGTAAAGTTTACGATCAAATGGCCGAGCCACGCTGGGTTATTTCGATGGGCTCGTGTGCTAACGGCGGTGGCTATTACCATTATTCTTATTCGGTAGTGCGAGGCTGTGACCGAATTATTCCGGTAGATATTTACGTTCCGGGTTGTCCTCCAACAGCTGAGGCACTCTTGTACGGTATTATTCAATTGCAAAATAAGATTCGTAAGCAGGCAGTTATACATAGAGAATAATTAAACTGTCATTCCCGCGAAGGCGGGAACCCATTCTCGGAGTGGCTTCATGCATGGGTTCCCGCCTACGCGGGAATGACAGAAAAATCCTCTCCCCCTTGGGGGAGAGGGAATAAAACATTGATTGGGATGCGAAATAAACGAATGGCAGACATGCATATATTACTCGAGCAGCTTTTAAAGCGGTTTAATGACCGGATTATTGGCCATTGCATTCATCGAGAACAGCTGACAATTGAAGTGCAAGCCGACGATATTTTGTCATTTTGCTATGAGCTTCGCGACGATGATCAATTTGACTTCAAAATGTTAATTGATTTATGCGGTGTTGATTATCTGTTGTACGGGGTGGACGAATGGAAAACCCAAGGCGCTTCTTTTACTGGTTTTAGTCGTGGCGTCACTGATGCTAACTATGAACCTGAAGAATTCCATCCTAAAACGCGCTTCGCTGTTGTTTATCATTTGTTGTCACTCAATAGAAACCAACGCTTACGGGTCAAAACGTTCGTGAATGGCGAACCGCCCATGCTTGATTCGGTCATCGACGTTTGGCCAGCATCAAACTGGTTTGAGCGGGAAGCATTTGATTTATATGGTATTTTGTTTAAAGGTCATCCTGACCTGCGTCGAATATTGACGGACTATGGTTTTATCGGTCATCCCTTCCGAAAAGATTTCCCGCTCATTGGTAATGTCGAGATGCGTTATGACGCAACAGCGGGTAGATGTATTTATGAGCCAGTTAGTATTCGTCCTCGCACCTTAGTGCCGAAAGTGATCCGCGAAGACCATCGCTATATGGTTGAGCTTGAAGAAGAGGATAATACTCATGGCTGAAATTCAAAATTACACAGTGAATTTTGGTCCCCAGCATCCTTCTGCCCACGGGGTATTGCGCCTGGTCCTGGAGCTAGAAGGCGAAGTGATTGTACGTGCTGATCCGCATATTGGTCTTCTGCATCGTGCCACGGAAAAATTAGCAGAAAGCAAAGTCTTCAATCAATCCATCGGTTATATGGATCGGTTAGACTACGTTTCAATGATGTGTAATGAGCATGGCTATGTCTTAGCCATCGAAAAATTGCTAGACATTATTCCGCCGCTTCGAGCGCAATACATTCGAGTCATGTTTGATGAAGTGACTCGTGTTTTAAATCATTTGTTATGGCTCGGGAGCCATGCGCTTGATATTGGTGCGATGACTGTTTTCTTGTATTGCTTTCGAGAACGTGAAGATTTGATGGATTGTTATGAGGCTGTTTCAGGTGCGCGTATGCATGCGACCTATTATCGTCCTGGGGGAGTAGCTCGTGATCTTCCAGAAAAAATGCCCCAATATAAACCAAGTCCTTGGCGAAGCAAGAAAGATATCGATCGCATGAATGAGCCGCGACAAGGTTCATTGCTAGATTTCCTTTGGGATTTCACAGAGCGTTTTCCAAAATTAGTAGACGAATATGAAACTTTATTGACTGATAATCGAATTTGGAAACAGCGAACAGTCAATATCGGTGTGGTGTCCGCCGAACGTGCGATAGCGCTTGGCTTCACAGGGCCCATGCTTCGTGGTTCTGGGGTTGAATGGGATCTGCGACGAACTCAACCTTATGCGGTTTACGATAATTTAGAGTTTGATATCCCAATCGGGAAGAATGGTGATTGTTACGATCGTTACTTGGTGCGAGTCGAAGAGATGCGTCAGTCAAATAAAATCATTAGACAATGCATTGAATGGCTTCGTAATAATCCGGGCCCTGTTCTATTACAAGATCAAAAAATTGCACCGCCACCGCGCGAAATCATGAAGCGCGACATGGAATCACTCATTCATCATTTTAAATTAATGACCGAAGGTTACATTATTCCTGAAGGTGAAGCATATGCTGCAATCGAACACCCGAAAGGAGAGTTTGGTGTTTATTTGATCTCTGATGGTGCTAATAAACCGTATCGAGTCAAAATTCGTGCCGCCAGTTATCCCCATTTGGCAGCGTTAGATGAACTTTCTAGGGGGCATATGATTGCCGATTTGGCAGCAATTATTTCTACGATTGACGTTGTTTTTGGTGAAATAGATCGATGACGCTAGGATAAAATGAGCATGATATCCTCTAAAACTGAAATTATTACCTTATCTGAAGCAACCCGTGCGAAGATTGACGAATGGTTAAAAAAATATCCAGCTGATCAAAAACGTTCTGGAGTGTTATATGCTTTGCGCATCGTGCAAGAAGAAAACGGTGGCTGGTTAACAACAGAACTCATGAATGCCGTTGCAGACTATCTCTCGATACCACGAATTGCGGCTTATGAAGTAGCAACTTTTTATTCCATGTACGATTTAAAACCAGTCGGCAAAGTTAAAGTCAAGGTTTGCACCAGTATCTCTTGTATGCTGCGTGGCTCTGACAAACTGATTAGCCATCTTCGCGATCGATTGGGAATTAACATTGGTGAAACAACTCCTGATGGATTGTTCACGCTAACAGAAGCAGAATGTCTGGCAGCTTGTGGTGGCGCGCCTGCGCTACAGATTGATGATCGTGAATATATTGAAAATGTCACTCCTGAGAAAATTGATCTAGTGCTAGACAGTATTCAGGAACAGGAGGCTGCCAATGCCAAGAATGAATGATGTTTGTTTTAGAGTATTAGATCTCGATAAGCCTTGGGAACTTAAAACCTACGAAAGTATTGGTGGTTACTCAGCTTGGCGTAAGATCATCAAAGAAAAAACTCCTCCTGCAGACATTTTGAATGCAGTCAAAGAATCGGGCCTTCGTGGTCGCGGTGGTGCTGGCTTTCCGACAGGGTTAAAGTGGAGTTTCATGTCTCCTAATATCCCCGGCCAAAAATATTTACTCTGTAATTCAGACGAAGGCGAGCCGGGTACTTTTAAAGATCGCGATATTCTGCGCTACAACCCTCATCAATTATTAGAAGGTATGCTAATTGGTTGTTATACCATGGGCGCAAGCGTCGGTTACAACTACCTGCGTGGTGAATTTTGGGAGCCCTTCCAACGTTGTGAAGAAGCTTTGCAGGAAGCCAGAGATGCCGGTTTAATTGGTGACAATATTCTTGGTTCCGATATCAGCATAGAAATTTACAATACGCTAGGTGCTGGCGCCTACATCTGTGGCGAAGAAACTGCGTTGATGGAATCTTTAGAAGGTAAAAAAGGTTTCCCACGATTTAAACCACCTTTCCCCGCAAATTTCGGTTTATATGGTAAACCTACCACGATTAATAACACCGAAACATTAGCTTCTGTGCCAGTCATTTTAGAAAAAGGCGCGAAGTGGTTTTTAGAATTAGGCCGACCCAACAATGGCGGCACTAAAATCTTTTCAGTTTCTGGTCACGTTAATAATCCAGGTAACTTTGAAGTTCCCTTGGGAATACCATTTGCGGAGCTTTTAGAATTAGCGGGTGGTGTGCGCGACGGCAACAAATTGAAGGGTGTCATACCGGGTGGAACCTCAATGCCGATTATTCCAGCGGATATCATGATGAAAACTGATATGGATTACGACAATCTGATGAAAGCAGGTTCCATGTTAGGTTCCGGTGGCGTTATTGTGATGGATGAGACCACCTGTATGGTAAACGCTTTACTTCGAATTTCTGAATTCTACAAAAATGAATCTTGTGGCCAGTGTACTCCTTGTCGTGAAGGAACGGGCTGGTTAATGAGAATGATCCACCGTATTGAACATGGTGAAGCTCTACCGGGGGATTTAGAAAAACTGGGATCTGTGGCTAAAAATATAGAAGGTCGCACCATTTGTGCTTTGGGTGAAGCAGCAGCGTGGCCTGTCGCTGGATTTTTAAAGCATTATTATTCCGAGTTTGAATACCACATTAACCATAAAAAATGCATGGATCATTATGATTGAATTTGAGATTGATGATAAAAAAGTATCGGTTGCAGAAGGTGGCATGATCATCGAAGCAGCAGATGTAGCCGGTATTTATATTCCGCGCTTTTGCTATCATAAAAAATTGTCAATTGCTGCCAATTGTCGCATGTGTTTAGTAGAAGTTGAAAAATCAAAAAAACCTCTGCCTGCGTGTGCTACGCCAGCGACAGCGGGAATGAAAGTATTTACCAAATCTCCCATGGCAGTTGATGCTCAAAAATCAGTCATGGAATTTTTATTAATCAATCACCCCTTGGATTGTCCTATTTGCGATCAAGGCGGTGAATGTGAATTGCAAGATTTATCATTAGGATATGGCCGAGATATTTCGCGTTATTATGAAGGAAAACGCTCGGTTGTTGATGAAAATTTAGGTCCGTTAATTTCTACCGATATGACGCGGTGTATACAATGCACTCGTTGTGTGCGTTTTGGTAAAGAAGTTGCTGGCTTGCCAGAATTAGGTGCGACTAATCGAGGTGAAAATTTAGAAATATCTACCTATGTTCATCAAACCATGCGTTCTGAGTTATCCGGTAATGTAATTGATTTATGCCCAGTTGGCGCTTTAACGTCTAAACCATTTCGGTTTACGGCACGTGCTTGGGAATTGAAGCAGCATGCCTCAATTGCACCACATGATTGCGTTGGCTCTAATATTTTCGCCCATTCACGTAGCTATGAATACAATGATTATCGTTTGGTTATGCGAGTGGTGCCTCGTGAAAACGAATTGATTAATGAAACCTGGATTGCAGATCGTGACCGTTACAGTTACGAAGCTGTTAAAAGTGCTGATCGTTTATTGACGCCAAAAATTAAAAGAGAATCGCAATGGGTTGATGTCGATTGGAATACTGCTCTGAATTATGTCGTTGAAAGATGGCAAGGCATAATCGATCGAGAAGGTGCGACTCAATTAGGCGCAATTGCATCACCGAGTAGCACTTGCGAAGAGTTTTTTATGTTGCAAAAACTGTTCCGAGCACTTGGCTCAAATAATCTTGATCACCGGATACGACAATTAGATTTTACCCAACAAGAAAATTTTCCACGCAAGCCTGAGCTTTGCGTTTCATTCGGCGAATTAGAAAACTTAGATACACTCTTTTTAATCGGTTCTGATACTCGCAAAGAACAGCCATTATGTTCACACAGAATTAGAAAAGCTGCTTTAAACGGTACGCAGGTTTTAGCTTTAAATCCGATCGATTATGAATTTAACTTTGAGTTTACCGATAAATTCATCGTGTCTTCGCGCTTTATCCCTGAGAAGTTGGCTAAAATTGCTAAGCACTTATTACCAAAAGATAAAGAGTTAGCGAAACTTTTCCCTGATTTGAAAACTACCAAAGAAGACGATGCTTTTGCTAATCGATTGATTGCGAGAAGAGATGGTTTGATATTACTTGGTGCCCAAGCGATTAATCATCCTCAAGCGAGTCTCATTCGAGCCTTAGCAGAAAAAATTGCACAGGCTACAGGAATGAAATTGGGTACGTTATCAGAAGGCGCTAACGCAGCAGGTGGCTGGTTGACCGGTATGATTCCTCATCGTGGACCTGCTGGTATGTTGACTGGCGTCAACGGGGCCAATGCCTTGGAAATGTTAGAAAATAACTTAAAAAGCTATCTACTATTAAACGTTGAACCTGAGTTGGATTTCATCAAGGGTAATCAAGCGGTTCAAACCTTGAACCAAGCTGAGTTTGTCGTTGCATTAACGCCATTTGTGACTGAAGTACAAGAACAGTATGCCGATGTCCTATTACCGATTGCGCCATTCTTTGAAACAAGCGGTAGTTTTATCAGTGCTTGTAACAGTTGGCAGAGTTTTGAAGCTGTTACGAAGCCCTTAGGCAATGCTAAGCCAGCTTGGAAAATTTTCAGAGTACTTGGCAACCTGTTTCATTTAGAAGGTTTTGATTTTGTTGATGTGGCGCAAGTTCGTTCGGAACTGAAGAAGATTCTTCATACGGTGCCTCGTAGCACTTATCAATTAGAATTAAATAAAATTCATTATCAAGAGCCACAAGAAGGTCTATTACGCTTGATTGAATGGCCTATGTATCACATCGACAACATCGTTCGTCGCGCAATTTCGCTGCAAGAATGGGCATTAGATGAAAACTTATTAGGCGCAAGAATCAATGAGAATGTTGCGAAGCAATTTAATCTTAAATCGGGTGAATTGATTTCTATTATTCAGAATGAAGATCAGTTAGATATCCCGGTGTTCATCGATAATCGTATAGCGGGTGACTACGTCTTTCTGGCAGGTGGCTTAGCCGCAACGGGTGGTTTTGGTGAACATATGGGTCCGATTAAATTATTGCGAGGTCGTGCCGATGTGGAATGACATATGGGTGATCGCTTGGATCATCATTAAAATTTTGTTGATCGTTGTACCTTTGCTAGGCGTTGTGGCTTATTTAACACTCGCTGAGCGCAAAGTCATCGGTTACATGCAATCTCGCCTTGGCCCTAATCGAGTCGGTGTTCTAGGGTTGGGTCAACCCATTGCTGATGGTTTGAAACTATTATTCAAAGAATTAATAATTCCAAGCGCTTCAAATAAATATCTTTTTATTGTAGCGCCCATTTTATCTATCGCGCCTGCACTAGCAGCCTGGGCAGTCATTCCCTTTGATCGCAATTGGGTCGTCGCCGATGTGAACGCTGGAATTTTATTTTTATTTGCAATGACGTCGTTGAGCATCTATGGCATTTTGATATCAGGATGGGCTTCCAATTCTAAATATGCGTTTTTAGGTGCCTTACGTGCTGCAGCACAGACGGTTTCTTATGAAATTGCTATGGGGTTTGCATTGGTAGGAGTGCTACTTGCATCGAATACCATGAACCTATCTGAAATAGTTTTAAATCAAAGTGGTGGTATTTGGCACTGGTATTGGTTGCCGCTTCTACCTTTATTTGTTGTTTACTGGATATCGGGCGTTGCAGAAACTAATCGCGCACCATTCGATGTAGCAGAAGGTGAATCTGAGATTGTGGCAGGTTTTCATGTGGAGTATTCAGGTATTATGTTTGCCGTTTTCTTCTTAGCGGAATACGCTGCGATGATACTCGTCTCTACTGTTGCTGCGATTGTGTTTTGGGGCGGTTGGTTGTCTCCTTTCGAAGGTATTCCAATTTTGGGTTCTTTCTTTTCCTATGTGCCTGGCATCATCTGGCTGCTTTTGAAAACGAGCTTATTCCTGTTTCTTTATATTTGGATGCGAGCCACATTTCCTCGTTATCGTTACGATCAAATTATGCACCTAGGTTGGAAGGTGCTGATTCCAGTTACCTTAGTTTGGATCGTTGTGGAATCATTTGCGATCGTTTTCAAAATTGGTCCTTGGTTTACATAATCAATTTTTAATAAACTCTCCTTTGCCTATAAAGGAGAAAAATGAGGCATACCGAAAAACATGAGATCTTTTAAAGATATTGCGAAAAGTTTTTTACTTTGGGAATTATTCCAAGGCTTGGCGGTGACCTTGCGTGCTTTTTTCAGTAAAAAAACCACGATTCTCTATCCTGAAGAACAGACGCCGATCTCTCCTCGTTTTCGCGGTATGTTAGCCTTGCGCCGTTATGCTAATGGTGAAGAACGTTGTATTGCTTGCAAACTTTGTGAAGCTGTTTGTCCAGCGTTAGCCATTACAATTGAAGCTGCTCCTCGTGGTGACGGCTCTCGTCGAACCACTCGCTATGATATTGATGCTTTCAAATGTATCTACTGCGGTTTCTGTGAAGAATCCTGTCCTGTCGATGCAATAGTGCTTTCACCAGAATCGCATTACACTATTTATGAACGTGGCGATAATATCTTCACCAAGGAAAAATTATTGGCGGTTGGAGATCTATTTGAGAAGCAAATCGCAGCAGCACGTATCGAAGACTCTAGGGAAAAATCACAATGAACATTCAACAGATTATTTTTTGGTTTTTTTCCGTCGTTTTGATCGGTTCTGGCGTTATGGTAGTCACTGCTCGAAACCCGGTTAGAGCTGTCATCTTTTTAGTCTTGGCATTTATAACAAGCGCCGCTCTGTGGATGATGCTGCAGGCTGAGTTTTTATCTCTGGTTTTAGTTTTTGTTTATGTCGGCGCGGTCATGACGTTATTCTTATTTGTGGTTATGATGATCAACATCGATTTAGCATCATTAAAACAAGGATTTGTTCGCTATCTGCCACTTGGAGTTATTGTTTCAGCAGTATTAGCAGGTTTGATTCTTTATGTGCTTACTCCGAAGCACTTTCCAACAGGGGTCGATACCCAATTGGTGATGCAGCCCGCAAATTACAGCAATACTAAAGAGCTAGGGAATGTTTTATATACCGAATATGTTTATCCGTTTGAGATTGCAGCTGCAATTTTATTAGTCGCAATTGTTTCTGCTATCAGTCTTGCTTTTAGAGGAAGACAAAATAGCAAGGCGCAGAATATTAGCGAGCAAATTGCAGTGCAAAAGAAAGATCGCTACTACGTTGTTAACTTGAGACAGAAAAAATCATGATACCTTTATCTTATTATTTAATAGTCAGCACGATTTTATTCAGCCTAAGTCTGGCGGGAATATTTTTGAATCGCAAAAATGTAATCGTGTTGTTGATGTGCATTGAGTTAATGTTCTTAGCGGTTAACACTAATTTTGTAGCTTTTTCTCAATACTTGCATCAATTAACTGGGCAAGTGTTTGTCTTTTTCATTTTAACCGTTGCCGCTGCCGAAGCTGCCATTGGTTTAGCAATTCTAGTCGTACTGTACAGAAATCGCGGAACGATCAACGTTGAAGAATTAGATTTACTAAAGGGGTAATTTCGTGCAAACACTGGTTTATAACCTAACTTTAGCAATTATCTTATTTCCACTTGCTGGCGCCTTGATTGCAGGAATTTTATCCAAGCAAGTTGGCAAAGTTGGTGCTCAATACGTAACAATTGGTGGTGTTGCGATCTCTTTTCTGTGCTCATTAGTGCTATTTAAGTTATATATTTTCAATCACATCCCAAGTTTGAATGAAACCATATTTACTTGGGGCTTCTCCGGTGCCCATACTTTTAATGTTGGAATTTTGATTGACCAATTAACAGTATTAATGATGGTGACCGTCACTGGGATCTCTTTACTCGTTCATATTTATAGTATTGGTTATATGGAAGGGGATCCTGGTTATCAGCGATTTTTCTCCTATATGTCATTATTCACCTTCTTTATGTTGATGCTGACTGCGGGTAATAACTTCTTAGTCTTATTTTTTGGTTGGGAAGGTGTCGGTCTTGTCTCTTATCTCTTAATCGGTTTCTGGTTTAAAAAAGAATCAGCTTGCCAAGGTAGCTTAAAAGCATTTTTGGTTAACCGGGTCGGGGACTTTGGATTTTTACTCGGTATTGCAGCTATCTTTGCTTATTTTGGTAGCATTGATTACGCCACGGTCTTTACGTTAGCGCCTACTTTTTCAACCGATACCATTACTATTCTACCGAATGTTCAATGGTCCTTGATCACCGTGATTTGCATTTTATTGTTTATTGGAGCCATGGGTAAATCAGCTCAAATTCCACTACATATCTGGTTACCTGAATCAATGGAAGGTCCTACTCCGATTTCAGCGTTGATTCATGCTGCAACCATGGTAACCGCTGGTATTTATATGGTCGCTAGAATGTCGCCTTTATACGAACTCTCTGCAACTGCATTGGGAGTCGTGTTAGTGTTTGGCGCAACTGGTGCTTTATTCTTAGGTGCTTTAGCCTTAGTTGAAAATGATATTAAGCGGGTGATCGCCTTTTCTACGATGTCGCAGTTGGGCTACATGATGGCAGCTAATGGTGCTTCAGCTTATGCGGCTGGGATGTTTCATTTAGTCACTCACGCTTTCTTTAAAGCCCTATTATTCTTAGCGGCCGGTTCAGTAATTCTTGCAACTCATCACGAGCAAGACATGCGCAAGATGGGTAATTTACGAAAATACCTGCCAATTACATATATTACTTTTTTAATAGGTGCTTTATCGCTAAGCGCTATTCCACCATTTTCTGGTTTTTATTCTAAGGACGCTATTATTGAGGCAGTTGAGCGAGCCAATATGGTTCCTGGTGCCCATTATGCGTACATTTGTTTAATGTTGGCAGTTTTTGTGACCGCGTTTTATATTTTTCGAGCATTGTTTATGACTTTCCATGGTAAGAGTCATAGCCATCACGAGGAAGAGATTAAAGAACCAAGATGGGTGGTGTTAGTGCCGTTGATCGTACTAGCGGTTCCTTCATTTATGATTGGCTTAATTATGGCCAAGCCCATGCTATATAGTCATAATCCGCTGTTAGGCAACTCTATTTATGTGGCACCAGATCGAGATGTGTTAGCGCAAATGGCACATGATTATCATGGCGTCTTTGCGAGTATTGGTCATGCCTTCTTTAGTCTACCGTTGTGGTTAGCTTTAGCTGGAATTGCTTGTGCTTGGGTGTTTTATGTTCGTATCCCAGAGCTTCCCGGCATGATTCAGAACCGTTTTCGTTTAATGTATCGTGTGCTGGTGGATCGATATGGCATCGACGCGCTTAATCAAGCAATTTTTGTGCGCGGCAGTCAACGGTTGAGCAATTTTCTCTATCAAACAGCGGACATGAAAATCATCGACCATAGCCTCGTCAATGGTACCGGAAGAGGTGTGACGAGATTGGCCAAAATTTTAAGACATGTTCAATCTGGCTATTTGTACCATTATGCGTTTGCCATGATTATTGGACTCTTCGTACTGTTAGTTTGGATGTTATTGGGATAAATCGATGATTGGGAATATACACATATTAAGCTTACTTATTTGGATACCAGTCCTAGGCGGAGCATTGGTGTTGGCCGTTGGGGATGAGCGGCATAGCGAACGTGCGCGAATTTTAGCGTTGGCGATTACGCTAGTTTGTATTTTGCTTTGCGTACCACTTATTACTCAGTTTGATATTTACAGTAACGGTTGGCAGTTTCGGGAGCATTTAGCATGGATTCCAACCTATAAAATTCACTATGATCTCGGCGTTGATGGCATTTCCATGCCTCTCATCGTACTTACGACTTATACGACACTACTCGTTATTCTTGGATCGTGGACCACGATAAAGTTTAAAGTGTCACAATACTTAGCTGCATTTTTAGTGATGCAAGGGATGATCATCGGTGTCTTTGCGTCTTTAGATTCCATTTTGTTTTACGTATTCTGGGAAGGGATGCTCATTCCAATGTATTTGAGCATTGGTATTTGGGGCAGTGAAAATCGTAGCTATGCGGCAATCAAATTCTTCTTGTTTACATTTTTAGGTTCGGCTTTGATGTTGATCGCACTTCTATACCTGGGGTTAAAAGCGGGTAGTTTCTTTATTCCAGATTTTTACGCATTACCACTTAATCGATCTGAACAGTTATTAATATTCTTAGGATTTTTATTAGCGTTTGCGGTGAAAATTCCGATGTGGCCAGTACATACTTGGTTACCAGATGCTCACACGGAAGCGCCCGCAGGAGGCTCCGTAATTTTAGCGGCGCTGATGTTAAAAATTGGTGGTTACGGATTCTTAAGATTCAGTCTGCCGATCACGCCAGATGCAAGCCATATGTTGGATTGGGTCATGATTGCGTTGTCATTGATCGCTATCGTCTACATTGGCTTCATTGCAATCGCTCAGACAGATATGAAGCGCTTGATAGCTTATTCTTCAGTAGCACATATGGGTTTTGTTACCCTGGGTTGCTTTATGATTTTCCTGATTTTTGCTCGTACCGGTAACGTCCAAGAAGCCTATTTGAGTTTAGAAGGGGCTATGGTGCAAATGATCTCGCATGCTTTTGGTGCGGGGGCGATGTTCTTAGGGTTTGGTATGCTTTACCAACAATATCACACACGACGGATTAAAGACTTTGGTGGTATTGCCAATACCATGCCAATTTTTTCTGCATTCTTCATGGTTTTTGCCATGTCCAATGTGGCATTACCAGGCACTTCGGGGTTTGTAGGAGAGTTCATGGTGATCACGAGCGCTTTTAAAGCAAGTTTTTGGATTACCTTTACTTGCGCCTTAACGCTAATCATTGGTGCGGCTTACACATTATGGATGTATAAAAGAGTATTTTTTGGAGTGATAGGTAATGACCGAGTCGCGAGCTTATCAGATGTGAAATGGTTAGAGATCGGAATTTTTATCTTGATGGTTATCCCTATCGTCTGGATTGGAATTTATCCTAAACCGTTACTCAGTGTCTTCCATACCTCAATTGGAAACATATTAGAACTTGCCTTAAAAAGTAAACTTTAGTTGGAAGAACTAGCGATGATAGATAGCATCAATTTTATGCCGGCGGTGGCTGAAATTTTTATTCTCATTATGGGGAGCCTGACGCTATTAGCGGGAGTTTTTATCAAAAATGAGAAATTTTCCGATATCACTTATTATCTTGTGCAATTGACCCTAATTATCGCTACTGTTTTATCGATCATGCAATTTGGTAGCCCCAAAGTGCTAACGCTAAGTGATTCGTTTGTTCAAGATAATTTTGCTCTGTTGCTGAAAGTGGTCATTTATATCTGTGGCTTTTTCTCTTTCCTTTATTCAAGACAGTATTTGCGCGAAAAAAATATCCCTTTCAATGAATTTTATATTTTAGGTTTGTTCTCGATATTGGGAATGATCATCTTAGTGTCATCCTATAACTTTTTAACCTTATTTTTAGGATTAGAGTTAACATCTTTACCTATCTATGCATTAGTTGCTTTGCGTCGTGATTCAGGGATCTGCAGTGAAGCGGCGATCAAATATTTTGTCATTGGCACCATGGCGACTGGTCTTCTGTTATTTGGATTATCGATGCTATACGGCGCAACCGGTTCAATTCAGTTAGACCAAGTAGCAAAAGCAATTACAGATACAATGTTGCAACAGAAGCTAATTTTAATTTTGGGCTCAGTGTTTGTGGTTGTGGGTGTCACTTTTAAATTAGGCGCTGTCCCTTTCCACATGTGGGTACCCGATGTTTACGAAGGAGCGCCAAGCCCAGTTACATTATTCCTAGCAAGTGCTCCCAAGGTTGCAGGTCTTGGTATGGCGATTCGCTTATTAGTATTTGCAATGCCGGACTTACTACATCAGTGGCAGCAGCAATTAATACTGATCTCTGTCCTTTCGATTAGTATTGGTAACATCATCGCGATTGTCCAAACCAATCTCAAACGCATGCTGGCATATTCATCAATCGCACATATCGGCTATATGTTGCTCGGCCTGATCGCTGGCACACCAGTCGGTTATGCCGCTGCTACCTTCTATATGATTGCCTACGCGGTAATGACTTTAGGTGCCTTTGGCTTAATCGTAATATTGAGCCGATCCGGCTTTGAAATGGAAAGTATCGACGATTTTAAAGGTCTCAACACGAAGAACCCGTGGTTAGCTTTTCTTATGTTAATCATTATGTTCTCCTTAGCGGGTATCCCGCCTTTAGTAGGCTTCATGGCAAAAGTGGGTGTTTTAGAAGCACTTATCGAAGTACATATGGTCTGGTTAGCTTCATTCGCCATCGTTTTTGCGATTATTGGTTCTTTTTATTATCTGCGAGTAGTCAAAGTTATGTACTTTGAATCTCCAGACATGCCAGGCGTTATTGTCTGCCCATTAGACATGCGAGTAGCAGTAACAATCAACACTCTTGCAGTATTAGGCCTTGGGGTGTTCCCTGGAGCTTTGTTTAACCTTTGCCACATTGCTTTTAGTAACGTAGCCCTGTTGTAACGTAGCTTGGGTCGCACCCACCCAGCTAGACTTAAATCAATGTTGTGGAGTAGGGTGAAAGTTCAGAATTAGGTTGGCTTGCAAGAAGGCCGAACTCATGTTAGATTTGCCAGTTAATTATTTTAATCCCGCCTTTCAAAGGTATTGAACGAGAAATCTCTGTTTAGCTTCAGGGACTGACAATGCTTGGCTGGCTTTTACTATACATGGACTGTATTTTTAAGGTTTTTTAGGGATGGCATAACAATTTTTCGTATCAATCTCAGGAGATGTTCAAGATGCTAACACCCAGTGGAAAGCCAGCAGGGAATATTGATAAAATTATGCTGCTTTCAAGATGGGCGAGGCATCTCCACGAGAATGGGCATTCTATGATTTATGCTGGCATGGGGAAACCTACCCTTGCCACCAACGAATCTGCTGCATCAGCCGCTCTTCGCTATTGGTCTGAAATACAATTCTCTTCTCAAAACGCTCATCACTTTTACAGAAATAATGAAAATAATCCCGAGACTAGAAATAGTCTCGCAAAAATGGGGGGTGTTATTGATTATGGCGATCCCCAAGGGGATTTCGACGCTCGTCAAACGATGGCAAAAGCCCTTACTAAATGGTATCAGGGAAAAATAAACATTCTTCCTCAAGATATTCTATTTACAGTCGGCGGTGCGGGAGCTATCCATACTACATTAAAATTTATCAATAAAGATTCTTCTAACGGTAGAATTATCACTCCATTTCCACATTATAGTTTGTATGCTAATTCAGTGGAGAATACTTTTTTACATCCAATCAATGTCATGAAGCAGCCTGGCTATAGATTAACGGCTAAGGCATTAGAAGAAAGCATTCAAAGCGCCTTAAGCAAAGTCAAGGTAGATGGTAGAAAGGTTTCTGCCTTTTTATTTAATGACCCCAACAACCCCTTAGGTACGATTGTTAGCGAAAAGGAATGGACTGAAATTGCTGAGATTCTAAGACAATATCCTGGTATACCAATCATTTTAGATGAAGCCTACGCTGAAATGCGTTTGGATGGTAAGCACTATAAGTCACTTTTAGAGGTTGCACCTGACTTACAGGATAGAATTATCTTATTTCGTTCAGCCACGAAAGCTTTATCTGCTGCTGGACAGCGGATGGCAATCATTTTTACCAAAAATCCTAACTGGATGGAAAAACTTATTGCTAATAACGTGAACACTTGTGGTCATGCTGCACGTATAGAACAAAAAGTATTTGCTGCTGCCTTGGAAAATTTTAGTAAAGCTGACAGAGAGGAGTTAGCAGCTTTTTACGGGCCTCAGGTGCAGCTTGCTAACCAACGGCTCGCAAATATGGGAGCGAGTTTGCCCGATCCACAATATAAAGTGGAAGGGACTTTTTATACCTTGGCAGATATGAGCGATTTATTTGGATTAGAACTGCCAGCTGAAGCTGAAAAAGCCTTGGGTAAAAAGGGAATTGTAGAGACTGGTGAAGATGTTACCTATTACTTACTATTTAAGGGGGTTATGTTAGCGCCATTATGTTATTTTGGAGCTAATCCTAAAAATGGTTTTATGCGTATCACTTGCAGCGGTGGCGATGCAGAAATCAATGCCCTTTGCGATGTCCTTGAAAAAATCCTAAGTGAGGCAAGACTGATCAAAGTTAAGGACATACAAAAACAAGTCAGGTCTTGTTTAGAAATCTTAGACGCACTAGATACAAAATCTGCCACTGCAATACGAGAAAAATATCAGACTCAATTGAATTCTAATTCGCCACGATCCAATGGGGTTGATTTGAAAAAGCTACTGGAAAGTTTAAAAAGTTGTCTTGAAGAAACCCATCATAGCTTAATGGGCGCCAAGCATAAGCTCTCCATGTTAAGGCGTGGGTTTGATGAGGGACGATATGCTAAAAGAGTGCAGTGTCTTTATAGAAAACACTCGGCGAAGAGCCATTTAACAAAGTTAAAGCAAGAACAAGCTATTCAATGGGAAAAATGGGTCAAATCGACTTATCAACATTTGCCGCCTTTGTGTGATGCACTATTAAAGTTTAGCCCGTTACAGCGTTATGAATTTAAGCCTTGGCGCGAATATCTGAAAGAAAGCGCTATCGTTGCACCTTCTTTGAAAACTTAATTGGTAAAATTTTGAGGCTATATTAAGCGTTATTATTTAGCCAGATCTTCAGATGCTTCTGTGTATCTTCAATCACGGTCAATAGCTGTTGGTAAAGCGGTTCAAGCAGCTCACTGTGACCGGCTAGACGATAACGTTCGAGATATTGAGAGGCATAACGCAAACGAATTGTGCCACAATAAAGAGCTCCCCCCTTAATCTTATGAGTGGTCGATTGAATCTGATCCCAATTGCCTTTCTGATGAGCTCGTGTCAAAATTGCTAATTCTTCTGGCAAGGTTTCATTAGTGAGTATACCAATTAGTTCTTTAAAGAAATTGCTGTCACCAGCAGAAACTTCAAGCCCTTCTTTTTCGTTTAATAAAGGATAGTTTTCTAATTCGAAAAGCTCTTCTTCTGTTCCAGGCAAATCTACGCCTAACTTTGATATCTTAACTTTGCTGGAAGGTTCCTGAAAGTTAGTATTCTTAAAAAAACGCTCATTAATCTGATTGATTTTTTCGCTACTTAGAGGTTTTGAAAAAACGAGTTCTATGACTGATTCCTTGGCTTCATTTTTTTGTTTTGTGCCATGAGCTGTTAAACCAACAATGGGAGTGAGTTTATGCTTAGTTGCTTTTTCCCATGCCCTTAAAGTTGATGCAAATTCATATCCATTCATGCCAGGTAAACCAATATCAGTAATAATTAAATTATATTCTCCTTGCATCACAAGCCAAAAGCCTTTCTCAGCATTCTCAGCTTCTTCAATTTCAAAGCCATGCTTAACTAATAAGGTTTTGACGACTCTTTTTGCAACAGGTTCATCCTCTATTATGAGTACTTTCATTGACCCAGATTTGAAGTTTTCTTTTAATGACCTAGCTCGACATTCAATGTTTGGTTTCTGCTTGAGAGGTACGATTTTTTGAAGTATCTCAAGAGAGTCATTATTCTCATCGCTCTCACTTACTTCTGATTCGTTGCCCACCTTCAAGGGGATCATTATAATAAAGGTCGTACCCTCCCCTACATTGCTTTCGACACTAATTTCACCTTTTAGAAGCTGAACATATTTCTGAACGATAAATAAACCTATCCCATGTCCTTTATATTTGTTTTTGTAGGAAGGGCCTATGCGGTACAGACGCTCGAATATTTTTTCAAATTGATCTTGAGGTATACCTATACCGGTATCTTTCACTCTAAACTCAAGCATTGTTTGTTGTTCTAAATTTTGGGTAGTCTTAACGAAAACTTTAATACTGCCGGAAGGAGTAAATTTAATGGCATTGCTAATTAAGTTGATTAGGATGCGATCAATTTTTATTCGATCACTGATAATGTATTCTGGCACATCAGGGCTAACCTCAAAAGAGAGCTCTACTTTATGCTGCTGCCCACTTGGCGTCATTAAATTTATAAGAAAGTTTAAACGTGATCGTAGATTAAAAGTACTTGATTGTAGAAGATTTTCATAATTTTCGACTGAAACTACGTCTAATATATCATCTAATAGTTGCAGCAAACTTTCGGCTGACGCATGTATAGCATGTCCTAGCTCTCTATCCTTAGCGGTATGGCCTTCTTTCTCCAAAATATCCGCGAGGCCAATCACGCCAGTAAGAGGAGTTCTCACATCATGGCTCATATTAGCGATGAAGGTAGATTTAGCTTCAAGCGCTTCTCGCAAAGCATCTTCATATTTCTTTTCCTTAGTGACATCGATGGCGACGCCGGTTACCCCCAAGCAAATACCTGCTGCATCGTATAAAGGAAAACCTCTATCTATAATCCATCGAATTTCTCCGTTTGGCTTAATAATCCGATAATTTTCAACAAACCTAGCTTCTTCGCCTTCAATAATAATTCTGTTTGCCATTTCAAAAATAGGATGATGTTCACGAGCGTCTTCAGGGTGAAGATATTCGATCCATTTGCTTGGATCACGGTAAAGTTCTTTGCGGGATCTCCCCCATATTTTTTCATAAGCGGGACTAATGTAGATAATGCTTTTAAAGTCAGGACTACTTAGCCAATAGACACTGTCGCTTTTTTCGGCAAGCTTTTCCAACAGACTGCTAAAATCGTCCAGTTTAAGACTCGTTTTTTTGTTCATGTAACTTCCACCGGATCAATTAGGCTTAATAGAATTGGCTAATTGTACCTGGATTATGGGACAAAAGCAGGGCAAGATAGGAATAAGAAGAATAAAATATTAAAGTTTATACCGTCAGCGAAGTAATAAATATTTGAAAAATATGTTTTTCCTCAGTAGAAGGTTGACCTATAATCGTTTGACGAAGACTATTAGTTGAAAAAAAAATCAATATTATTTAAAATCATCCGATTAAGAGTGACGCGGGGTGGAGCAGCTTGGCAGCTCGTCGGGCTCATAACCCGAAGGTCGTAGGTTCAAATCCTGCCCCCGCTACCAAATGAAGAATAGATTATGGGCCTCTGGCCCATTTTTTATTTGTATCTGTATCTATTTGCACAAAAGTAAAAGAGACAAAAACGTTCAGGTTTGAGTCAGATTCGAATAAAAAATTTGCTGA
>DJAM01000099.1:0-139 GCA_002429595.1 Coxiellaceae bacterium UBA6002
TCCCGCGAAGGCGGGAACCCACTCTTCCAGCCACACTTGAGATGGATTCCCGCCTTCACGGGAATGACAACGAGGCGCGGGAATGACACAGGCTCCTTCTTCTTTCCTTTCTTTCTCATTCCCTCTCCCGCAAGCGGGA
>DJAM01000099.1:265-11612 GCA_002429595.1 Coxiellaceae bacterium UBA6002
GGAGAGGGCTAGGGTGAGGGTCTTTTCATAAAAAATTACCAACCAAACTAGCAATCCAAAAGTATTGATGGCACTATTGCGCAATCATCTAATAATAAATAGGTAAAAATGATGAAAGAAGCCGCTTTGGCCACGCAGGTGTCAAGTGATGAGTTTAGATCGGCTACAGCCATGCCAGAGTTATGGAGTCGCATCGGATCATTTTGTTCTCTTCCTACTCAAGGAATACTGCGTTCTGCCAATGTCATGTTATCTGCGCTTCCTCACCGACCTTCAACTGCAACACTCTATTTTATAGAAAAAATTCAAAAAGAATTGCCACTAAAATTTATATTCCAGAATCTCGATTTACAAACGACAATTATGTATCCAGAAGAGGTCACACCAGACGAGATTATTAATGAATGCATTCGATTATTAATCGATATCTTGCTATCTCAAAAATATAAACCTAAGCAAGTGAATGTCGTAAGTCCTAGACTTACAGAAGTTTTAAGATTAAATCAAGACAATCCAATCTTGCGATTTTTTGAGATTATTATTAATCCAGTAAGGAAAACAAACTCAGCGCTTGCAATTTATTCTTTATGGAAAACTGGAGTCAATAATATTTATTTTTTGAAAACGGATACGCTTCCTGAAATAAAAGATATCCAAATGAGCTTGCTAAATGTCTCTGCTCTAAATAATCTTTATTATATTTTGTTGAGTTGCAAAGATAACCCAGCATGGAATTTGATGTTTGTGTTGAATTATTCCAGAACAATTAATTTTGTTGAAAAAGTGGTCGAGTTTATTCACCGCAATCAGTTACCAGTCAAAGCTCGGATTATTTTATTATCACTCGCATTATACAATATGTCATTTTTAATTTTATTTGAAAAAAACTTTGATCTTTTTTGTTCTATTCTAAAAAACATTGCTCTAAGCGGCATTGAACTTCTAAGAAAAAAATTTATTTTTAATTGCCTAGTGTTTTATTTGCATAGAAGACCTTGCGATCTCACTGTAGAAGATTTTTTAGATAAGTTTAAAAAACTAACCGAAGACGGGCAGTTAGATTGTCTACGTCAGCTCAAGAGTGGCATGTCGGCCCAATCATTTTTTCAGCGTAATCGTTCCATTCAAATCTCATTTAAGCTTGAGCAACCACTCCAAAGCAAACGAGATAGAAGAGAACGAGGTGATGAAAAAAGACCCGCAAAAGCTGTACGTGCTAATCCTTTCTTTGAAGTAGGGCACATGATCCCTAGGAACTCTTTTCCCGTCGACGCTTCTAATAATATGAATATAACAAATACACTAGGTTAATTATTTATTACTGTTTGGAGTTTTTAGTTATGCAGGCCCCAACAAGTTATCCCATTCCTCAATCAATTTGGGCAGAATTTTGTGATGTTAATTTGTTTTTAACAGAGAACTTGGATAAATTCAGTAGACGATATCAAGAACGTTATGGTGAAGATGTCGAAAACGCGGATGAGATTTGTGAAGCGGGTAGTAATAAAGGTGTTCACTACTTATATTTACTTATTTATGCTAAACGACTGGATCAGGCTCAAGTTATCGCTGAAAAAAAGAAGATGATAAAAAATGTTATGGCCGGAAGTCATCTTGACTACGGAAGTATGGGAATGCTCGGTTTGACCTGTCTCGCAGGATCAGAAACGCTTCAAAATTTAGTATTTACAAAATTAGATTTTTTATCAACAAACTTCAAAGAGATAGCGCATACTTTAAGATCTTTGATAAATTACACTAGCACAGAATGTATAGGACACATAATTTGCCGTTGTGATGAACTTCCTTTAAATACCCTGATCAAATATGGTGATTCTCGGGGTGAAAGCTTTTTTGTTGCCGCTATTTATTATCAGCGATGGACTGTTGTGGCTAGTTTGTTGCTAAAGTTTAGTATGGCTGACTTCGAGGTAGGGTTGCCAAGTAAAGATGGTGTGCCTGTTACCGTCTTAGATGCAGTATTTATAGCTAAAGAGTGGGATTTGCTGGCCTTACTAATCGAAAAATCAGCAAAACCATATTATCAATTGGGCAATAAATTACACAACTTTTTACTTACGAATTTTAAAAATATACCAAACGAAAAAAGAGCGAGATTTGTTAGAGCTTGTTTAAAAATTGGTATGCCAGATAGTGTTTTTCGAGAGCTTTTGTTAGTTCGTGATTGTTCTGGTGAATGGAAGAGAGCTGTAGAAGAGTATGCTGGTATTTTTAGCACGGTGCGTGAATTTCGATTAGTTCGAGTTTTAGAAGCTTTATTCACCATTCCTTGGTTGAAATCGGTGCAAGATGTTGCAGGAAACACGCTGTTACATACCTTGGTATACACACTAGCCACGAGATCAAGCTCAGAACAGAAACACCTAACATTTTCGGGATCAGAACTTAAGAAGTTGGTGCAATCCTTAAGAACAATGGAATATCAAAAAAATCGTTATGGTGTAAGGCCAAGAGCTATCGAGTTGACACCAGAAGTAAAACAAGAACTTTTCCCAGTTTCTGCCCTTCAAGCAGACATAGAGCGAGTGCTTTTTGAACCTGAAATTTTTAAATTGTTACAAGATCTCTTTCAGAATAAAAAAACGTTTCAAAAAGATACAGCGATCAACTCTGAATCAATTTCAGAAAAGGACGTGGCGACTAAAGTGATGATCACTTCTACTGAAAAATTTTTGGAAACCGTGATTGAAAAAATCGAATTTCTCGAGTGCTTTGGTGAATTTGAAGACTTTACTTTAGATGTCATATACGAAGAGAAAATCGAGTCACTATGTGCTAGGCCTCTGCCTTTAACTTCAAACGTACCCCAAGCGCCAATTTTACCAAGTTTGTTTATCACAGCCCATGAATTAGCTTTATTGGGTCGTCTATTAAAAAATTTGAATATTTTGTGTAGTCATTATTATCACTTACAAAGAAATCCTGCTGCAGTAGAAAAAATTGTAGAACTGAAGTTGAAACGCTCTCGAGAAGCTTTGCGAGAGGTTGGTATGTTCGCCGGTCAGGCTAGCCAGGTTCTAAGCGACCAGAATCCTTCGGATAAGCGACAGTGTAGTGGGGAGCGGGCTCCTGGACAATCCAAAAGCTCTTCTTAAGGTTATTTTTACCAAAAATTTAACAAATGCTTACTTTTAGCGTAAAGTGACGCATACCTGATTATTATCAATAAATATTTTTTCGGAGACTATTAAATGTGGTTAGATAACGAGTACCAAGCAGCTAAAGCTCTCTATTTTGGTATTGGGCGTCAAGCGGACATCAATGCAGGCTTGGAAGCTTTAAAAGGGGTATTTCAACGTAGTCAAACTGCGTCACTCCCGCTTTTCCTTTTCCTCTGTCATTCCCGCGAAAGCGGGAATCCATCATGGGTGCAGCTGGAAGGATGGATTCTCGCTTTCGCGGGAATGACAGAGGAAAGCAAGAACGACAGGGAAAAATGAGATGACATACAAAAATGTATTAAAAAAGAGAATTTTTGTCATATTTAGAAAAAAATTAAAAATTTAACGCCCTCTTAAGGTTCTTTTAAGCTCCACATCTTATAATGAATCTTACAATTGAATATTTTCCTGTATATTTTGATTAATTTTAGCTAGGCAATGTATAATAGCTTGGAGGAAGTAATGAAGTCTAAAGATGAAACCATTGTACACTTAGTCAGCACAATATATATCATCGGCTTAGTTGTTTTATATTTTCATTAAGCCGTATACTATTAACCCTTTTTAACATAACTGAGCAATAAATAATGAAAAAGACCGGAGAGTCTGAACTTGGTGAACAGAAATTACCAGAGCCTAGTAGCTTATTCAGAATGAGAGCTCTTAAAAGGAGCAGTAAATCAGCCGCCTTATATGATGAAAATGTTGTACCTGAGATCCTTAATAGAGAAATCTTCGCAGCAAGACTTGTAGATAATTTAACATTAATTCCTGGAAATCGTCCTATAGCAAAATTAGGAACGCCATCAAACTCTCCTGACAAGCGGCCTCTTTCGATCTACACACCAAATGGTACCAAATTACCAAGACATAAAGTCTTCGGTTTTGCAATTACCTTTGCTGAGAAAGTTCCAACATCCCCCGGTCTTCTGCCTTTTAACTTGGAGGATGTGGATATTGAAATGATTGAATCGCTCCTTCAACCTGCGGGACCCGCTGGTTATGAGAAAATCCAAGAAATAGAAGTCACTCCAGAATTAGTTAAAGCGGCTCAATTAAGCAATGATAAAAGAGGTCAAGACGGCATTCCAGATCAAGCCACCACCATGGCCGGTGATGGAGTAAGTCCTAAATTAGCAAGTGCCAATCACATCGCAATATTAATGAAGGTTCAAGCAACCGGTTTATCTCTATTTGAGTGGTTGCATCTAATTATGTTTTTTTTATTGAAAAGAAAAGCCCAAGATCCAAACAATTTAACTGGTGGCACAAGAGCAGCTAATACCGATATGATGATCGGTGAATTTTCGGTAACTCTAGCTGTTGCTCTTTTAAAAGCGGGCGTGAGGCTAAGGGTGGAAGCTTTGGAATTAGGATGTCATTTTGCTAGTAAAATACGTTTTACCATTATTACTAAACATTTTGCATTGCCATTTGTTTTCAATGCCTTAACAACAGACCCTCCAGCTTTAGAAGATCACGATTACGTACAGGGGTTTTTAATAAGTTTAGTTAGTGAACTGAATTCGGTAATTACCCCTAAATGTAACAGAACACTCAGTTTCGATAGTGCTCCTACAGTTCCAGTCCCAAAATTGCAGTCACACGTATTTTTCAAAAGACCTAAGCCGGAAGTAAAAAAAGAGATAGATGCAGAAAAAACAGTAGTCTTAGGACTGTAAAAAGATTAATAAAAAAAAGGATTTACAATGTTTACTTACATGGATGAAAGAATTCGGGGTACTGCATATGCAATTTCTCTAGATGAACTTTATGAGTTATTTTTGGGAAGAACTGCTAAATATTTGGCGCTCGCTAAGTGGTCGGAAGATAATCGTTTTTGGTCTGATGAGTGTAAACGTCACTTTGGTATAACTCCCTTTGATTCCAGTCAAGCTAAATCCTTTTTTCAGGCAGGATATCTTTTTGCAAAGCAAAATTTCAAAGAAGCTGCGAAACAGAATTCATTTCATGCTCTGGATCATTATTATAAAAACTATTTAAATGAAAATAATTATATCGCTGCATTGCAAATTGCAGAACAAATAACAAAATATTACGGATTGGTTGGATTAATTATAACTTTAAATATTTATCAATCCGTTTCAACAGCAAAGCCTCAAGAAGCTGGTAAGCATGCACAAAGTGCTTTAGAAGTTTTAAAAAGAATGGATGCATTAGACGCAGATCCCGCTTCTAAACATTATTTTGTGGAGATATCGCAAGCGCAGATAAATAGTGAATATGGCAGTTTGGCCGAATTTAAAGAAATTGTAAGAGAAACTTTTGAAGAGTACGGCGAAAAAATTGCTCCTAGCCCTTAATTATTTTTTTAAAAAAATCGCAATTTTCTTAATATCTCGTACTAATATTGCTCGCATTTCGTGACGTGATTCTCGGTCGATTGAGCGTAAAATTGCCGAAGGATGAAAAGTTGCCATAATCTGGATTTGGTCTGGATATTCAAACCACTGGCCACGTTGTTGTTTTAAAGCAAATGATTTAGTTATTAATGTCTTAGCAGCAATAGCGCCTAAGCAAAGAATAACTTTAGGCTGGATGACTTCTACTTCAGCTTTTAGCCATGGCATACAGGCTTTGACTTCTTTCATATTTGGCGATCGATGTAGCTTGCGCTTGTTCATATAGGTAAATTTAAAATGCTTTACTACATTGGTAAGATAAATTTCTTCAAGATCCAGATCGGCTGCTTCGATAGATTGTCTTAGTAGCTTACCAGCAGGACCTACAAATGGTTTACCCAATTCATCTTCCTGAGCGCCAGCAATTTCGCCGACCATCATCACTTGTGCTTGGGGAGAACCGTCTCCAAACACTGTTTGAGTCGCATTCTTATAAAGGTCGCAGCCGTGACACTCCTTTGCTGCTTTTCGCAAATTGTTAATGGTCCAAACTCTAGGCAAATAGTTTGCCGCAGAATTGTTCTCATCTTTGCCCATTAGTACTCCTTGCTAAGTAAAAAATACTAAACAAAACTATACTTTTGATAGTATGGAAAAATAATAAAAGAAAGGAAAGGTAGAAATCTGGTATAAGGAGAACAACAATGTTGATAAGAAAAGCTTCTTTATTAGGTGCAGCCTTGGCGCTCACGCTTGGGTTTGCTAGTAGCAATGTTGCGGCAGCAACAGTTCATCATTATCATTTTGTCACCACGGTTTGTCATGAAGGTAGTTGCAAACACTGGGTAAAAAATTACACTCGAGTAGTCGGTGGTGGTTATCATTATAAATATCGAACGCATTATCGATATCACACCCATGTTCATTACCATTATCATTATCACTATAGCCATCACTATAGTCATCATAGATAAGCTGATAAAATGGGGGCATGGCTTTTGCCATGCTCTTTTTTATTTTATGGATTATTATCATGAAAATTTTGCGTCTGCTCATTTTGTGTTCAATATTGCTACCAATTTGCCTTACCAATGCGGCAATAAACCTCGAAGGAAAATATCGTTGCACCGGCGAAGACTTCCTCAACAATAGCACCTTTGATGAACCTACAATTCTCAAGAAATCTGGTCAAACCTACACCTTTGAATGGCAGAACAAAAATTTGAAGTTCATGGGTACAGCAATTCTCTTGGAAAATACTTTATCAGCTATTTTTTGGATTCCAACCATTCCAAGTGCTACCCCAGGTGTTGTCACTTATAAAATTTTGCCAAATGGTGATTTAGCGGGAAGATGGACTACTAGGAATGGTCAGATAACTGGGAAGGAATATTGCAAAAAGTTATCTTTCTTTATCAAACAAAAATAATTTAATTATCCATTTAGCAATGAGCGCCTGATCTACTTTAAATTCAGCAAAAAAACGTTTAATTCGTTTATATCTAGAATCAATTTCAGCAGAACTTGAAAATCCAACTGCCAATTCTCTAAGATTAACTGTTCTTACTGTGAATAAGGCCAGCAGCATGCCTGTGAAGCAGTCTAAACGTGCCTTGTTCCAAAACAAAAATCCACTTAGAATAGTCCGTAACTCGCTGATCTTATCCATATCAAATCCTTTTCCGCCAAGAAAATATTTATATGGATCTCTTTATAATCAGCGAGTTACCTCTTTTCAATACCTAATACGTTTTTTTGTCCCCTACAGAGTTATCCTACCGGTTTCTAGAACATCCTAAGGTTCTGTTAAGATAAATTCATTACAATTCATTAAAGATTGAATGAGATTGATATGAAACGACGTGTAATAGTGACGACTCCTACTAAACCTGGCCCGCAAGCAAAGCGAGCGAGTCATTTTTTTGCCCCTGCCGATCGTGGGATATACGCTAAATTAAAAAACCTAATAGAAAATGGAACTATAGAGTTACTTCATAGTTATCTCAATTATATGAAAGAGAGAGGGTATAGCATTGATAGACCATGCTATCCAGACCAACAAACTGCTTTACACTTAGCGGTATTAAGTGATCGGACTCCAATAGTAATGGCGATGTTAAACGCGGGTGCAATTCAAATCTTGGCAGACGTAAATAACTTAACTCCTATTTTCCTTGCCGTAAAATATCAAAAACTCCATGCTCTGATTAGTTTAATAACTGCCTTGGGTAGCGATGGTTATAAGTGCACGACTATTAAAGGTCGAACAATCCTCCACATGGCAGTATATTGGGGTGCAGATAGAATACTGAATGATATGCTTAAGGTTTATAGTCGGGATAAAGATTTTATCAATGCAAAAGATATTGATGGTAATACACCATTGCATTGTGTTAGCGGAAGTGATGATGAAAAGATAGTGCTGGCACTCTTGGCTGCCGGTGCAGATCCTCTGATAAAAAATAAGTGTGGTGTTGTGCCTCACGTTCAGGCTGCTATAAATGATGCACAGGTTTCGTTTGCTTGTTTGTTAACACAGGTTAAAGAAATAAATTATGCAGCACCAACTATGAAAGGCAGAAATCTATTGCATGTGACAGCCTTTTTCGGCTCACTAAAGTCTTTGAAATTTTTACTCAATCAATACGGACATGATAAAAATTTTCTCAATGCAATCGATGAGGAAGGTGGAACACCATTGCATAGTGCCGCACTTTCAGGCAATGCTTATACATATGGATTGATACTACGAGCGGGTGCCGATCCAACTATTAGGGATAAACGTGGCCGAACACCTGAAAGTATTGCAAAGGCGAATGGCTGTTATACTGACTATGATTCTGCGCCTGAATTAATGTCCCATGAAAATAAGAAAAGGATGAAAGAGTTAGATAATTGGCTAAAGGCAATTAAAGAACCTAAAGAAGATACTGACGTTTCTGTGATAAGTCCAGTTTCTGCTCCAACTGTTTAACAAGATAAAAAACTATAATTTCTCCCTTACCATCCCTATAATCTTGAATTTTATTTCAAGATTAAAGATGGAAACACCGAAATCTAACTCCGAAGAATTAACTAAATCCAGCTTTGCTGCCATGGGTGGAGTGTTGCTATCACGTGTGTCTGGTGTTGTCAGAACGATTGTGGTCAATGGCACCTTTGGTGCTGCAACAGCCCTAGATGCTTTCAATGCGGCCTTTCGACTGCCTAATTCCCTTCGAGATCTTTTTGCCGATGGAGCTTTATCTGCAGCCTTTATGACTGCTTTGGTGGAGGAAAAGCAAAAGGGGATTGAGCAAGAACGAGAATTAATTCGTGTTGTGCTGGGATTTTTTAGTGTCATTACCTTGCTACTAGCTTTATTTGGCGCTTTCTTTTCTCATGGAATTATCGATCTCATTACGGACGGTCATTTTAAGTCAATGGGCGGTGTGCCACTTGCAACTTTACTTTTTCAGCTATTAATTTTTTACCTACCATTAACAATGATCAACGCTGTTTTCATGGGGATTTTAGGGGTTCATGGGCAATCTTTTCGAGCCATGAATGGTTCAATATTTCTCAGTATTGGCATGATTGGTGGCGCTTTAATTTTTGCACCGCTATGTGTCTATTGTGGCGCTTATAGCATTGTTGGATTGGCAGCAGGAGCTTTATTGGGTGCTATCTTACAAATGTTATACCAACTTTTACCAGTATATCATTTGCAGTTATTGCCTAAACCGACATTTAGTATACGTACCTGGTGGCAATCACGAGCACTTAGAAAAATTATTCAGCAGATGACACCTAGAGCACTAGGCCAAGGCGCCATGGTGATTGCGTTAAGCATTAACACTTATTTTGCAACCCAAATAGGAACCGGCTTTTTAACTTATATTGTGACTGCTGTCACCGTCATTCAAGTACCAATTGGTTTGTTCGGTGTGGCAACTGGTTTTGCAGCTTTACCTGCATTAACCTTAGCGCTAAATAGAAAGGATACGGGACTTTTTTCTAAGCTGTTAGTGGAAGGTTTAAGAACGTCGTTTTGGCTAGCTACACCTACGACACTTTGCTTCGCGCTGTTGATTGTCCCGTTTTACGTTGTTCTTTTCCAGCATGGAAAGATCAATTTTTTTGATACGATTAATAACTCAATTGCGATCTGCGTTTATGCCACTGGAATTATTCTAGCTTCCGGTAATAAAGTTCTAGTTAATACGCTGTATGCACTCAATGCAACGCGACAAATTGTCTATAACGCCATTATTTACTTAATGGTGAATACTGTATTAAATATTTTCCTTGTTCCAAAGTTTGGCGTAATAGGAATAGGGACATCATTTGGAATCGCAACTAGCTTAGATTTCTGGTTAAATTACTTTTGTATTCAGTATCATTTTCATAGAAACGGTTTTGATGAGTCGCCCTATAAAGAGGGGGGCAATCGTTTAACGTTTAAAATTCTGTTATTAAATATTTACGGTTTTGTCATCTGTTTTTTAGGCGTTGCACTGATCAAAAACTTTTGGACCAACGTACCTCTCAACATTTTAAAGTCATTGCTCATTTTAGCGATAGTTGGCAGTATTATTGCTGTAAGCTATTTACTAGTAGTTAAAAGTTTTGGCCCTCCTCATTTAAAAACTCTTTTACTTCGCAGAAGATCGACTAAATGATTTTGAGTTATCTGGACGCACGTTCAGTAATCAAGTAAGATAGCCAGTCTTCAGTAAGGATTCTCTTAAAAAAATAAATTAACGGATTGCAGCTTTCATGCCCAACAAAAGGGCGTATGTGTACGTTTTTATCTTAAAAAAGAGAGTAGCTATGACTTTAATTAAAAAAATAATGTTCTCTTCATTGTTTTTATTGGTAGCAAGCACTGCCAGCGCTAACATCACTGTCCACGATTACACCCATGAATTCACTAGCGGTTATCGTCAACTTAAAAATAAAGACCCACAGCACCTTCGAAAATACATCTTAAATTTTGAACTAGTCAAAGAGCCTAAAGTTAGCAGCTTATTTTTCGACGGTCATCCAGTCCCTAGAGACCCTCGAATTGAAGTGATTCTAAGGCAGTATTCGAAAGAACTTCCAAAATATACTGATCTCTATGATCAAAAACTTCCTGAAGTAAGAGCCATAGTCGCTGAAGTTCAAAAAAGAACTCAGGATCTTTTTGGTATGGAGATTAATGCTGATGTCTTACTTTCAGAGTCTGTTTCCGAAACCGATGCGGTGACCACCGGCAGTGATGATATGAAAAGCGCGATTGTTGCTTTGAATATGCGCGAGATGTCTCAGTATTCGAAAGATGAATTACGGATTGTATTGGCGCACGAGTTGTTTCATGTGTTGCAGCATCAAATCGAAAAAGATCACTCCAATGCAGAGATGATTGCCGGGAATATCTATAGTGAAGGCTGGGCTACTTACGCGTCTTCGTTGGTTTATCCAGGGTTTCCCGATTGGAAATACATATCGTATTTCACCCGCAACGACCATCAGTTCAAAAAGTTTGAAGCAGATCGGAAACAAATCATTAATCATGTGTTAGCAGACTGGAACTCTCACCAAGAAGCAAAGTTCGATAAATACTTCTCTGCCAACCCAGAGGCGAGTCATCCATTTGAGCCAAGAAGTGGTTATTACCTAGGCTATATTGTTGCCAAACAAATGGCCCAACAGGAGTCTCCTGTGAAAGTGGCGCTCATCAAGTATGATGATTATAAGAGGCAGATTAAGCCTATGTTGAAGCGGATGTCTTCTACGGTTGGTTAGAAGACCCTCACTCTAGCCCTTGTATGTTAGGCC
>DJAM01000120.1:0-7955 GCA_002429595.1 Coxiellaceae bacterium UBA6002
GCGGGAACCCATCCCAGGTGCGGCTGGAAAGATGGGTTCTCGCTTTCGCGGGAATGACACACCTGGAATGATAAGAAATTTTTACCTGCCGTGAATACGATGAGGCGAAGACAGTGGGATATTTGATTCGTGCTCTCTTTGGAGGGCGCGCTGCCGTTTATTCTTCGACGACAATTTATTCTTTGAGCCATTTTTGCTCTCGTCGTTATCACTGTCGTTATCTTTTTTAGCGAAAATGGTTTCGATATCTATCAATAGATCCAAAATAACCTGAAATTTATCGGAATCCCGTGTTAAACCAATAGGAACACCTAAGCCGATAGCCACATCCTTTCGTACGTAAGCAAACACACCTGGTGTCATATAAAATTCATTGCTATCTCCTTCGTGATTCCAGGTGTCGGTAATCCAATTGAACTCCAAGCTGTAATTTATTTTATCTCCTCGCTCAGCGACCCCGAAGTTGAAGATAAAATCATGTGCCGAAGCAGCATCTTTGCTACGGTCATTATGATGTTTCACTCGTTGCACAAAGCTAACGCCTGCTTGTGTAAAAAATTGAGTGCGCCAATTATCATGAATGAGATCTTTAGTCAAAATGAAAGTCGGCGTGTAATGGATGAAGCCATCCGTTAAATCTTTCTCGATTGAGCCAGTTGGGAAGCTGACATTGAAGGTCACTGCGGCGCAGCACGTAGTTTTGGCAATATAGATCCAGCTATACTGCATGTTCAGAAAAGTATCACCATAACCTTGATTATGTTCTTTTCCAGTTAGTGGCGGGTCCCGCCTTTCCCAATGAATCATGTAAGGCACAAAGCCTAAACCAACTTGAAAGCTATCCGTCACTCCGTAAGAAAGTTGCGGTAGGAAAATTAATTCTCGATCACCACCGCCTTCTTCCTCTTTTAGTCTTTTGTGTTTTTTTCTAGGTCCAAGGATGCTACTACCAGAACCACCGTATGAGAAAATCGGCTCAAGGTCCCATTCGAGTAACCCTTTATCCATGGGGAAGACTGACGTTGTTAGGAAGTAGGGATAACCATTGTCGATGGGCAATTTACATTTATTGTCGTCGTCTTTACCGTCATTTTGTGCATTTACTAATGGCGTAAAGAATAGTAGAGCAATGAGTAGCCAAATCCTTTTCATTTTGTCCCTTTGTTATGTAGTCTGAAGGAATCCAGGGCAAATAGATGTTGCTAAAACTCCAGCAAACAAACCTAAAAGATGTCCCTCCCAAGAAACTGCCTCTTCTTTAGGAAAGATACTTAATATTAAACCACCGAAATAGTAAATACAGACCGCAGCTAATACATAACTTAACGCGGAAGGATGCCGATAAGCCTGCACTAAAAGGTAGCCAAAGTACCCCATAATCAAACCACTTGCTCCAATATGCAATGCCGGTCGGCCAAACAACCAAATAGCAAAACCACCAATCAACGTAATAGAAACCGTGGTACAGATCAAATTCGGTATGCCACCCGTTAACAATAACGTCAACAATGCAAAAAGAGGCACTGAGTTGAAAAAGACATGATTGAAACTGCCATGAATAAAAGGATGAAAAGGAATACCAATTAAGCCAAAAATATGTCGTGGATAAATCCCTAAGTAATTTAAGCGGTAGCCCAATATCCAGTTGATCAACCATATCAGCCACAACACTCCAACCAAAGAAAGTGCCAGTGGGAGGTTTTCTTTTAGTTGGAAAGCGATGGTTTGGAATTGATTTAGTATTGGTTCCAAAAGGATGTCCCATTAATAAAAGAAGGTATCTTAACGCGTTGCAGAATCTTATACAATTTTCGTTCCTCCTTCGTTCCCGCTCCCGTTCCTATTCTTCCCGTTCCCGAATCATACAGACAATAGAGCACCTTACCGGCTCCGAAAGCATAGAGCTTTGTTATGCAGTCCCATTCAAAAAAAAGTTTTAGATACTGAGAGAAATAAAAATCTTATCTATATATATTTAAGCCACGTGCTCTATTGTCTGTATGATTCGGGAACGGGAAAGAATAGGAGCGGGAACGGGAACGAGTTAATGCCGAAACAACCCTGCCAAATACTCCTCCAAGCTACTAGCATCATCGAGACTGCCACGAAAGCAAATATATTTATCTGGTCGTATCACATACAAACGTGGTGATCTAACTTTATACCGACGATGCGCATACTGCTCTAAATCTTTAACCACTTGAATCTCAGAATTGTCGCTAGAAAAATCGACTACAGTGACTAAAACGTAAGAGAAAACCTCTTGGTATTTAGCGTGAAGCTGAGTTAAAAGATTATTAAGTTCTTTGTTGTATTGGTTTTTTTGAATGCCTGAAAAGAATAACAATACTGGTTTTGTGCCGCGAATATAATTCAATAATCGATCGCTTTTATTCTGATCTAAGTAACTATCACAAAATCTTTCGCCTGCTTTGGGGCCATGACTATTAGGTGCAGCTTCCTTAGAGAGTGGGCTGGAAATGTAATTGATCGATAGTTCACTGATGAGTAATGCCATTTTGCGAGCTATGCGCTTTTGATGTGAAAAGACTCTAAATAATAGATTTCGCAGTGACATCCCAAATGGATTCGTTACTGTAATGGCGCGTGTAATAATAGACGAGCTCATCAGCACGTGTCTTGCAATTGGAAAGCGCTCGGATTGGTAGGAATCTAATATGCTGATATCGGCGAGTCCTTTAATGACTGCAGCTAGCTTCCAGCCAAGATTGTAGGCGTCTTGGATCCCAGTATTCATGCCTTGACCACCAGCAGGTGAGTGAATATGCGCGGCATCGCCTGCAAAAAATATTAAATTATGTTTATAGCGGGACAAGATACCTTCATGGATGTGAAATCCTGATCGCCAGGTGATTTCATTAATGGTAATACTATCAGTACAGCGTCTAAGAACTGCTTGATGTAGTTGGACATCAGTAGGAATATCTTGCTGTGCAAACGTTTTATCTTTCGAAACATCAAAAATAATTCGGGCATGATTTTGGCTATAAGGAATAACTAATACTGGACCATCACTATGCAAATATACGTCGGCAGTTTCTTTAATATTAGGTGAGCTAAAAATAACATCGGCCATCATAAAATGGTGGGGCAATACCGTTCCTTCAAAAGACATATGAAGGCTCTCTCTCACAGTACTGTGGCCACCATCGCAGGCAATGAGGTAATGAGCTCTAACTCTTTCTTCTCCTTCACTTTTTTTTATCACTGCATTCACGGCTTCTGTTTGTTCACTGACTTGAAGGAGCTCTTTATTGAATTCAACTTCGATGCCATTTTTCTTGAGGTGAGCAATCATCATTTTTTCGGTATCGGATTGAGGCAAAGCTAATATAAAAGGGTACAGAGTAGGAAGGTGGGATGTTTTAAGCTGCCCGAGTTTTTTGCCTTTAGCATGGACTGAAAGGCCATTAAGTGCGTACCCAGTGGCTAGGGCCTCTTCCAGTAATCCTTGATCGTCCCATAGTTCCAGAGTTCTGGGTTGGACACCAAGTGCATTTGAGGTAACGGTGGGTTCTTGCTTCTTATCTATGATGCGAAATGGAACACCGTGGCGAAGGAGTTCTATTGCCATTGCTAAGCCTGTCGGTCCGGCACCGACTATCAAGACAGTAATATCTACATCCATGGCAATCTCTTCCTCAAAACAGTTAATAAAGCATAGCACTCATCAAGAGTTAAACCCAACCTTGGCATCTCTAACGTGAAGCTACTTTTTAATTACATGTGGTAATCTTTCTTCACGCCGTAATAACCACCGACTGTGGCAGCAAGCGCGCCAAAGAAGAACGTAAAAAATCCTGCTATGGCTACTGCTCCAGCAGTATCAGCGGCAGATTCGGTAGCTTTAGAAGGTGTCATTGCTTTGCTCTTGTTTTCTGCTGCTCCTATGTTTTTGGCGACAAGTTCAGCTCTAGTTGCATTGCTGTAATTTTGAGTTGAGAAATTGCCGAAAAAGTTTGAAGCAATTGTCAGAGCTAATAAAAGTCCAAGGCTCCAAGCTAAAAATCCATGTAATGCCCCGGAACACGTGGAGAAACCACATCTCTTAGCGAATGCACCCGAAACGAATCCAGCAATAAACATGGTTACAATAGCACAGATAATTAGCCATAGTATGCCGCCTATAGCCAATCCGGCAGTGCCTGTTGGACTGGTGCTTAGAGCCGATAACCCAATTCCCAGGTTAAATGTGTGAATTAGGAAGCTTAGCGACAAAGCAACCAGCGCCCCCGCAAAGATGCCACTCCAGTACAGCCCATGCTTTACGGGTAAGTCCGTTAAATGCTCATTTGGTGTTTTCATAATCATTACCTCCTCAGGTTATACTTAAATAATAGTATATTTGCCTTAGGCAAATCGGGTAACCATTTGAAATTCAATCACTTGCGTGCTTAAAATTAATATAATTCTTTTGCGAAAAAAATCACAAGCGCTCAAAGCAACTTTGTGTATAATTGTCAAACCCCCTAAGAGACCGGTGGCCATGGCTCAACTAAAAGTCGCTAGAAGACCAGTAACTACTACTCACACTGCTGTGATGGTGAAGCTTCTTACAGAAAGTGGCGACTCAGGTGAACGTTTATCTCCTGATCCATCTCCGCGTTTAAATGATGAGGGAGCTGCTCTCTATAATAAGTACCTTGCCCCGCCTCCGCCAGTACATAGCCAGTTTTTAAAAGATGTTAAAAAGTTGCTCGATTATTATGAGCCGTTTTTTCCATTAGATAATACCGAACCAAACTTTTGGCCAGACCTGTGGGGAGCGAGCGAAGCCTGGCGGCAAAAAAAAGCGCAGCTTAAAGAATTAGGCATACAGTATTATCTTGCGTCCGTGACCTGTGAAGATGGGCCCCTCTTAAATTATTGTCGAGTGATTGCTAGTATTAGGGAAAACATATTATTAGATTGCTATGGCTGGAATTTTGTTTCTGTCACTAAAGATTTATTGCAGCGCTACATGTTTAATGCAGAGTTAATGATCAATCTGCTTCCGTTCAGAGATGATAAAAGTACTCTCCAACAGAAGTATGATGCTATTAAGTGTCATTTTGTGCTCGTCAAGCGCAGAATGAAAGAGTTAAACGATGAGCTTCATGCTAGTACCAATTATCACGCTGTACAAGCTAGAATCGCTGGTTACTTGCAAGATTTAAGTGATAAACAAAAAGAAATTGATCGTCTCAAAGCAAAGGAAGAGGCTGCAGAAAAAGGTTTAGCTGCTTCATCTGCGCTGTTAGAGAGGAAAAATGGAAATGAGGATGAAGAGTTAGTTAGGCTTCGCGCACGTTGCGAACAATTGGAGCAATTATTAGAAGAAGCCAACGACGATAAAAAACTACTTGCTGATGAGAATAGATTACTAACGCAAAAATTGAGTTTGTATGAAGAAGAGGGAGAAGTCGTGAGAAGACAGTCTCCCGAATTAGAAAGTGATGCTCCCGAAGATTTACAAGGTGAGGTTGCTAGGTTAAGAGCAGAACTAAAACAAGCAAGAGAAGAATTAGCCAGAAAAGAAAGAGAGCTAGAAGAGTTAAGGGATCATTCCCGAATTGACAAAACTCATGATTCCACTGACGAGAACTGCGTGATAGCGTTCACGCAAGCGGCGCAACACAGTAATACCTTATATTGGAAAAGTCAGCGTCTAATTAAAGAGCTGAAAAGTGAACAATTTAAAATTAGCGATGATGCCCCACCTATTAGTCCGGCCCCTAGCAGATGTTGAAATCTTGTTGTGGTGGTTTATCAATCGATTGCTTTGCTAAGTTCACGATATCTTGATGTTGAATTGTGTAAAGCTCTTGCAAATTTTCTAAGACAAAATAACGTTCTTGAATTTCATCGTAACGATACTTCGTATCTAATACCGCATGAATATTAAATTGATGGCGTTGTGGTCGTTCATTTTCTAAAGCAAAAATAGTTTCTTCAAAAGAAGATAAAATACCCCCACCATAAATCCTCAAACCTTTCGAAGATTGTATCAATCCAAATTCAATCGTGAACCAAAAAATTCTCCCCAGTAATGAATGTAATTTATTTGAATCGGTCGTTAGTGCGGTTTTGCCATACCATTCTACAAAGTCAGCGTAAGCCTTATTAGTCAATAAGGGACAGTGGCCGAAAAATTCGTGAAAGATATCCGGTTCTTTCAAGTAATCTAATTCTTCTCGCTTGCGGATAAAGGTAGCAGCAGGGAACTGCTTATTGGCTAATAAGGTGAAGAATTCTGTAAGTGAGATAAGGGCGGGTACTGCCTTAACTGACCAGCCAGTGGCTTTTTGCAGTTTTTCAGTCACCTCGCTGCATTGAGGAACTCGATCTTGAGGTAAGTCTAGTTTTTCTAAACCTTCAAGAAACTCATCACAGGCTCGATTTTGGATCACGTCCATTTGTCGTTTTATTAAGATTTGCCAAGTTTCATTCTCTGTTAAGGTATAGTGGACGATCCCCGCAGAGTCGGAATCTTTAGCTGTATAATTAGATTTTGCCATATTCGGGCCTACAATTTGCTTTAAGGTTTAGCTTTACATTTGCTCTGAATTTTATTAGAATTTGACATATTATATCAAATAAACTTATTGATAGTGAAATAAAAGAAGGATGAATCACTTAAGTAAAACCGCTAGGTCGCAAGCCAAGTTATTAATCTGCTAGGAATTTTTAGATAATACCAAAGGCTACCTAATAATACATTAATTATATGGGGTAGATTATGTCGAATGGTACGAAAAAAGGTATTGAGAGATTCTTAGCTGATATTGGAACTGTCGTTAGCCATTACAAAGCTAAAGCCGATGAGGTGGGTTCGTCTGCTACCTTCAAAGACCTAATTCGACGTTTAGGCGGTAGCGGGACTGATAATGCAGCACTAGATCCCATCGTCGATGCCGAAAATATTCCGATTATAGATAGCAAAATAGCCCTAGGTTTTGCGCTTGAATACGCGCAGATTTTACAAAAATTCGAGCAATACCTTGCGGAAGACAATGCCTCAAAAGAATCTATTCAACGTGGTGAGCTTGAAAAAATAGCCGCCAACACTCGTACCCTTCATGAGCGTATACTCGCCTTTAAAAGCAAACTTGAAGCCGAAAAAGATCGAATTGAAGCTGAGGCGGCTGATGCCATTGAAGATCAAGAAGTGCTTGCCTCAGATTCTATCCCAGAGCTTTTAGCAGAAGTAACTTCAACGCTGGAAACTCTTGAACTTAAGGGTGTTCCAGAAAACGAAGCACAGTTAGACTCAGAAGCTTCGAGACTAGCAACTGGATTGAAAACTCTTGCAAAACCGATTCGCTCGTTGCGAGAACTCTTGAAAACGGAAAAACAGAAGTTAATCGTTCAAAAGGCAACAATTACGGGTGAACGTAAGGTAGGGAAGGATTTGGATCAAACCATATTGCGTCATAAGGCGATGATAGATATCTTGCAATTGGAGAAAGCTGATCTTGATAAATATTTAGCTGAACTTGATGTTTTTAAGAGTGCAGTAGACTATGCTGGCGCAGACGATCATCATATTATGGACGTTTATTTAGACGTGAAGCCGTTTTTATCAGAAGAGCAACAACGACGTTGGGAAGAGAATGAAAACTTGCTTAGCTGGAATTGGAAGAGTGCAGCTAATTCTTTATATGGTTTAGTTAGCTCTAAAGCAAAGCCTGCTATTCCTGCAGGGACTCTACTGAAGAATCTTATTCAGGAGCTTGAGGTAGACACTCAAGAGAAAATAGATACAAATAAAAGCAAGGTGGAACAGCAGAATTTATCTATGACACAAGTTGTTGAAAAAACCCAGCGTAACATTTCTGACATGCGAGCTAATTTTGAAAAATATAGTGCCGTTTATGCTACGCATTCAGCGTACGAAAATAGACGGGCAGAAATTTTTGTCGAACGTACCTTGGCAGCAGCCCGGCGACCGGCTA
>DJAM01000120.1:8076-11677 GCA_002429595.1 Coxiellaceae bacterium UBA6002
CGGCTTTACCTGTAATAGTTTTGGATCAGCCAGTGGCAAATGCGCAGCCACCAAAAATTGCTATCTTAGATTTCATCAATATGCTGTTAAGGAAAGTAAATAAGTTGTTAGAGAAGTCTGAACAATTAAAAAATAGAGTAGAAGAGTTGCTTAATAGAACAATGACTACTGAGAATGGAAATGAAGATAAGCCTTCGATTTGGGCTGGCTATACAATTTACTCAGGATTTTAAAAAAAGTATTCGTCATGCCACCTAGGTATGACAGATACTTTTATCCCGCATAGTAAAAATGCTGAACAAAATATAAGAAAACCGGTGCGGTAAATGTCAAACTATCAAGTAAGGTTAAAATTTTCTCTTGCTTACTGTTTGGTTCTCTTTCTTTAATACCAATTTCTCGCCTAATTAAAGGCATTGTCAAATGTCCTGCAAAGCCAGTAAGTCCTATAAGCAGTCCGATAATTAAATCGATCTGCCAGGAAAAAACTGTTAAGAACATTCCGCTGATCATCGCTAATAATATGGTTCCGATGACACCGCCGATTAAACCCTCTAGTGTTTTGTCTTGGTAAAAATTTGGCATGATTTTAGTCTTGCCAAATCGCTTACTGACGGCGGCTTCAATCAACGTATTCATTTCAGTTAAGAAAATAAGGAAGATCAGTAATGATCCCCCTGTCATTAAACTGCGATAAATAGGTGGTAGGTTAACAATGTATGCCAAATTGCTTATAACAAACACCGTCAAAAATAATCCCCACTGCATGGTGCTAGCTGCTTTGATTGAGTCTTCAGTTTTTTGTAACAGTAAAATGCGAAAGGGGATAAATAAAAATATAAAAACTGGGATAAAAATCAAAAATAAGCTGTAGAATTGATAGAATGCGAGCAGATATTGAATGGGGATTGTAAAGTATCCCCAAAATACTATTTGTTTAGCAATGGAATTTCGTGGCATGTCATTCAAGAATTCTTTAAATGCTAAATAACTGATGACGCCAAGAAGAATGGTTGGAATTGCTCGGGGTAGCAGTAGTGAGATGGTTAAGGTAACTAAGATGAACCACCAGCTTCGAATACGCTGTAAGCTTTCAGGCTTTGATTGTTGAGTATTAATATTTACTGCAGTCACAACAGTGAGCAGTAAATACAAGACTGCTAGAAATCCGATCGACATCATGTTCATTTTCTCACCTCCGTTCTTGTTGCTCACTTCCTCTTAGATAATTTTGAATGTTAGTTAAATATTTTTGTTTGTTTTGGTCATCTAAGAAAGAAGCGTTAAAACTATTTTCCGCAAGTTTGATTAATTCATTTTTGGATATATCAAGTATTTGTGCTGAGCATTCATAGTTGGCATCAATATAACCGCCAAAATAGGCGGGATCATCTGAATTGATCGTGACGCAAAGGTTTTTCTCTAATAAAATTTTTAAGGGATGATCTTTGAGAGCATCAACTACCTGCAATTTGACGTTTGAGAATGGACAAACTGTTAAAGGAATTTTTCTAGCCGATAAAAAATTTACTAAAACAGGATCTTCAATGCAGCGAATACCGTGATCAATTCGTTGCGCATCTAAAATTTCGATCGCTTCCCAAATATAAGCGGGTGGTCCTTCCTCGCCAGCATGGGCGACACGATGAAACCCAAGTGATTTAGCTTTAGCATAAAGTTCTTTGAATTTTGAAGGCGGGTTGTCTCTTTCTGCTGAATCAAGACCAATGCCAATAATTTTATCTTGATGCTCGCATACTTTTTCAAAGACGCTTAGAGCGTTCTCTTCGCTTAGATCACGTAGAAAGCACGCGATTACATGACTGCTAATGTTGAACTCTTCGTTTGCTTTTTTTAATGCGTGCGCTATTCCAGAAATCACAGTTTCAAAAGCAACGTTTCGTGCGAGGTGTGTTTGTGGATCGAAAAAAATTTCGACGTGTTGAACATTTTGAGTATTAATTTTTTTGATATATTCCCAAGTTAAGTCAAAAAAATCTTCTTCATGAAGTAAAACTTGCGTAGCTTGATAATATATTTTTAAAAAAGATTGTAAATCTGCAAACTGGTAAGCAGCTTTTACTTCAGAGATTTCTTGAAAGGGTAATTTAATCTGGTTTCTTTTGGCGAGTGCAAACATTAATTCCGGTTCTAACGTTCCTTCAATATGAAGATGAAGTTCAGCTTTTGGCAAACCGGAAATGAATTCTTTCATAGAATTCCTCAAAAAAGACGGGGATAAATCCCCGTCATTCAATTAGCGTGGAAAACAACGCATTAATCGGCAGGTGGCTGGATTTGCAGAGCCATTTGCACAGAATTTAAAAGCATACATTTTAGCGATTGGGATAGTAGGGCCTGTTCCTACCCAAAGTTGATTACGTGCATTTCGTACATTACATTGCCATCCGGCTTCTGCTGCTAAGCAGGTTAAGCTTAATGCAGCAATCGCACATATTGTTATTATCTTTTTCATGATTATCTCCATTTATTAATTTAAATTAATGTAATCACAATATTAAATTTAGCACAAAAAAATGTGCGATCATACAAAAATATAATATTAAAGAAAGATTAAATAGCTTGCTGCTGAGAAAATATCATTGACAATAACGCGAAAATTTTATCAACTAACTATCGACTATCTTAGAAAATAAATATTAATTAAGAGAGAGTTAAATGATGAATAGAATAATTAAATTAGTATTAGTAACTTTCTTCATTGGAATTTCAACCGCGTCTCTTGCAGGTACTAACCGAGATATTGGCACAGTGGTTGGTGGTATTGCAGGTGGCATTATTGGCAACAACGTAGGGCATGGCAAGGCAGCTGCAACGATTGGTGGCGCTGTTTTAGGCGGCTTAGTAGGCAATCAGCTAGGTGCTTCTGCCGATCGAGCATCCTACCATTCTTACTATTATCGGCCAGGATATTATCGCTATCGCCAATGGGTAGGACCCTATCCTCATCGTTACCGTCGTCCTTATGCATATCGCACGACAACTTTTGTTGGGCCAAGAGGTCGAATTTATAAACAGGTATGTGTTAATCGCTATGGGAATCATGTCTACCGAACAGTTTATAACTACCGTCCTGCACCACGTCGTGTCATTGTCTATTAATATTTAAAATAATTTAGCCTGGGTGCAAACCCAGGCTACATAAAAATTGCATTAGATTATCAGCTATAATAATTAAACTTGTTTTTTTAATTATGGAAAATAGGAGGATATTATATGGCTGGTTCAACAAGTTCTCAGGTTAAGCACCTAAGAGACCATGCGTCAAACAAAGCTCATCAAATTTCACGCTCTGTTGCTAATCGTTTAAACGGTCACCGTTCAAGCAAAGCTAAAAGCCGTACAACAACCAACCAAGTTGAAAAACATTGCAGAAATTGGTCAATTCTTTCCAATATCGCTGCTATTGTTTCTGTTGGTGGCGCGGTATACAGCTTATTCAACAAAAACGCCAGCATTTGGAATAAACGACGTTTTTGGTAATTCTGTTTATTTTAAAAATGCTCCATTAGTATGGAGCATTTTTTTTGTCTTTAGATAAGTTTAGTTGGGCAGTGTGTTGTCTGTATGATTCGGGAAC
>DJAM01000122.1:0-8275 GCA_002429595.1 Coxiellaceae bacterium UBA6002
TTCCCGCGCAGGCGGGAACCCATCGTCGGTGCGGCTTCAAGCATGGATTCCCGCCTACGCGGGAATGACAATAAGCGCGAGGGGAATGACAGGAAGCGCACGTGAATGACGGCAACTACAAATTGACGTCAATGCTACTTTTTAGTATTTTAATGTTACATTGTATAATTTTTAGGACATATCCATATTATGGATCAGAAGCAAGAACCAAGAGGAGATCTCCTCTTAGGGCTTCCCAATGATTTACTTCTTTATTTAGCTTCTTTTTTAGAAAAGCAGCAACCACTGAACCTCTTAGAAGAAAAGCGCGTTCCAAATCCCCATGCTGCTTTATTTGCACTTGGGCTGGTTTCCAAAAGACTTCGCAGCATTATGTTCACAAGTTTTTGGAATGATCTTGTCCGTAATGGCTCTCGCTACAAAATATTAGAATTTCTTAGGAGACGTTATTCCTTACCCCCTTCCCTCAGCATAGTTTATTTTCCAAATCTCTATGGCGAAATGGATGCCCAAACCAAAGGTCGAACTGGAGTTGACCGTTTAATAACACTCAGATACGGTCACTCAAGTCTCCAAGATCACCACTACACTGCAAAATTACCTAAAACTGACGATCATCAACGAGTAATGTACGGCACGGCTACACGTTTAGATTTTAAAACCACCACAGCCTATCATGCTTATCTGCTCGCTCATCCCTTAGACGAATACTTAGATTCTGATGACCACTGGTTGAAAACAGATGAACAAGGCCAGACTCTAGGTCAGGTTTTCACCGCAAGACTCACGGTTTTTCATGCTTTAACTCTGATGTTTGCTCAAACCTACCCATCCTTAGAGTGGGCAGTGTTAGGAAATACCAAGCTTCCACTTCCTTTCAGAGTTAGACAAAATTTCGAAACTACAGCTGCCTATTTTGAATATTTAGTGAATCACATCCATGATCTTTATATCTCCTTACGCACCAGCCCAGACTTAATTAATGTTCAAGATGAACACGGGAAAACTTTATTGTTTCATCTCATTCATGCTGCCAAGTACTTAGAGAAAGACCGTATAGAATGGCTATTACAAATTTTATTAGGCACACCTGGTATTAATATGAGTTTGGCCGATAACGATGGCAATACTTTTGTACATGAAGCAACGATACATTGTGCCGATGCTGCCAGAAATGCATTTGGTTTACAAAAAAAGGAAGACTCAATTTTTTTTGATTTTGTTTTTGTCCCATTAGTCAAATATGCTCAAAATAATGGTTTTGATTTTAGTATCCTAAATAAAGAAAGGTTTGCAGTGATCCACATTGCAGGACAAATACCAAGTATTCAACAAAAATGGATAACCAATATAAAGGCAATGATTGCTGCGCCACTCGAATTTAATCCTATCGCCGTTTTAATTGCCGGTAACCATGTTGACCTTAATCAATTATCAGGCGAAAACTGTACAGCATTATATTATGCTATTACTCGAGCCCACTTAACCCACATTCATACTTTATTATATCGTTGCCAATTTGAAACTGCACCCCAGAGAAAGGTCATACCATTATTAGAACATAAAATAAATCACTTAAGTCGTAAGCTCATAGTCAAATTACAAGCACCACCTACAACAGTTGCAGACGATGTAGGAAGTGATCGCGCCAAAATTAAAACATATTTTGGATTACTTACAGGAATACTAACTAAAGTGACTGGTAAAAATTATGATCAAGAACAAGAGCGACATCGAAAATGGCCCACTAAAGCTTTCATTAGAAAAGTTGTTGAACGCTTTCAAAAATCAACCATAGATGAGGGCCACGGAACAAAGAATGACGTAAAAAAATATACTAATCGACTCTTGCAAACTTTCCAATCAGCATTAAGAGAAGATTCTGATGCAGAATATTCTGATCTTGCAATCTGGAATTTCTTAGCAAACAAAAAAAATGTTACCAGTCGATTATTTAAAATCATCGTTCAAGCATTACAAGAAGAGTTGGAATTATTAATTGTTGATGTTACTAGAATGACAGAACCGTTTACGCTTAACCCAAAGCCATTGACAGATTATTTTAAAATAAGGCAAGGAGACAATAGCAGTTCAAGTAATCCTGAACAAGAAGAACCAACAGAAACATCTCACCCTTAAACAAATAACTAACGTATAGAAGTTTTTTTCCAGGCGTCAGCAGAACGCAAGTAAATTGGTAATGCCTCTTCTGTTTTTGTTCGTATTCCCTGTTGCAACAAATTCTGTCCAAGAAAAAGTACATCTTTAGCTGAAGGGAACAAAATTTCCCCACCTAAATTTGAAACTACCCCAGCATCTTGCAGTAACGAATAATCGACCTCATCTAATTGACAAATGCTATCTGCCACAACCGGCCGCATGAAATTTTCTGAATCGAGTTGATAATAACCACAATAAACTTGTTCAATGCGCGCATCTTGGACAACTATAATTTTTTGATTGCCATACTTACGATAAAAACCTTGTGCAAGAACCTGTAAAGATGGAATCGCCAATACTGTTAACTCGTTCGGTAACGCCAATCCTTGCGCAATAGCAGCGCCAATTCTAATTCCAGTAAACGCACCTGGACCACAACTGTAACAAATCACATCTAGCTCATTAGAATTAATTGCAGCTTGCAGAAACAATTCTTCGAGCCAGATTAATAATATTTTCTCATGCTGCTGAGGAATAAGATCCTGCTTTACAAATAAGCTATCATTTTTTGACAACACGATTGAACAGTAATCACTGGATGTTTCTAACGCTAAAATATTCATTTTTTTCTCAGATAAAATTTCTACTATTGTTCCCTCTCCCGCCACTCCGAGGGTGGAGAGGGAGAAAAACATAGTTCACTCACTCTCACTCAAAAAACTAGCCACATCATCTAATGAATGCGTTATTGGCATTGGCGGCAAAGATCGCAACACGGTTTTACCATAATCTTTAGCGATGAGTCGGGGATCACAAATCATCAGTACACCTTTATCTTCGGTCGCTCTAATTAATCTACCAACGCCCTGCCTCATCGCAATCACAGCATGCGGCAATTGATATTCCATAAAAGGATTTTTGCCTTGGCGCTTATAAAATTCCACCCGTGCTTTTAAAATGGGATCATCGGGTGCCATGAAGGGAATCTTATCAATAATAACACAATATAAGTGATTATCTTTTATATCCACCCCTTCCCAAAAGCTGCTAGTGCCTAGCAAAATTGCATTGTCCATCGAACAAAATTGTTTTAATAACGTAGCTTTTGAAGCTTCGCCTTGAATCAACAATGGAAAATTTAAAACAGTTTTGAGACGGGTGGCAGCTTCTTTCAAGGCCCTGTGACTGGTGAACAAAAAGAAAGTTCTACCTTTTGTTAGCTTTAATAATGGAATGGCTTCTTGCAATATATTAGTAATGTATTGCTCACTATTGGGTTGCGATTGATGTTTAGGCAAGTACATTAATGCTTGCTTACTGAAATCAAAAGGACTCGCTAGATGTAATTTAACCGAATTATTTAATCCCAAATTATATTCGAAATGTGAAAAATCACCGCCAACCGATAATGTTGCTGAGGTAAAAATCCAAGTACGTGTCGTAACGGAGACTAATTGTTGAAAAAAATCGCCTATGTGGACTGGCGTTTGATGTATGACAAAGCCATCTTCACCAATTTCATACCAGTGTACTTTATCTTCAGCACGCTTCAGGGTTAATCGATTAAATTTCAAAGCTAAATCTGACATTCGGGTATAACAATTTTCTAAACCTTTGCCCCGTATTTTGATAGCGTCAAGAAATTTGACGAGTTCTGTGAGTAGTTGCGACAAATTCTCAATAGCAGCTGCTAATTGCGGTCGATGAATAATATGTTCCCAATTGCCTCGACTAACACCCCCAAAGCTTGCCGCTAAAAAACTAGTCGCCGCAATTAAACGCTCAGCTTGTTGCTTTATTATCGGCATGTCGGGTGCTTCAATTTGCCCCTCATTTTGCAGATCACGTGCCAAAAATAATATTTGGCGACTAGAAATGGCTTCACCTAAAAAATGAGTAGCAACTTCAGCAAGTTGATGTGCTTCATCAAAAATTATTGCATCGCTTTCAGGTAATAATTCGGCACTAGCAGTCTCACGTAATTGATGATCCGCGAAAAACAAATGATGATTAATAATGACGAGATCAGCCTCTTGTGCTTGTCTTCTTGCTTTATATAAGAAACATTTATTATAAAATTGACACTCTTGTCCCAAACAATTTTCAGTGGTACTCGTGATATTGGGCAGAAAAGAAAAATTAATTTTATTAGGAAACTGTTCTAGCTCGCCATCGCGGGTCGTCTGCGACCACTCTTGAATACTAGCGAGTGTAGAGATAAATTCTAAATTGAGCTGAGTATGCAGATAAGTATGTAAGCGATGCAGACAAAGATAATTACTTCGACCTTTTAAAAGTGCCACTTTAAAAGGGACACCGAGTGCCTTTCTTATGAGTGGAATATCGCGATGAAATAATTGATCTTGAAGATTCTTAGTACCCGTAGCAATAGTAACCTTTTTACCACTTAAAATACTTGGAATTAAGTAAGCGTAAGTTTTACCTGTTCCAGTACCCGCTTCCGCCAAAAGTACTTGCTGCTCGTTAAACGCAGTTGCCACAGCCTCTGCCATCTGCAACTGCACTTCACGATATGAAAAATTTGGAATTTTACTAGCAAGGATACCCTCTGAACCTAAGATATTCCTAATTTTCGCTATCAACCTGCTCATTGTTTCCGTATCTCCTTACCGCCACATTGACATTAGCGAGATGAGCATAACCGGTACTAGAGACATGCTGATAAGTAAAGCCACGATCCCATATTGGCGAATAATGTAGTTGTATCGAACCAACAGCTTTATTAGGATCATAGCGGCTAGGATCTAGATAAACGGTTTTGTTGTAATAACAAATTTGGACCGCGACTGTTTTATCACCTTGCGCTTGCTTAACCTTAACTGTCTTGCAATCGCCACTGACCACTTCAACGTTAAATGGTGTGTAGTCATAAGATGCGTTGAATGGAGGCATTCCTACCTGACCACCCGACACTTTTAGTTGCACGATACTGCCATCCGGGACGATTTTTTCAGCAACTGTTTTATGTTTTTTAACTTCTTCAAAACCACTTTTGATTTTCGCTTGCTCTTCCGGAGAATAGGTCTCCCACTGCTCTTCAGGAATTCCTAATCTTTCGGCAGTCACACAAGCCCCTAATGCAAGGGTCACCAATAATAGTACAATCCGCTTCATTCAATACTCCAAAAAAAACCTTGACCACGCAATGCATAATCAAGGTTATTCAGTAAAAGTAAAATTAAACGACATGCGCTGGCATGTCGTTAATTGTAATTAGTTAGAACCGTTTGGGTTCGCAGATTGATCTGGAGTTGCAGGAGCTTCATTAGCGCCTGGAGCTTGCGCCGCTGGAGCACTGCTGTCAGCTGGTAAACCAGGAATGGTCGCTTGGCTAGCTTGTGATTCATCTAAAGAAGCACTGTTGCTTTGCGCTGCAGATTGATCGTTTTGTGAAGTGCTGTCACCTGGAGCAGGAGCTGGTGCAGCTGCGCTTTGATCAGCTGGTGCGCTTGATTGATCTGCTGCAGATTGATCTGGAGTAGCAGCTTGAGATTGATCAGCGTTATTAGCAGCAGATTGTTGATCATCAGTTGCAGCAGCAGATTGATCATCAGTTGGTTGAGTTTGTTTAGCTGATGTATCTGCAATAGATGGGTTATCACTTTTTTGTTTATTGCAGCCAGCAAAGAAAACTGCTAGAGCAGCAACTAAAACAAGCGAAATTTTACGCATGATTGTATTCCTTTTTGTAAATTAATATCTAACATTTTTCACGTGCGCCAATATTAACTGGGTTTTTTGAAAATTGGAATCATTAAATTTGGGAATTTAGCAGAATTATGAAGGTTTTTAAGGGTCTCAATAGAGAAGGTCTGTCTCAGGCTTCCTTGCCTAAATGTTCCATCCATGAAAACAGACCCTGACTACCTCACTCCCGAGTTTTCTCGACTCTAATTGCTTAGAGCCTTGAAAACTCCGATTAACAAATTGCAATCCTTGCATACTCGCTCATCCATGAATACAATCCTTGTGAGCCTCTTTGTTAACCTAACCACTTAAATCCTTTAAATGGTTACTATCAATTTAACAAATCCTTAATACAGCACAATATGCAACAGTCTACTCTTTTTAAAGCTTTACATTAACATTGTAACATTTCCCTTTAAATACAGCAACTTAGCAGAAGTTTTTCAATAAGAAAATGACAAACATCTACTCGGGCTGACATTTTTTTAGGAAAATGCTTACAAGGTACTCAGCAATTTAATCGAATCAAATGTACAAGACTTTTACTAAGTAGTTCAAAATATGCACTATTTAGTGAAACGCTTTAGGACAGTACATAGCCATTAAGACGATTTTTTGGTAGGAGGCAATTTGATTTTTGCCTTATCCATCTGGTTTTGAATGTAAAGTTCATACTCACTTTTACCGTATAAGTCCGCATAAACTCTAGAAAAATTACTGCGTTGGTCTGAAGTGATCTTAGAAACTGGCAAGTCGTTAATATTACTAACTTGAACTAATAGATAGTCACCATTTTTCAATGCAGCTCCTGCTACCTGCTTCGCTGATTTAGGCGAAATATTAAATGCTAATTGTATAAGCTGTTTATCAAGACCAGTTTGAGACCGTTTAATTTGGCGTTTTTCTACGATTGGAAAACCAGCTTGAGAGATAATTTTAGTAAAGTTGTCATTGCTTGTAATTTGACCCAGCAATGACTCACCCTTCTGCCTTGCTTGTAATTGTGCTTCCTGCTGGGCAAGCTTTTGTACAATTTTATCTTTGACTTCTGCTAGAGGTAGAGGCGAGGCAGGCTTATGATCTTTAATTCTGACAACGACCACTGTACCAGGAGTCGTCTCGATCAGATTAGAATTAGTATTACCTTTAATGAATTCAGGATTGAATACAGTATTAAGTATTTTTGGATTTTTGGTAAGCGTCGAGGTTCCGTTACCTTGCGCAAAATAATCAGTATTCTGCACTTTTAAATCCAACGAACCAGCCGCCTCCTGTAATGAGTTAGGATTGGTATAGGTTAGATCGGCTAGCTTGTCACTCAGCGTATTAAACTCTTGTTCAACTTTTTGCGCTAGCAAAGCGTCCTTAGCCTTTTGTACCTCAGCAGCATCATTTTTTGAAATCGAATTAGTATTGAGATAGTCAGTCACTTCTTGTTCTGAAATCGTGATCTTCTTTTTCAGATCATCACCGCTTAGCTGCAAATATTCTAATTGAACTTTTTCGGGTGAATTAAATTCAGCTAGATTCTGATTGTAATATTGAGCAATAGCCTCTTCTGTCACTGGCTTCTTAAACTGACTACTTGGAATAATGACATAACGAATGTCACGCTTCTGCTCTAATAGTGAAATCGATTGGGTCAATTCATTAGGCAGCACAAAAGAAGAACCCACTACACCTGAAGCTAGCTGGTTTAGTAACAGTGTTTGATTAACATCAGCCAGGAAAGTCTCGCGATTATAACTTAATCGGGTAATGATTTGCTCAAAGCGAATTTTGGAGAAACTGCCATTTTCTAAGAACTGAGGCATTTGTTTTATTACAGAGACGACTTGAATTGGAGTAATGAGGAAACCAGCTTTGCTTGCCGCCTGAACCAGAACAGATTGCAAGATGAGGTCATTCAGCAGCTGACTCTTAAGTTGTTGTTGCACCACTGGAGTCAATGAAAAGCTATCACCCGCTTGTTGTTTTAACTTCAACACCACCCGTTCGTAATTAGCATTCAATTCATTGTCGCTAATCTCGACACGATTCACCTTCGCCGCAAAATCACGCTTATGGTTACCACGTAGGTAATTTTCTATTCCCCACATCACAAAAGCTAAACTAAGTAATACGCCTAATGTTGTTGCTACCCAGCCCTGCGTATACTTCCTCATATTCTGCAACATTTTTAGTACCTGCCTTTAGATGCGAACGTTCAGTTTTGGCTGAATTTCAAAGTGTCATTCCCGCCTACGCGGGAATGACACTTTGAAATTCAGCCAAAACTGAACGTTCTAGCCATTTCATTGTAAACCCAAAATTAAAAAAAAAGCGCACCGGAAGTGGTGCGCTTGTATGGCGGAGTGGACGGGACTCGAACCCGCGACCCCCGGCGTGACAGGCCGGTATTCTAACC
>DJAM01000122.1:8358-10631 GCA_002429595.1 Coxiellaceae bacterium UBA6002
CTCGAACCCGCGACCCCCGGCGTGACAGGCCGGTATTCTAACCAGCTGAACTACCACTCCTAAATGGTGGGTGCTGTAGGGATCGAACCTACGACATTCGCCTTGTAAGGGCGACGCTCTCCCAGCTGAGCTAAGCACCCATCTGTGTTCAACATGATTTTACTTGTCGTTTACAGCGTCTTTTAACTGTTTACCAGCAGAAAAACGTGGGGTTTTTTGAGCGCGAATTTGAATAGTAGCCCCAGTTTGTGGGTTACGTCCGGTTCGCTCTGCTCGTTGTGCAACTTTGAAGGTACCAAAGCCAACGATGGTAACAGCATCACCTTTCTTTAAAGAATCAGTAATGGTGTCGATAACAGCATTAAAAACACGCGATGCATCAGTTTTAGAAACTTGAGCATTAGCTGCAATTTGATCAATCAATTCGGTTTTATTCATTTCGTTCCTCAATCTATCCATTGAAAGGCGCCTTTTATAAGGCATCCGGTCACATTAAGAGCAGGTTTTATACCAACTGCGGTAAATGCCGTCAAGCACTTTCCTTAAAATTATTGTTTTGGCATGTCCGATGCAGCTCGTTACTCATTAGTAACGACTCTTACCAATACTATTAACGATAAACACACATAAAATATTCCTCGTAATAATCTTCATTAAAGTGACAGTATTGAGGAGGAATATTCTTAAAGATTTGGATTGACCTAAAACGAAAATTTAACTTTATCTCAACAAGCTATAATCTTTGAATTTTATGAATAACTTAGGTTTGAGTGCCGCCGACGGTTAAAGCATCGATTTTTAGCGTCGGTTGTCCAACACCAACAGGAATGCTCTGTCCATCTTTGCCGCAAGTACCAACACCATCGTCGAGTTGTAGGTCATTTCCGACCATGGAAACTTGATTCAGAACTTCAGCGCCATTGCCAATTAACGTGGCTCCTTTGACTGGATGGGTGATTTTGCCATTTTTAATCATGTACGCTTCGCTGGCTGAGAAGACAAATTTTCCGGAAGTGATATCTACTTGACCGCCGCCAAAGTTGACTGCAAATAAACCATTTTCAACAGATGCAATAATATCCATTGGGGAATGATCACCGGCTAGCATGTAGGTATTGGTCATGCGTGGCAAAGGTAGATAGGCGTAGGATTCGCGACGACCATTACCGGTAGATTGCATGCCCATCAATTTTGCATTGAGCTTGTCTTGCATATAGCCTTTCAGAATTCCTTTTTCGATTAGCACGGTGCAATTAGTCGGGGTGCCTTCGTCGTCGATGTTTAACGAGCCGCGGCGATTTGGTAAGGTGCCATCATCAACTACCGTACAAACCGAAGATGCTACGCGCTCACCGATTCTTCCTGAGAATATCGAACTACCTTTGCGGTTAAAATCACCTTCTAAACCATGTCCAACGGCTTCATGAAGCAACACGCCGGGCCAACCCGGACCTAGAACAACTGGCATGGTGCCTGCCGGAGCAGGTAAAGCATCAAGACTGATTGTTGCTTGGCGCACGGCTTCATGGGCGTATTTTAAGAAATAATCTTCATTGAAAAATAAATCATACCCTTCTCGACCGCCACCACCTGCGAAGCCTTGTTCTCGCTTATCACCATCTTCAATTATGACACTGACGTTGAATCGAACTAGCGGTCTTATATCGGCAACCATTTGGCCATCGCTGTTTGCAATTAAAACAATGTCATGAATACCGGATAAACTCACGATGACTTGCTTGACTCTAGAGTCAATCAGTCGCGCTTCACGATCTACTCGTTTCAATAAATCAATTTTCTCATTTTCAGTGAGAGTTTGGAGTGGATTTATTGGAGCATATAATTCTTTATCAACCGCAATGCTATGTACCTTAACCCGACGTTCTAAATGAGTCTTTGCAATATTTGATGCGGCATCTGCTGCATTTTTGATAGCAGTTAAGTTAATATCATCAGAATAAGCAAAACCGGTTTTTTCGCCAGAAATTGCACGAATACCTACACCTTTATCGATATTAAAATTTCCTTCTTTAATAATGCCATCTTCTAAGATCCAAGCTTCTTGCGCGGATAATTGAAAATACATATCACAAAGATCTAAGCGATGAGCCATCATTTTAGAAAAGATATGGGATAAGTCGCTCTCGGTTAAACCAGCGGGTTCTAATAATGTTGCTTTTGCAATTTCTAATGGAGTAATCATTTAATGCCCTTTTCTTTATTTTTGCGAGAAAAGACTGTTATTCTCGCAAGATTGTCATTCCCGCGAAGGC
>DJAM01000060.1 GCA_002429595.1 Coxiellaceae bacterium UBA6002
TTTCAGATTTTGAATTATCGAATTTTTTCTGTAATAAGTGTGTGACCAATTTGTGTCCAACTTTGTGAACTTTATAGCAATTTAGGACACTTTTTGGCACGTTTGAACAAACTAAAGTATCGTAAGCCGTTGATTAATAATAAGTTGCTTTATTGCCGGTTCGGACTACGAACCAGGTGGTCGGGAGTTCGAATCTCTCCGGGCGCGCCATATAATCAATGACTTAGCCCTAGTTCCCAACGATTCGTAAATTAGACTGTAGTAAATTTGTAACACTAATCCTTTCAGACGCTTCTTTTAGATGGTCACTGCTCAGGTGTGCATACCGCAGTACCATCTCAAAAGAGCTCCAACCTCCTAGCTGTTGAAGTTCCTGGAGACTAGTGCCATTTTGTACATGCCAACTTGCCCAAGTATGGCGCAAATCATGCCAGCGGAAATTTTCAATTCCCGCCCTTTTCAAAGCCTTCTTCCAAGCATTTGTATTGCAATCAGAAACTGGCTTATTTTTATATACAAAGACAAATTCATCATTTTTTCCAATTTGTTTACGAATAATCGCTACTGCATCTGAATTTAGTGGAACAGCAATTGCTTTCTTAGCTTTCGCTTGCTCAGGGTTTATCCAGGCATGGCGCTTAACCATATCAAGATCACACCACTTAAGGCCAGTGATGTTAGACATGCGAAGGCCAGTCGCTAATGCGAAAGCTGCCATATCTCCCAGATGTGGAGGCAATTCCCTAATTAAACGTGCTGCTTCTTCATACGTAATCCAGCGGATCCGTCGATTCTCTTCTTTTAGCATACGAATAGTAGGTGCCTTATCAAGCCATTCCCACTCTCGTTCAGCCTTTCGAAGGATAGCTCTTACTACTTCAAGAACACGGTTAACTGTAGCTGGTTTAACACCTTCAAGTGATTTTAAGTTTGTTATCCTGTCAATCACATCACGTGTTATATCTCTTAACCTAAGTTTTCTTAAGTGCAGATCAAGCCATCTAAGATGAAATTTATCGTCTTCTAAACTTCGTTTATGGCTGGATTCAGCAAGCCAGCGCACAACAGCATCACACCAAGTATACTCAGGCTTTTCTTGAAGATATTGCATCTTCCATAAATCTGCTTTAACTTGATCATGAAAACGCTGTGCTGCTACTTTGTTCGAAGTCCCAGTACTTTTTTGTATTCGCTTTCCTTGGTGGCTGATGATAAGCCACCAGATGTTGTTTCGCTTGTAGAGTGCCATTGATTTCTCCTCTGATGGTCACCCCACGATGCTTTAGCTTCTTTAGCATAAAGCGATCGTAAGTATTCAGCAAGGTCATCTTCTCGAAAACACCAACATTTTCCAGGCTTGGCACCTGGGATTTCGCCGTTAGCCGCCTTTCTTCTTAATGCGTCGGGGGTCATTTTTAAGAATGCAGCTGCTTCTTTTAGATCAAAAGTCTTGATACTCATTCTGATACTCCCTGGACTTAAGGGAGATAGATATACCAGAGTTTTAAACCACAGGTGTGGTGGATACCTATTTTTACTGTTGTTAATCTGTATTGGGAATTTAAAAAAAGTGTTAAGTAGTGTACGCCCAAAGAAAGCAGGTGACTTTTTTGCTAATTATACAGGGTTGGCATTTAGTGTCTTATGTGATGGAAAGTGTGAAGAGAGTAACCCGGCGTAAGCATTTGCCTACAAAAAAATCAGCTTGCTACCATTTAATTGTTTGCTATTTTTTAGTAAAACTTTAGGCTTATCCTATTTCGAACTAGGCTACATTAGTGCAGCTAATTAATTATTTTTATAAATTTTCGAGGTTTTAAGTGTCGAGTCACAATACAGTAGAGATAGTGAATTGGAAACAAGCATTAGAAACTGCCAAAGCTGATCCAGTAGTAAAGATTCGAATTGCTCCTCTCACCAAAAATGAAGCATTTTCTATGTATGTCACCGAAATTGCTCCGGGGAAAAAAGTTGGAGCTCATTATCACCAGGAAGGTGTAGAAGTTTACGAAATTCTCAAAGGCAAAGGAACGTTGCATACAGCAATTCCTAATCAAGAAAATATTCCAATCAACACCAAATCTCAACTTGTAGAGGCTGGTGACTTTTTTGAAATTAATTCAGGCACGATTCATCAGCTTGAGAATACAGGTGACGAGCCATTAGTTTTAGTGTTTGGTTGTCCTGCAACACATTTAAGCACGGATAGAATTATCACTGAAGATCTTTAGCATGAGGTCATGATTTCAATGAGCTCTGAAGTTGATCCAAAACTAAAAGCTTTATTTGATCAAATGCCTGGTGCTTGGGGTTGTAAAGATGAAAATTCTGTCTTCATGTATGCCAATGAGGAATATGGGAAAATCATTGGGCTTGAACATCATAATGATGCAATCGGTTTAACAGATTTTGATATGCCTTGTGACACTATAAATTGTGCCCATTTATTCAGAGAGCAAGATAAGCAAGTTATTCTTTCAGCGCAAAGAATGAGAATTCTTGATATTCATCCTTTTGCAGGTCACCAATGGCGTGCTTATATTTTTACAAAAACTCCTCTTGTTGATAAAACAAATAACATCACTGGCACTATATTTCATGGACTAAATATCACTCATTCTACCATGGTTGAGTTGGGTTCCGTTCTGGCAAGAATTTCCGAAAATGGCACTAAAAATGAATTATTAGGTCAGAGCAGTTATATGCTTGGTAATAAATTCGATAATATAAAGCTCAGTGATAGGCAGTCAGAAGTATTATTTTATTTATTGCGTGGAAAAACAATTAAACAAATTGCAGTCCTGCTGAATTTATCTTCTCGAACGACAGAAGATTATCTAGAGCAATTAAAGAATAAGTTTAATGCTTCAAACAGATACGAGTTAATCGATACGGCGATTAGCTTAGGCTATTTAAATACCATCCCTGAGAGATTGTTTAATCAGCAATTATCCCTCATTTTAAGTGATTAGTTCACAACAGTTTCATCTAATAGGAAAGATTTTTAATATATTAAAAATCTTTCCTATTAGTATTTTTCTGAAATCTATACCGTAGTTAAAACGGGGCTATTACTACGGTACAAACATCTATGTTTAATGTGTAAAATTTATATACTAAATTTTAATCCAGCTACATTTTAAATTATATGAATCTGTCCAAATCGATTAATAAATTCACCTCTTCGTTTAGTCATGAAATGATCCTTAAACTATTGGGTTACGGTTTTACTAAAAAAAGCATTGCACAGAAAATCGGTTGTTCAGTTAACGCTCTGGATAATGTTTTAGCACGTAGAACAAAGAACTTATCTTTACCATTTTTTGGAAAAATTCTTAACTTGTATTGTAAGCATTACATTCTCAATCAAGAAAGTAAAAAGAATTTTATAGAATAAATACTCTCTTCAAAAAAAACCGAAATCCACAACACATGTTGTGAGGTTATTGAGTAGCATGGATGTCTGTTGTTTTGACAATGATGAGGCAGCCATGGAATTACATGGGATATTTAAGTTTATAAAATACTTTGGATCACAACAAGCCGCCGCTGAAGCCATTGGTATAAAACAACAGGCGATTAGTAATTGGATTGCACGTGGCAAAATACCTTTTGAGCAAGTTCTAAGAATAGTTTGTGCAACAAAACGATTTATTGAACCTCATGAATTAGTACCCTATGAAAAAGAAATGAATAAAATCCTTGATGATTTGGTTCAACTTTATAGCAATACTTTTCCACAAAAACAGCTCATTACTTCTCATTCATCAAACGGTGCTTCTACTTATCAAGAAACTCAGCCCACAGGATCAATAATCACTAACTCTTCGATGACTAATAATTCTCAGTACTTCGAACTTCTTCTTCCTTGGTACAAGCAAGATATTAAAGCACTTATTTTAATTAACACAGAGGAAAAAACAATGATGAGAGACTATTCGAAAATATCGCCCCAATTTTGGGTTGGTAAAACGGGACGAGAAATTCGTCAATTAGGTCTGGAGGCACGTATGCTGGCATTGTATCTTTTGACTTGTCCACACGCCAATATGTTAGGCATTTATTATCTGCCCATCGCTTATATCGTTCACGATGCTGAAATGAATACTGATGCTGTGACTGACGCATTAGACAAATTAACTGAGATTGGTTTTTGCACCTACGATGATCAGGCTGAGTATGTATGGGTTCATGAAATGGCTATACATCAGATTTCAGATCAGTTGGAAGAAAGAGACAAACGTGTAAAGGCAGTTAATGATATTTATCATTCTTTGCCGGAATTAATATTCTTAAACCATTTTTACAAAAAGTACAAAAACATATTTCATTTACAACCGCGTAAAGAAGAATCCACTGGCTATCAAGACGAGATTTTAGATAAAAATCCCACAACACCTGTTGTAAATGAAGAAAATCACCCCTTCGAAGGGGCTTCGAAGGCCCTTCGAAGCCAGGAGCAGGAGCAGGAACAGTATCAGGAGCAAGAACAGAAACAGGAACAGAAACAGGAACAGGAGGAAGAACAGGAGCAGGAGGGGAAGCACAGGAGAAGTTTGAGGCACCGTCAGGGGTACGCGCTTGAAAAAACTGAATTGCCTGCGCCGCCAACAAATTCCCCTTTATTGTTTGTGATTGGCATTCCACTGCGTGATGACAGTGAATTTTTTATTACGCAGGTGATGTTCGATGAGTGGCAGCAGCTTTACCCCTCAGTCGATGTCTTGCAGCTACTGAAAAATATTCGGGGTTGGAACCTAGCTAATCCAAACAAACGTAAAACGAGGAAAGGTATCTTGCAGCATATCAACCAATGGCTGGCAAAAGAAAATTTAAAACCCGATGGGAGCTCTATCCTTGAAAAACCAGGAGGAGGTTTTAACTTGTTTGACCACAACACCCAAGTTGCAAATGCATGGTTGGATCAGAATGGATCTTTCATGGAAAGGGAGTTAGTCAATGAGGGAGAATGAAAAATCCGATTTTGCGAAGATGCTTACAGCCGTCGCTGAGTTGTATGGCAAGAAAATATCATCGACACTGCTCAGTCTCTATTGGGGAGCGCTTGAACGATTTAATTTCACCGAAATTCGGCAGGCGATTACCCAGCATGTCAATAATCCCGATGTAGGTCAGTTTATGCCAAAACCTGCCGATATTGTTCGTTATCTGGAAGGTGATAGCGACACGCATGGGCTACAGGCCTGGTCCAAAGTGGAATCCTCCATTCGAAGTGTGGGTAGTTATTCAAGTATTGCATTTGATGATCCCATCATTCATGCAGTGATACATGCAATGGGGGGTTGGTCTAAGCTTTGCGCAACAACCATTAATGAAATGCCATTTCGTGCCAATGAATTTATTAAACGCTATCAGGGATATTTTCAAAAAAAAATAAGCGCGTATCCAAAATACTTTCCGGGACTCATTGAACACCATAACCAGGTAAATGGCTATGAAGATGCAGGTGAAAATCTTGTCTTAGTAGGAAATGAGAGCGCAGCCTTATGCGTCATATCAGATGGGAAGAATCATGTTAATCAGAGTATTACAAATAAAATTTTAAAACCAGGCAATATGCTTTACAACAAGTTGACTTTAGACGCTTGTGTTAATGCTGACAGCAAGGAGTCTTTAAAGTGAACACAAAAAATCCTCTCATGTTTGAAAAGCTATCACCAAGAGAAAATCAATGTCTTTATTGGACTTTACAAGGGAAAACAGCAAAAGAAGCTGGGATGATTTTAAACTTAAGCCGACGAACCGTTGAATGTTATTTGAATACTGTCAGAAAAAAATTAGGCATTAAAAAAACTATTGAGGCAATGGTGATTGACAGAGAATGCTAATCTTTTGTAATAATTTTTTCGAGCTATTTTCAGTATTTTTACAGGAATGACGGCTATAAAAATTCAAGGCAAAATAAATTAACAATTTATCTTGGGAAAAAGTATGGGATTACCAATTTTAGATGTTAGTAAGTTTCTTACTGGAAGAAATAAGCCGCCTGTTCTACAAAAATACAAAAGCCTATCGCCCGCATCTTTAAAAATTTTGCTTGATGCAAATGCTCACTATGATCAGATTCCTCACATTTTTATCGGTCTTAGCGGTAAAAGTTTTCAGGCCCACCAAAAAGATTTAATTGAGTCAGCTAAAGAGCTTGATTCTTCAAAATTTAAGGAGAATAAAAAGCTTTACTTAAGTGATGTGATGCGAAAAAAAATGCATGAGTGGCATGTCAGGCAACATAAGATGCTCAGTCACGACGCTGAATGGAAGAAACTATACGATAGCTGCAAAACAAAAACACAACAAGATAAGCTTAATGCATTGAAAGCAAGCTGGTTTAAGCAGGCAAGATTTTCTTTTTATACGAGCCAAGCATTACTTGAAACCGCTGAAAACTATATTCCCGTTTTTGAAAGCTATTTAAAATTACTTCGCTTCGAGTATCAAAAATTTAAAAATCAAATACATTGGTCAGATAAAAAACACATTAAAAATTACATGTCCGTGTTGGCAAGCAGTATTCAAAAAGAAAGAGAAGAGATCGCTGAAGGGATGTTATCACGGTTGAAAGTGGCATCAAGTAGTAGAGATCTATGCAGTGATGATGTCACTTACCATTTAGCAAGTGCACTTAAAAAAATGGGTGTGCTCAAAGAAACCTATTCTCTACCTACACATCCTCGTCGCGATCTGGATAATAATACGTTTCATGTGTTCGTCAATTTTATTCATAGGCATGGCTCAAAAGAGCAGGTAAATTATCTTTCCAGCTTAAGCTGCCATAAGTCTGATGAGAAATATATGGTCATAAATCAAAAATCAAGTTTCATTGTAGTGCCAAAAGAATTTGAAAAGAACATTCAACCCACTTCTTTTTTATCTAAAATATTTGGACAAGATAAGTCTACTTTTTTCAAGCAGAACTTTGACTTGATTACTCATCTTAGATTTCCGCCAAAACCAAAAGCCGAATTTAAAACACTTTTTGAGTTTTATCAAAATAACCGCTGGCAAGAGCTTTGTCAGTTAGAAAAAGATATCGTAGATAAACTTGACTTAGTTGAGGAACAAAAACCTGGTGGCTTTTGGGGAAAAGTTTTTAGCAGTGAAAAGCGTAAGTTTTTAACGAGTTGGCAATTGTATTTGGCGAATCAACAAACATTCATTCTAAATGAAATGTTGGACTACGCAGCCTTTATTACCTCACAGCTTAAAACAAGACATATGCTCGGTTTGGATCAGGAAGAGATGTGCGCAAAGCATTTTCAATCCTATCTTAGAAAGTTCAATGAGGATATTTTAACCGCCATTAATCACTCTCCTGTGTCAGCTAGTGACTTACCCGCCTATCAAGAATTCTTATACTATGTTGAAAAGACACTAGCATTGCCGGGTGAACTTGAAAGATTAAAAGCTGAGCAACTAGAAGAACAGAAGAAACAAGCTAACGTGCTATATGAAGTGAGTGCTTGCCTCTTACCAACTCAGGATCAAGCAACGATTTTGCCACTGCCTGCCGATACTGATGAAACGATAGATGAAAACCCGTTTAGCCCAATTCCAGAAGATGATTGCTCAAAAGAACTGCAAGTTGTTCTTTCGAAATTAATTCCCAAAGATTCTGTTTTCAATCATCAGAGTAAAGAATTCAATGAATTAGTGACCCACTTGGAAGCAGTTTATGAAGTCTATAAGCTTAACTGTAGCCCTCGATTGAGAATGGAAGGTGAGTTAGAAAAGACAATGAATACGTTATTTGAGGTTTACTTGCGAACCTGGATATCAACTAGCGAAGAAGAAAAGGAAGTAACTTGCAAAGGCTTATCACTTTTTGCTGACGTTTTAAGCCAAATAGCTCCCAAATTGATTAGCGACCCTATTCAAGACCTTAAAAAAATACTCGAAGAGTATGGCTGGTTTGCTTTTCAAGCAAAATGCCACGGCTTACTTATCAGTTTAGGTAATACATCGTTAACTGAGGATGAAAGCTTAAAAACCTTAGAATCGTTGCTGCCTAGCTCAAGAATTTTGGTGACAAATTCAGCTGACAACAGAAGTAGTCATTGCAATGCATCATCCTTCTTTTTCCATCGAGAAAGAAAAGAAAGAGTTGAAAGAGAAACATTACCCGTGGTTCTTGCCTATTAAAAAGTTTAAGGAGACCAAAGTGTCAATCATCGAACGCTTAAAAAAAGATATTGAAAAAGCAGTTGCTAATTTCGTTAAACAAAATGGAAATTTATCTCAAGAAAGACAAGTGAATCTAAGACAGATATGGGAAATTTTGCAAAGTGAAAATCCTACTACTATCAGAGACGAATTGGTTAACACGGTGGAAAATCTTTCAACTGGTATAACGAAGTTATGGCCTTTTCTAGAAGTGAATAAATTTAAAAACGTATTGCGTGATGTCATTAATCTACCCATTTACTCTGAAACCGCAATACTTAAGGCCCTTGTCGCTGAAGGAGGTGGGCATTCCTTACTTGATAGATCCACTCAATTAACTACCGATGCCAAACTTGTCGCGCGATTGGATAGATTGGAAAAAGTGATGATTTTTCAAGGTCATGAGATATCTGCTCTGCAGAATGAGATCTCTCGTCTTAAAACTGAAAACCTATACTTAACTAAAACCATATCAATGTTATCTGAAAAAAATAAGCAATTGACGTTTGATTGCCAAAAACTTCAAGATGCAAAATCCAAAGCAGAACAAGATGCGAGTAAATTAAAATTAGATTACGAGCAACTACAAAAAGAAAATAGGGCGCTTAAAAAACAGCTTCAAACCTTAACGAATCCACCTAGCTCTGAAGAAGTGAAACAAACAGTTGCAACTCAAGCCTCTAAAAGTAATCCACTCCTACCCGTTAGAAAGCAATTTTCAAGTTGTAAGCTTGAGAGGGCAAGTGATTATTTTCAATTAGAGAATCTAGATGAATCCGGGAAACAGGGCTCCCGACGAAGTCTTTCTCTTATGACCTAATTAAAAGTATATGGGGAGCAATTAAACAGTAGGGGTCACTATAGCAAAACCAATCAAGCATTAGGATCTGCTATTTGTTTCCTACAAAATAATTTTCAGTAAAATAAACAAAGTAAAAAAAATTAAAAAAAGCAAAACGAAAATGAGTTTATCCATGATAAAGAATGGTAGTAATAATGCAGGATCCACTGATGCAAAATTATCTCCTCGCGAAAGAGAGTGTCTCTATTGGATTTCACAGGGTAAAACAATTGAAGAAACGGCCATGATACTTGGTATAAAGTATGGAACTGTCGTGGGCTATGTTCGAAGTCTTAAAGAAAAAATGAATTGTAACACATTGGCACATCTAGTTTTTAAAGCAATGAAATTAGAGATTATTTTTTTTGACAAAAGCAATCCTCAAAAAGTGGGGGAATGACGTTTGAGATTATTTATTTAAAATGATGCTTGAGAACGTTTTGGTTACTACCAAGAAGTAATTTGACTACGTATTTTTAGTAAGTAAATTTATCTGACGCGTTAATCAAATAGAATGATTTTAGTGAATTGAATAATAAGTTAACACCAGTGATCTTGTTTTACAGTAAAAATATTAGGATATGAACATGAGTCGATTGAAGCATTTATTGTCGGAATATTCCAAGCATTGCCAATGGTCATTGCTCATAAAGATGAGCGTATTTTACATTTTCGGCCTCTATATGACCCAAGCATTAGCCTATGGTGGTGATGTGTCAACTATTGATACTGCCTTGCAAGGACTTATTGACATTCTGACAGGGAAAACTGCAAGACTCATTGCTGTATTAACGATTGCCGGCGTAGGGTATATGACTTTATGTGGAAGATTACCTATTAAGCATGCTGTCTATGTCTGTTTAGGTATTGGCATCATATTTGGTGCCACATCGATCGCTAGCCTTCTTGGAGCTTAAAGAATGGATGAGCCAATTGCGCAGCATCCACTCTTTGTCGGATTAACAAGACCGCCCATGTATTTTGGCGTAACACTGAATTTTTTTATGATCAATGGTTTTATTTGTTTAGTGTTGTTTGTTGCGACCATACGAAGTTTATTAGCACTTAGTCTTTTTGGATTATTGCACGGTATTGGTTATCTGTGTTGCCGAGTTGATTGCTATCTCTTTCATGTATTATGGGGAAAATTTGCCTATTTAAACAATAAAAATCGAACTTTTTGGCAATGTCAAAGCTACGACCCTTATTAAGATAAAACTTAACAAAATAAAGGTACATCAATATGCGGCTTAAAAAATACCAATCAAAAAAATGTCAATTATTTGAACGTGAAATCCCCGTGTCACGACATATTCCCATTTCACATTTTAATTCTACCAATGTCTTTGAAACTAAAAATGGTGCGCAAGGTATTGTCATACTGTTGGAAGGTTTTCCGTACACCCTTGCAGATAAAGCAGATCTTAATCACTGTCAACGTGCTATTTCGAATTTATTATTAGGACTGAATGAAGAATTTGCGCTTTATACTACGGTGATTCGTCGAAAAGACAGTAGATATCCTTCCGGAGAGTTTCCTATCGGGTTTGCGCAGGATTTCGACTATGATTATCGGTTCAGGATGCAGCAAAAACAACTTTACCGCAATGATATTTATTTGACGGTGATGATTAAAGGGCCAGATAAGCGGTTTAATATGAGTTTTAGCTTCATGCAAAAAATATCGAAATCTGCACTTCAAAATACTGCTAACGCTTTTCGTGAAAGACAAAAAGGTAAATTGGAAAAAGTTATCAAGGACGTATTGACCCAATTACAACCCTTTAAACCACGTATTTTAGGAAATAGGGAAGAGCAGTATTCTGAAGTACTAGAATTTTTTTCTTATCTTATTAATGGTAAACAAAGTCGTTGCCGATATCCCTTGCAAGATGTAGCCAGTTATCTTCCTTCTAGGCGTCTTTGCTTTGGTCATAATACACTGCAGTGGATAGGCAATACGCCTTCTGAAAATCAATTTGGCGCAATGGTATCCATTAAAAAGTATGGTCCTGACTCGAGCTCACTATCACTTGATTCATTACTCTCATCGGATGTGGAGTTTGTTCAAACGCATAGTTTCTTACGAATTCCCAATGGTACAGCATTACAGCTTATTCGAAAGCAGCACACCCATTTAATTGCGGTTGAAGACGCATCCCAAAGTCAACAGGAAGAGTTGGCCTTGGCGCTCGATCTTTTGGCAAGTGATCAACTGGGTTTTGGTTATCACCATAATACTGTTTTGGTATTAGCCAGACAAAAGGAAGAATTAGACGAAAAAGTTGCTCAAATTACGAAATGCTATCGAGATGCAGATATTGTGGCCGTGCGCGAGTCATTGAATCTAGAAAGTGCATTTTGGTCACAACTGCCAGGCAATTTCTTAAAAATTACGCGAAGCGCTCTAATTTCAACCGATAACTTTGCAGACTATTGCTCTTTGCATAATGAGTCTACCGGCTATGTCGATCAGAACCATTTGGGTTCCGCTGTGTTATTAGTTGAGACTCCTAATCGCACCCCTCTTTATATCAATTTTCATGAGCGCTCCCAAGGCAAGCAGGATATCAGCAAAGGGCATACCACCCTGATTGCGCCATCCAATGCGGGTAAAACCACCTTAATGAATGCCTTGGATTTAGGGGCCAAGAAATACCAGGGTACGTCAATATTCTTTGACCGTGATCGTGGATGTGAAATTTATATTCGCGCCTTGGGGGGATGCTACCAGCGAATTCATCCAGAGCACCCAACAGGATTTAACCCTTTGCAGTTAGAGGATAATGAAGCCAATCGTCATTTTCTGGTGCGATGGTTACAAGCATTAATTGAAAGCGATGGAAGAAAGTTAGATGCTGCTTCAATCAAGCAAATTGAAACTGTCATACAGCGTAATTTTACACTACCCCCCGATAAGCGACGCTTATCCTTATTAGTGAGCTTTTTCCCGAATGATTTTCCCTTGGAGACTTTATTTCCCTGGTTACAGGGAGAATCGCCGGGTCGTCTTGCCTATTTGTTCGATAATCCTGTCGATGCATTATCACTTAAACCTAAGATGCTCGGTTTTGATATGACTCATCTCTTGGATCATGAATCACAAGCTGTGGTTTTCCCCGTACTCCTTTATCTTTTTCATCGGATTGAAGCATTGTTTAAGGGTGATTTAGTCGGTATCTATTTAGATGAAGGCTGGCAATACTTAGAAAACCCTTATTGGAAAGAAAAGTTAAAAGCCTATTTACCCTCACTGCGAAAAAAGAATGTCTATATGGTCTTTGCCACCCAATCACCTGGCACTGTGGCAAATTCAACGTTGCGTGATGAGTTGATATCCGGATCAGCTACCAATATCTTTCTACCGAATCCCAAAGCCTCTCGTGAAGATTATTGTGATGCGTTTAAATTATCAGAACGTGAGTATGACTTTATCAAAAATACAGCACATCAAACGCGGCAATTTCTCATCAAACAAGGCAGGGAATCAGCCGTTGGTCGACTCGATTTATCAGGATTAGAACGATATGCAGCTGTATTAGCCTCCAATCAACAATCGCTCAATTTGCTCGATACCCTCATTCAAAAAACAGGCGGTGATCCAGATATTTGGTTACCTTTGTTTTACGAGGAACTGTTATGTCGATAAGAGCGCGTTTTTTAAAGCTAAGTGTAATCTTTACATTTTGTATACCATTATTTTTTATACAAAATAGTTATGCAGATGTGATTGATGTCCTCAAGATATTGGGTAACCTTTATGGCATTAATGTCGATCAACTAGCAGCCTTAAAAGATGTAAAAAATTTAAATGAAGCGTTGAAAGAGGTAGGCGAGAAACAATTATCTGCAGTGACGGGTCATTATAACATTGGAAATTTATATAACTCTACAAGCGATCAAGCAGAACGTCTTTGGTCGAATGATAATTGGCAAAAACTTTTGCAAAATGCAAGCGGAGGTAATGCTGCCCGTTTTCAGGAATTACTCAAAAGCTATCATGACAAGTATCCAATGTTAGCTCAATCACAAATTACTCCTTTTAGTTCCAATACTCTAAAAGCCCAAACGTACACTGATAATGCCAAGACAAACCTAGCTGGCTTATCTGTTTCGGAATATTCCTATAACTCAGTACAGGATCGCATCAAAAAATTACAAGGTTTATTAAACCAAATCGAACAAACACCGAATGAAAAAGCCAGCATTGATTTGCAAGCAAGAATGTTGGCGGAAATCGGATTTGTTCAGTTGGAGTTATTACGATTACAAAGTGTGCAGACGCAATTAACTGCCATGCATAATCAGGGGATGACCAATGGAACCACACAAGATACGGGATTTGTGAAATGGGAAAAATAAAAAAAATAAAACAAACGATTAGAGAATGATGAGTATAACGACTGGCATCGTAACAGGACTGCTTGATCAAGTAGATCAGATCACTAAATCCTTTACCTTCAATGGGTATAGTGCATTAGTCAGTCATTTCAACCATGAAATTCATCTTGCTGTTGTGATTTATATTGCGATGTTAGGTTGGTCGGTGATGAATGGCTGGGTTGAAATGTCCGTCAACCATCTTACAAAACATGTTTTGAAAATTGCGATTGCGATTTCCTTAGCGACGCATTGGAGTTTTTTTAGTTTATTTGTTTATAACGTATTAACGAATGCCCCTAATGAACTATCAAGTGTCTTAACTGGGAGTTTTAGTCATATCTTTATACCAAGTGGAACCTCTGTGAATGAGGCCCTACAAAACGTATTTGATCAGGGCATGGAGATGGGCGTTGCGACCTGGAGCAATGGAGGAATTAATGCCACTAGTTTTTATTTGTATGCACTACTTATCTGGCTAGCAACCTTATTCATCGTTGGCATCGCGCTGTTGGAATTTGTGGTTGCTAAATTTGGACTAGCACTGCTCCTGGTATTGGCGCCTATTTTTTGTCTTTTTTTATTATGGGAGAGCACAAAAGGTCTATTTGAAAGTTGGTTACGGTATGCATTGAGTTTTGCCTTGGTGCCTACATTTGTGACAGCCGGGTTGATGTTGCTTTTGGCTTTACTTCGAACTGCACTCAACACCATGCAAGCTGCGATAAGCCATGGAGAATATACTTTAGTCCATATAGCCCCTTTTTTACTCGGCGCAATTGTTGGCATCGGTCTATTACTGAAAGCTGCAAGCATGGCAAGTGGTATCGGTGGGGGTTTGGTGATTAATGTCATGCATGTGGCACATTCATTTGCGAATAAGGCAGATCGTTATTCAGGTTTTAACGCGGCAAGGCAATTAGTAAAGCAAAAGGCAGGTCATGTAGGTAAGGAATTTGTGGATGGGAGAAAATATCGTTCTATGAATAAGTATCAGCGGTAAGTCAATAAGAAGGAAGCGTCCTCATTATGAGTATTTTTAAAAAAAACAAAATAGATAGAAAAGATAAAAAAAATCTTCAGGATGAAAATCCTGTTGATTGCAAGGATAAGAATTACTTCACATCAGCGCAGAGCTGGCACTATGATCGTTATGAGTCACAGCTCATTCAAGCCAATCGTTGGTTACTCGCATTTTGGATCCAAATCGGAATATCCTTATTGCTCGTATTAAGTCTTGTAGTGTTACTTCCCTTGAAAACATTAGTCCCATTGGTTATCCGGCAAAATACGCAAACCCATGAAGTATTTGTAGACAAATTAGATCATGACTATTTGCCACATCAAAATGAAGTTGAAAGTGACCTGGTTCGTTATGTGATTTTACGGGAAACCTACTCCAGTGTTGATTTGGCATTGCGTTATAAACAGGTGCTGTTAGAAAGCAACAAAGCCTGTGCAATTGAATATCAAAAAACTCAAGCCAACACACATTCAGAAAGCCCGGTCAATATCTATGGAGCTGATGGCACCCGTACTATCCACGTAGAAGATGTGGTCTTTTTAACCAATAAAAACATGAAGGGTAGAGGAAACGAAACTGCTACGAATCTTGCTAAGGTGGATTTTATAAGCACTAATACGATTCACAACCAAACTGTTCAAAAATATTGGGTAGCAACCATTGCCTGGGAATATCAAGGTACACCTCAGGATAAAGAAGCTGCATGGCATAACTGGAATGGATTTACCATTACTTATTATCGTGTTGATCAACGAAATGTAGAGAAAAAATAATGAAATATATTAAAAATAATCCTGTATTCTCAATAGAATTTACCTGTCATTCTTTAATTTTTATATTAGCGACCTTCCTCGCACAAAACGTTTTTGCAAAGAATGAAACCACTAATCAAGAGCAACAAGTAAAGACAATTCAGTATCAGCCGAATCAAATTATCACATTGAAAGGAACACATTTTATAGCCACCAGCCTACAATTTTCAAAAAATGAAAAAATTAAAGGAATTTATATCGGAGATCAAATAGCGTGGACCTATGCTATCAATCCTTCAACTCCTTATATCGTATTCTTAAAGCCGACAGTGGATATCTCAGATACCAACATGACTGTAATCACAAATCAACATCTTTATCATTTTCATTTATTAGCCAATAAAAATAGAGAATCCGATGATTTACCTATTTACAGTTTGAAATTTGACTATACAACTGAAAAACAAGACTCGAAATCAAGACACCTTAAATTAAATCCTGTTCGCTCACGCCAGTGTGATTCTGTCGTTAATGATCACATCGTAAATTCAAGTTATTTGTTGAGTGGATCAAAATCTATCCTTCCAAGACATGTATATGATGATGGCAGGTTTACTTATTTTGAATTTTCAGACAAAGCTGACATTCCTGCTATTTTTAAGTGGGAAGATGATCATGAAAAATTAATCAATACCCAAATTCAAGGTAATACAGTGATAGCAAAGTGCACCGCTAATAAATTTATATTACAGAAAAATGAAGAAAAAGCATGGGCTGAAAACAAATATTAATAAGGTAGAGATGCAATGAATGATCAAAAAGAATCAGAATTAAATAAAGAAGATACTGGTATCGAAATTCCAGCATTGACATCAAAGCCTAAAAAAGTACTGTTTGGAATTTTAATGGGGCTTTTTATAGCTTATTTGTTAGTCAACATTTTTTGGGATAAACCTAAGAAAGAAGCGATCAAAAATCAAAATGACGTTACAACTGACGTTAATTTTTATCCTGTCCCTAAAATTCAAGATAGCCATGATGAAAAAGTAAGGAGTATAAGTCTTGAGAAACCCATACTAGCTAATAATGCAATTGAAGAAAATCCAGAAACAAAATTAATGATGCTAAGGCAACACGCTCCAATTCAGATGTTCATGGCAGAACCAGAGAAAATTCAAATGCAACAAGTCGAGGGTAGAAACGTAGACAACCAAACACTGACAGATATCCCAAAAATTAATACCCCTTCGAACAGTGAAACAAGCTCCTACAGCGCAAATACTAGCATCGACAGCGGTAGCAATAACAACCCATCACTTGATTCATCTAACGACAAGAACGGTCAAGTCATTCAATTAAAGCACCAAGATTGGCTTCTTCTAGAGGGAACTATTATTCCAGGGATCTTACAGACCGCGCTTCATTCTGATTTGTCAGGCAACCTCAAAGCACAGGTGACTGAAGATGTCTATGCAAGTAGAGGTCATCGTATTTTGATTCCAAAAGGATCTATGCTTTTGGGTCATTATTCAGGCAATACGAGTCAACAGCAAAGCAGAATATTTGTTGTATGGACTCGAATTATTCGCTCCGATGGTGTCAGCATTAAATTACAAGCAGAAGGTACCGATGAATTAGGTCAAGCAGGCCTTTCGGGTAATGTGAATCATCATTATATAGCACGTTTTGGACAGGCATCACTGTTGAGTTTATTGGGCGCTGGCATTGCCAGTAGTCAAATTTCTCCAAGTGAAAGTTACAGTCTGGCATTGGCAAGTAGCTTTACTGCAACGAGTAAGGAGTCTTTGCAAGATTCAACGCATGTAAAACCTACCATTACCATCAAAGCAGGAACACCAGTTGCAGTCTATGTTAACCAAGACATTTCGTTTTATGGTAAGCTCAATTAGGACTTCATGATGACAAATAATACGCAAGCTTTATTTGAGTATCTAAAGCCTCTCCAGCCTTTTCTTTCTGACCCATCGATCAGCGAAATTTCAATTAATGAACCTGGGCGCCTATTTGCTGAAAAAAAGGGCGAGATGATTGAATATCAATTAGATGATCTTTCATATTATCACTTACGGGGTTTAGCTGATTTAATAGCACGTTTTTATGGTCATATCTTAAATGAGCAATCACCGCTTTTATCTGCAACATTACCCAGTGGCCATCGTATTCAAGTGGTTATACCGCCAGCTTGCGAACAACATAAAATCGTGATGTCTCTTAGAAAGACTGTAACGAGTCAACTTACCCTAGATGATTTTGTCAATTGTGGTGCATTTGATACCACAAAGACCTGCTATTTAAAACAATATCCAAAAAATAGTATGCTAGAAGAAGATGCTTATTTAGTCGAACTGTTTCAAAAGTTAAACTATGTCTCATTCCTCAAGCAAGCTATTCTATTAAAAAAAAATATTATCATCTCGGGTGGTACCAGTTCAGGTAAAACGACATTGCTGAGTGCTTGTTTACAAGAAGTTCCTTCAAATGAGCGCATAATTACGTTAGAAGATGTACGTGAAATTAAAATCCCTCATCAAAATGCTGCTCATCTGCTTTCATCTCATGTGTCGTTACAGAAGCTAATTGAAGTGTCTCTTCGGTTACGACCAGATCGCATCATCATTGGTGAGATTCGAGGTCAAGAAGTGATTGATTTTTGTCATGCAAATCAAAGCGGTCATAGTGGTAGTTTAGCTAGCATTCATGCTGATCATCCAGCACAAGTGTTTGATCGAGTCGTGCAGCTCATGAGGCGATATTCCAGTAATACGCTAACGAGAGAGGATATTTTAATAGATTGGATTAACTTGATCGATATCATTGTGCAAATGAAGCGTGAAAAGGGTAAACGAATGATATCGCAAATTTACTTTTCTTATGCATCTCCTTGAACAAATTAGTTAATGCTGAAACAAAACAATGAAATCATTTTTAAAAACGAATTCTTTGAAAATATGTTTATATTTTGTATTAGGTAATGCACTACTTTATGTTCTGTTATTAGTCAGTGATACTATTTTGTCAGCCTTGATGCACTTACCGTCCTCTCATAATAGCCCTTGGCATTTATATCAAACCTGGCAGTACTATCATAATGACTCACAAATAGTTCCAAAACTTATTTTTTCAATGATAGCTCCCTTTGGGCTCATGGGTATTGGAGTAACTGTATATTTTCAAAATCGAATTCCAACTATTTATGGTAATGCTCACTTCGCAACACACGGGGAGGCACGAAGGGCAGGACTTTTTGCTAGCCAAGGCATCTTGCTTGGAAAAAAATGGGGTCGCTATCTATGTATAGGTGGGCATGAACATGTGATGGTGTTCGCACCTTCAGGTAGTGGTAAAACACGGGGCATTTCGATACCTAACCTTTTGACGTGGCAAGACTCCATTATTTGTAATGATATTAAGTTAGAGCTTTATAACAACACATCCCAATTTCGAGAAAAACATGGGCAGAAATGTTATTTGTGGAATCCAGGTAGCCAGGAAGGCAAGACCCATCGTTATAATCCTTTAGATTTAATCGAAAAAGATTCCAACACCCGTATTGATGATGCTCAAAAGATTGCCAGCATTTTTATTCCTGATAATCCACGCACTGATCCAATCTGGTATACATTACCGCGTACCTTGTTTGTCGCACTGATTTTATATGTCTTAGATACCCCTGAAATTCCAAAAACGATTGGTGCAATTATCAGGCTAGTCAAAAGTTCCCCTAATTTTATCGATTTATTGCTGGATATTTTAAGTGACCGCACTGATTTAGACCCAGTGTGTCGCAACAATTTTCATTTGTTCTTACAACTGCCTGAGAAAACACAAGGCAGTCTATTAGCCGCATTTCTTTCTCATTTTGAATTATTCGATAATAGTTTAATTGATGAGGCAACCTCAATCAGCGATTTCGATATAAGAGACTTGCGTAAAGAGCGCATGACCATTTATGTGGGTATTACCAATGATAATTTGATACGGTTAGCTCCTCTCATTTCGGTATTCTATCAACAAGTCATCGATGTCTTGATGCGACAAGAACCTGGTATTGATGAGCCTTATTCTGTTTTATTTTTAATGGATGAATTTGCAGCCTTGAGAAAAATGGATAGCTTTGAAAAAAATCTGGGGTTATTTCGATCCTATCATCTTCGCATGTTGACGATAGTTCAAGACCTTTCACAATTAAGAAGAGAATATGGGGAAGAAGGCGCTAAAATATTTGTAAACTCAAAAGTTAAGGTAGCGCTCACTCAAAATGATTTAGAAACAGCCAAGTGGATTAGTAATATGATTGGTGAAAAAACTATTAGAATGAAGAATAGTAGTCGTCAAAGTCAGCATTTTTTTAATACAACAGAATCTTCAACTCTCATTGGACAACCATTATTGACTACTCAAGATGTTTTACAACTTTCGCATAAGAAGTCGATTTTAATGGTCGAAGGACATGCTCCTCTTCTAGCAGAAAAATTATGCTGGGATAAAGAAAAATCAATATGTAAGAGAGTCATTACTTGATTGGTTTAATTTAATCGGACACGAGAAAATTGATGTTGTCCTAACTGCTAAAGCATTTCTAAAAGGGGTACCCCTAATTTCTTTAGAGCAGATTTTATAAATGGTGTCATATTTGATGCTTATGAGCTGGTTGAGCAATTTCTTCTTGATGGGGAAGAGACATGACGCCCAATCCATAGCGGTAAACAAGTTCTCCACCATGCCATGCGGTTGATATTAATAGGCCTTGAACGATTAGCAAAGCAATGATGAATACTAATGTATTGGCCTTATTTTTAAGATGACGCCAAACAGACCAACAAGCCATAAGAATAATACCTACTGCACTAAGTATTGCCCAATTGCGGTGTTCAATCATGGCTATGTGAGAGACAGCGTCATGTTTTACCGTGTTATATGCATAAAAACCTGCAATTACCGTTGCAATAGTTATAACTGCTGTCAGCCACAAACACCACCGAGCTACTATCTCAAATTCTGATACCCGTATTTTCGATATTCGTTTGCTAAGTGGAAACAAATAGGATAATAAATAAAATAGAACGCTTGCTGTAAACAGTGCGATGGTAAAATGCACAAAGATAGGATGCCAATTTGGAAGGATCTCGATCATTTTTTTTAAATCCTTTTTGTAAAAACTTAAGACCAAAAAATAAATAAAGTTGCATCCTCAGAGAAATTGCATGTATCGTATAGCTTTATGCTGCTTTCTTAAATCGCTTTTGTTTTGAAACAGCTTCAATAATCTGTGAATCTATTTCATGATCTTCGCATCGAGTTGCAATGTCCCCTAACGAAACCACACCTGACACACGCTTATTTTTATCAAGTACAATCAAGCGTCGAATTTGTTTTTGGCACATTTTTTCTGCTGCACTATTGATCTTGTCCTCTTCAAAAACATGATAACATTGAGAAGTCAAAATCTCTCTTACGGGTGTTGTTGCGGGATTTTTGCCGTTGGGAATTGCTCGTAGTGCTATATCACGATCAGTTACTACGCCTACAATTTTTCCGTTTTCAGTGATTGGAATAAAACCGCAATCTAACCTTTTCATTTCTTCGACTACTTTTGTAATAGGGGTATTAGGTGTTAGCGATTTTGGATTCTTGGTCATAATTTCTTTTACTAACATAGTTGTTCACCTTAAATTGGAAAGATAGTTTTAGTATAGTAACTAAAATGTATTTTCTATCGGTCTTTCTCCTTGTTGAACGTGAAAAAACGAGCGTTTAGCAGTCGAGTACAGCCTATAAAAACAATAAAACAAATAGAAGCTCGGACTATACTTTTATCTGTAAGATGAAACAGAGGAGTAAGCATATGATTTTCCTTTTGGATATCGCTGTTGCTTCGTTACTGATTGCGTTTGGCTTTGGTATTGCTTTAGTCGTTTGGGCCAATAGAAATCAGGGTGTGGGTATAGGGCTGACTAAAGTAGGTGGTTATATCATTATGCTTTCTGCCATATTAGGACTTTTATGCAGTCTTTATTATGGATTTAAATATTGGGGTGAGGATCTTTATAAGGTCCCTGGTATGCCTGTACCCCAGGTCCTGATGCATAATAAATAACTAACCTATGGAAAAAGCTTTGTGATGATATTACCGGTATTAAAAAAGAGATAAGAGATTTATGACTTATAAAAATATCTTGTTTGCTGTAGATTTGCATCCTGCTTGCCAGGATATTACAACAAAAACTGCAGTTCAAGTTGCGAAAAAAACCAATGCCAAACTGTATGTCATTCACGCAATTGAACCACTCCATGCCTATAGTGTGGCAGAAGCTTATCCTATGATTGAAGAAATTGAAGAGAAAATAGAAAACGAAGTGAGAGGAACCTTACGTAAATTAGGCGAGAAATATGGTATTTCACCTTCTGAGCAATTGATTGAAACAGGCCCGCCGGTAGCGGTTATTTTAGAGAAAGCAAAAAAACTCAATGTGGATCTTATCATCGTAGGTAGCCATGGTCGTCATGGCATTCGTTTATTACTAGGTTCAACGGCAAATGCTGTTATCCATTTGGCGCAATGTGATGTTTTAGCTGTACGCGTGAAAGAGTAAGAGCAAAAAACCCATTTGATAATATGCTATATTACTAGCATTATGGAAAGCAAACAGGACCAACATTCTCATTCGAATAACCAAGGAAAGTCCTGGTCATCTTCTTTGCGTAATCTTATCCTCCTTGCCATTTTTATTATTATCGGCTACTACCTCATTACTGAGCACAGGGCGCATGTTGCAGGCTTTTTTGCTGTATTTCCCTGGTGGATACTCTTGTTCTTGTTATGTCCACTGATGCATTTTTTTCATGGCGGACATGGGCAACATGGAAAACATGACGAAAAAAAAGATGAAAAATCTCCTGAGGAAGAGGATTAAGCTATGGAACATTCTAATGCCTATGGTCTTTGGCTTTTGGTGATTATCAATTCTGCCATATTTATTCTGTTTGCTTATAGCTTTACCAAATTCAAGACCAAACGAGATTGGCGCAGCTTCGGTGCATTTTCGGCTTTTGTGGTTGCCTATTTTACAGAGATGTATGGTTTTCCTCTGACTATCTTCTTATTTTCAGGCTGGCTTTCAAAACATTATCCCGGTATTAATCTCTATGGCCATGATACGGGCCATTTACTGCATACGCTTTTTGGCATGAAAGGCAATCCGCATTTCGATGTATTTCATATTCTCAGTAACATACTAATATTTGGCGGTCTTTACATTGTTTATTCTGCTTGGAGCACGCTTTATCAAGCGCAAAAGAACAATCAATTAGCAACAACGGGACTTTATGCCAAGGTGCGCCATCCGCAATACGATGGTTTTATATTGGTCATGGTCGGCTTTTTATTGCAATGGCCAACCCTCATCACGTTGATTATGTTTCCAATATTAGTTTATGTCTATGTTCGTCTTGCTCATCAAGAAGAAAAAGAGACCTTGGCAGAGTTTGGTGATGCGTATAAACGTTATGCTGAAGTGACCCCAGCATTTTTGCCTCATTTTTTTCATAAACAACGAAATAGGAAAGGAGATGTATCATGATGTTTATTTTCCATGTAGCTATAACAGTAGGATTAATTGCATTTTCGTCCGGTATTAGCTTGCTGATCTGGGGGCTGCGTAATGAAGGGGCCGCTATTCAATTAGCAAAAGTGGTAGGGTCGCTGGTTGCGATTTTAGCAGTGATCAGTATGCTATGTAGTACTTATTATGTGATCAAATATTGGCATGAAGGTTACTTTCAAACACCCACGGCGACTATCAAGCAACTTCCAAACGAAAGTCGCGGATGATGAAGAAATATCCTAAGTAAAAATAAGCTACCAACGTGCGGGGACTAAAAAGCAAAATCAGCAACCTAAATCGCCTGCGCAAAATTCTTGCCGTTATTGTTGAAGCAGGCGGTGGGATTTTAGTTAAAAAAATACGTCTTAAGTATTTAGTCCCCTGGTCATGTCGGATTCATTGTTTTTTTCATCCTCGCGATCCAAAAAACTGTCTCATTCAAATGAGAAAAAAAGAAAAGGTGATTTCTTCAGAAGTTCTTCGTCAAGTATTGGAGAAGTTGGGGCCAACCTTTGTCAAATTGGGTCAAGTTTTAAGCCTTCGCGCTGATCTGGTGGGAGAAGAGATTTCAGAAGAACTTTCAAAACTACAAAGTGATGTGACGCCTTTTTCGTGGACAGAAGCGCATGACATTCTTACTGTAGAGCTACGGCAAGAGCCAGAACGTATCTTTAAAACGATTGAGAAAAAACCCGTGGCAGCGGCTTCCTTGGCTCAGGTGCATCGCGCCTATCTGAAAGATGGCAGGGAAGTTGCTGTGAAAGTTCAACGCCCTAATATCCGACATATCATTGAACAAGATATACAGATACTTTTTTATCTTGCTCATCTTGCCGAGCGTTTCTTACCCGAGATTAAAGCTTACCAACCTATTCGAGTCATCAAAGAATTTGCTGATTGGACACTTCGAGAGCTAGATTTTAAAGCAGAAGGCTATAATGCCGAACGTTTTCGTTTTGCTTTTAAAGACAATCCTCATGTTCATATTCCGTTGATTTTTTGGGACTATACAACATCTCGAGTGCTCACCATGGAATTTATGCACGGCGTGAAGGCAAATGACATTGTGGGGATTGAAAAGTTAGGAGTAGATCGGAAAAAACTCGCCTTGGTGGGTGTTGATGCCATCTTCGAGCAGATTTTGATTCATGGTTTTTTTCATGCGGATCCACATCCGGGCAATTTCTTTGCCTTAAAGGATAATGTGCTTTGTCTTCATGATTTTGGGATGGTTGGCTATCTGACTGAAGAACAGCGCAAAGAATTGGTGAGTTGTTTTGTGGCGTTTGTGGATAAAGATATCGATCATTTTTTTAAGCACTTCATGCACCTTGCTATTTTATCTAACCAGAGCGATATCGCCAATTTTCAAAAAGATGTGTCCAACATACTCTCTGAGTTTTTCTTTTCTCCTAATCAACCCAGTATCGCTGGATCATTTTTTCGAATTATCAATCGAGGCGCCACACACGGTATCAGTTTTCCCGCTGATCTTGCCTTATTTGGCAAAGTAGTGATCACGACAGAGGCGATGGGTTTGAAGCTCTACCCAGGATTTAACTTGAACGAAGAATTACAGCCCTTCGTTATCAAAGCATTCAAATTTTATTTAAATCCGGAGCGCATAGCTGAAAGTATTAAGACCGACATTTTTGACTATACAGCCTTTCTCAAGACGTTGCCAGAACGCACTCAAAAACTACTATCACAAATTGAAGGTGGTGAGCTGAGTGTGCAAGTGGATTCCTCTGAGCTTCGAGAGATGATGAAAGAATTTAATCGCCAAAACGATGTTCGAATCTTAGGAGTAGTGTTGATTGCTGTCCTCATTGTTACGGGGGTTCTTTTCCACCTTGAGGGTGTGAGGACAATCCTCGGAATCACACTTGGCAAGTTGGGAGTCATTGTCTCTGTTATTCTTTTTATTTGGCTCCTTATAAAATTAAAATGGCATAAATAGTATGGATAATCAGAAAATAATGAACAATATAATTTGTCATATCACCAAAAAATCGCTCAAGCCTGAAGAAGCCCATCGAGGTGATTTTATCAGAAAGGGAATATTTAAACTCCTTCAGAAGGATTACCCGGATTTTAATCAAGATTCTTATATTTCTTTTGAAGAACTCAATCGCTATCGAAAGATTTATTTAGCAAGTTTAATAAAGAAGGAGTCTAGTGAATTAAATCAACTCGAAAAAGAAGTCGTAAATGCAATCACCAAAAATGTCATTATTTCTGAAAATATTGAACTTGATATCGTTGAAAAATTAACTTTAGGTCAAAGGCTTGCTGATATTATTGCTAAATTCGGTGGCAGCTGGACTTTTATAGTCATTTTCTTTTCGTTTGTCATTTCCTGGGTAGCAATCAATATATGGTTATTAACCATCAAGCCCTTTGATCCTTATCCTTTCATTTTACTGAATCTCATCTTATCTTGTATAGCGGCTATACAAGCGCCGATCATTATGATGAGTCAAAATAGACTGGAAGACAAAGATAGAAGAAGAGGGGAGCATGATTATAAAGTTAACCTCAAGGCAGAACTAGAAATTCGGTTATTGGATGAAAAACTAGATCATTTAATGATGCACCAATATAAAAGGTTGCTTGAGATACAAGAACTTCAGACGGATTACCTTGAAGACATATTGAAAAAAATTGAAAAGAATTCGACTAATAGCTAATAGCGGAAGATATTAGCTGCAATCTAAGCTTATCTTGCAAATACTCTATACTTATCCTGTTTCTTAATATCAACAATCCAAATAAGGAGTAAAGTATGGAAAATAATCTTAACAAATGCATTAAAACTTTCGAAGAATGTATTCGAGCATGTGAAAAATGTGCCTTTGAATGCTGTGCTCAATTGGGTAAAGACTATGCAGATTGCTTAAAAGCCTGTGTGACCTGTTCACAAGTTTGCTCCCTGTGCACCCAGCTCTGTGCGCGTAATGATAAGTTAGCTAAGGATATCATGACACTTTGTGCTAAAGCGTGTGAACTTTGTGCAACAGAATGTGAAAAACATCCCGATGAGCTTTGCAAGGAATGTGCAAAAGCCTGTCATGAATATGCTAATGTCTGTAAAAGCTGCTGTCAATAGATTATAGGAGTTTAGAATAATAATTATTTAATCTCCTTCGAAGTTGATTTAAGACTAGCTAATCTCGGACTAGGCTCGCGTCGACCTGTACATCTTATTTTTCACTAGATTTAGGAAATCTATTGTTATAACCTTGAATTCATACAAGAAAGGAATGCCATTGGAGGTAGGGCAGCGGGTCAAGTGATTAATGGTAACGAGCGATATGATATTTATGTTCGCTTAGCTAAACCGTATCGAGACAGTATCGAAACGATAAGCAATCTTATTTTATTATCACCCAAAGGAGCATGGGTTCGTTTAAATGATATAGCAAGCATAAAAGTAGAATCTGCACCTCCGCAAATTAGACGAGATGATGTGCAGCGTCGTGTTGTCATTCAAGCAAATGTAGAAGGCCGAGAATGGGTAGTGTGGTATCAGAATTAAAACAACGGATTGAGAAAGAGGTTAAATTGCCCACCGGTTACTCTGTTACTTATGGTGGGCAATTTGAAAATCAACAACGTACCCAAGCAAGACTAATGATTGTTGTACCGATTTCTTTAGCACTTATTTTTTTGCTGCTTTATTTTGCTTTTAATTCCGCAGGACAAGCGCTCTTAGTCATGATTAATGTGCCGCTCGCTTTAATTGGGGGAATTTTTGCCTTATTTATCTCCGGCCAATATCTTTCAGTTCCAGGTTCCATCGGTTTCATTGCTTTTTTCGGTATTGCAGTTTTGAATGGTGTCGTGTTGGTGAATGCGATTAATCAAAATAAGCAAGAAGGAATGCCAATTGATGAGGCTGTATTCATCAGAGCACTATCACGATTACGTCCTGTTTTAATGACTGCATTTATTACGGCATTGGGTTTAATTCCTATGTTATTAGCACGTGGAATTGGTGTAGAAATTCAGCGTCCTTTAGCTATTGTAGTAGTAGGTGGATTAGTTTCTTCAATAGTGCTTACCCTACTTGTCCTACCTGTACTGTATGCTCATTTTTTCAAAAATGAATAAAGTAGAACAAAAAATACTATGCAAACAGAATGTTATAATTGGTAAAAAGGATTAAAAAATATTTCTTAAAAAAAAGATAATTCGCTTTGCTATCAAATTAATGGGTAAAACTGGAATTAAAATGTTAATTTTTAGCTAGAAGCTAGCTGCAGATTTCTTTCATGGCGATTTTTCTCTGAAAACAAATAACCTGAAACGAGCAACGAAATTTGAGTAAATGATATGATAAAAACGACCTTTTATATTCCAAAAATGGATTGTCCTGAAGAAATAAATTTGATTAAAAAACGTTTGCAGTCTATGCCAGGTATTCAACAACTCGAATTTAATCTCATCCAACGAGAAGTTATTATTATCCATTCGCTCGCTGATATCTCGAATATTCAAACAGCACTTAAATCGTTGGGGATGGATTCTCAAATTAAAGCAGATTCTGCCACTAGCCAGCATCAAACGACATTGCAAGCTTCTGTCACACGGAAAGATTGGGTGGTGATGGCTACTTCTGGTATTTTAGCACTGACAGCGGAAATCATTGGATTCATCACTCATACAGAAACTTCTTTACTCGTTATCATTCTTGCAATCGCTTCGATGTTAATAGGAGGGCGCCAAACTTTTCTCAAAGGATTAAGAGCAATACGCTACTTCAATCTCAATATGAATTTTTTAATGAGCATCGCTATTATCGGTGCTGTGGCGGTTGGTGAGTGGCCAGAAGCAGCGGTAGTCACTTTTCTTTTTTCTTTGGCGGAACTTATTGAAGTGTACTCATTAGACAAAGCACGTCAAGCCATTCGAAGCCTTATGGAAATTGTCCCTGATACAGCGATCGTACAAGAGGCAGGCGGTTGGCATATTAAATCAGTTTCAGACATTGCTGTGGATTCTATCGTCTGGGTAAAACCGGGTGAACGTATCCCGCTTGATGGCGTGATTACCAGAGGACAATCGAGCGTCAATCAAGCACCGATAACGGGTGAATCTATGCCTGTTAAAAAAAATAAAGGAGATAGTGTATTTGCGGGTACGTTAAATGAAAAAGGATCATTCGAATTCAGAGTCACCGTCAATCCGGGCAATACCTTACTTGCCAAAATTATCCGCATCGTTCAACAAGCACAATCAGAACGTGCTCCTACTCAGCGATTTGTAGACCAATTTGCAAAATATTACACGCCGAGTATGGTTATCATGGCTTTATTAATTGCGGCTGTACCGCCGCTTTTTCTAGGTGCTGCTTTTTTACCTTGGTTCTATAAAGCACTTGTATTGTTGGTTATTGCTTGTCCATGTGCATTGGTAATTTCAACGCCTGTTACTATTGTTAGTGGCCTCACCGCGGCAGCAAGGCAGGGTATTCTTATTAAAGGCGGTGTTTATTTAGAAGCAGGACACAAACTTAAAGTAGTGGCATTTGATAAAACAGGGACACTTACTTATGGGAAGCCTCTTGTAACAGATGTAGTACCATTATTCGATCTCACAGAAAAGCAAGTATTGCAAATAGCCGCCAGTTTGGATATTCATTCAGAACACCCTATTGCTGAAGCAATTGTGATGAGATGGCAAAAAGAGAATTCTGAAAACTCATTATTAACTGTAGAAAACTTTGAAGCTATACCGGGTAGAGGTGTGATAGGAATTATTCAAGAGAAATTTTATTTCCTAGGAAATCATCGCTTTGCTGAAGAGAAGCGAGCATGTGATACACAAATAGAGGATGTGTTAAAACGTTTTGAACGAGAGGGCAAAACAACAATTGTATTAGGAACTGATCATCAATCCCTGGCAATCATTGCAGTGGCTGACACACTTCGTGTGACGGCATTATCTGCTATTCAGTCGCTACATCAATTGGGGCTTACCAGCGCAATGATTACAGGTGACAACCCGGTGACAGCTCAAGCCATCGCAAAACAAGTGGATATTGATGATGTGCGTGCCAATCTATTACCCGAAGATAAACTTAAAGCCATCGATGCACTACTTAAAAGATATGGTGTAGTTGGTATGGTGGGAGACGGTATTAATGATGCCCCCGCATTGGCTAAAGCTTCTATTGGTTTTGCAATGGGTCATGCAGGAACAGATGTAGCATTGGAGACGGCTCATGTCGCACTTATGGAAGACGATCTCAATAAACTATCACTTTTTATTACCTTAAGCCGTAAAACTTGGCATAAATTAATTGAAAATATAGCATTGTCAATAGGAATTAAAGCGGTATTTTTTATTCTCGCATTGTTTGGATTAGCAACACTATGGATGGCTGTATTTGCTGATATGGGTGCAAGTTTGATTGTTGTACTAAATGGTTTGAGGTTGTTACAATTTGCAAAACACTAAATGAATAATGAAAGTGTTGATTAGAAGAACAGGACGCATATTTTCTCCATGTCTAAGGTGGAAATATGATAATTTGCTATGATAACAGGATGATTTTGCTGCTTGATCGTCAACAAGGAAATATTAAATCATTGTCGTGGGTTGGAAAATTGAAGAATATTTTCAAATAACCAAACATGATTTAAAAAAACACTTACTCATGCAGAACTTCAATTTTATCCGTTTTTTCCCAAGTAAATTCGCTTCTGCCAAAATGACCATAAGCTGCCGTCGCTAAATAAATAGGTCTTAACAAATTCAGCGTATGAATAATACCATAAGGTCTTAAATCGAAATTTTCATGAATCAATTCCATTATTTCTGATTCTTTGACTTTGCCAGTACCAAACGTATCCACTCGAATAGAAATGGGTTCTGCAATCCCAATAGCATAGGAAATTTGTATCTCACATCGAGATGCCAAGCCTGCTGCCACAATGTTTTTTGCGATATAACGCGCGGCATAAGCGCCAGAGCGATCTACTTTTGAAGGATCTTTTCCGGAAAAAGACCCGCCGCCATGGCGGGCCATGCTGCCGTAGGAATCCACGGCGGTCTTTTTCCCCGTTAAGCCACAATCACCTTGAGGGCCACCAATGACAAATCGACCGGTAGGATTAATATAGTAACGTGTGTTTTTATCCAACCATTCGAGAGGTAAAATAGGCTTGATAATTTCTTCATGAACGGCTTCAACTAAATTTTTATAATTGATTTCAGGACTGTGCTGAGTTGACAATACAATGGCGTCTACTCCGATGGGTTTACCATCATGATACCGTAGTGTGATTTGGCTTTTAGCATCAGGGCGTAGCCATGGTAATTTACCACTTTTACGCACTTTCGCATGGCGTTTCATAAGGCGGTGAGCATATACAATGGGTGCTGGCATTAAAACGTCTGTCTCAGTACATGCATAGCCAAATACCATGCCTTGATCACCTGCACCTTGTGCTTCAGGTAAGGAACGATTGACTCCTTGAGCGATGTCGGGTGATTGCTTGCCAATAACTGAAACCACGGTACAAGAATTTCCGCCAAAACCCAGTGCGGGATTGTCATAGCCTATGGTATTAACACATTCACGAACAATGTGTTCGATATCCACTGCAGCATTGGAGCTAATTTCTCCGGTTATTAGCACCATGCTAGTTTTAACCACAACTTGACAAGCAACGCGGCAATGAGGATCTTGGGCGATATTGGCATCTAAGATAGCATCAGCAATTTGATCGGCTATTTTATCAGGGTGTCCTTCTGAGACCGATTCTGACGTGAATAATTGCTCCATTAATTCCTCATTTATAAATCGAGCCAATATTTTGGAAAATGTTCTTTTGTAAATTCCGCCTTAATCATCTTTTGCTGTGTGCCGATACGACGAATTTGTATGGTAATACGGTATAGATTTTGGCTATCAATTTTAAAGTAATTACCAAAGGTAATGGTGTTAGCAATTTTCATGGGTTCGAGCGTTTTGGTTTCGCTGGTCAAACCAATTTCTTCGACTGTGGCGGTGACCTCAGCATCTGTGATGCGCTGATTTGTTGCATTATCAAATAAGGCGACAATTAGATGGTAACGATGCGTTTGACTTGGAATCCCACCGTGCATCTTGCTTTCAGGATGTTCCTTAGCATGTCCAAGAATCATCTGGGTAGGAAGGGCACCCAAGTAAATGGCTACGCCATCAACGATTTTGTAGGGCTCAATTTCGGCGGCAAACGATGTCTTCATGGATAAACTAATTGCCACTAACATGCATAACCAGACTGTCTTTTTAATATAAGTAGCCATTTGCTTTTCCTCCAGATCAATGCCATCGAATTTTATGCATACTTCGGATACGGTAAGGTTAATACATCACATCTTGCATTCGATAAAGCCGCATAAGCTGTGGAGCCCAACAGATGATAAAGTCCACGGCGTTCATGATGTCCTACGATGAGTAAATCTATGTCCAGTCGCTTCATGTAGTCAGGAATAATGTCCTTTGGGTTACCGCATTCCACATATTGATTTTCAGGAGGCACATTCAATTTCTTGCCTATTTCAGCTAATTGTTCTTTTCCATGCTCCATACAGGATGCTTTGTCATACAGTAGTTCTTCATACACGCCATTGGGTAATTCAACCACATGAAGCAAACTCAGTTTTGCATGAAACAATTCATTTAATTGTTTGATTTTTTCGACAGCAAAATAATTTCCTTTACTGTCAAGCTCAACAGCAAATAAAATATGTTTATACATGGCAACTCCTTAAAACTATTTTTAGTTCCTTCTTCATAGCTTTCCCAACTTTTGTATTTTCAAGAGGGCTGAATTAGCAATAACAGAAAGAGAGCTCAGCGCCATGGCAGCGGCGGCGATGATGGGATTAAGAAACCCAAAAGCGGCGATTGGCAGGCCAATCGTGTTATAAATAAATGCCCAGAAGAGGTTTTGCTTGATCTTCCGCATGGTAGCGCGAGACACACGAATAGCTGTGACCACATCGCGCACATCGTTCTTGATAAGAATGATGCCTCCCGTTTCTTTCGCCACGTCTGAACCTGAGCCAATGGCAATACCGATAGTTGCTGTGGCGAGTGCAGGCGCATCATTCACCCCATCTCCGACCATGGCCACTACTTTGCCTTGTTTCTGCAAGTTCTGAATAACTTCTACTTTTGATGCAGGTAGGACTTCAGCAATAACTCGGGTAATCCCCAACTGTTTTGCAATCGCATTGGCAGTGCGCTGATTGTCTCCGGTGAGCATGATCACTTCGATCCCATCGGCTTGTAGGCTCGATATAGCTTCTTTGGCTTCGGGTTTCAATGTATCAGCCACAGCAATGATACCAATCAATGTTTGATCGGATGCAACCAGCATGGCAGTTTTGCCTTCTGCTTCGAGTTGTGGCATGTATTTTTCTGCGACTTGAGTTGCAATATTTTCACGTTGAAATAGACGGCGATTACCCAGTAGAACATGATGATTGTCAACCGTACCTTGAATACCATGGCCTGGAATTGCCTCGAATTGAGATAGGGTGGGTATGCTTAGCTTGCGGTGCTGCGCGGCACGCACGATGGCCTCGCCCAAAGGATGCTCAGAACCCGCCTCAAGTGCGGCTCCTAATGATAAAATTTCATTTTCGGATTGGGATGAAAGCATGATGATGTCGGTGACATTCGGTTCGCCGCGTGTCAACGTACCCGTTTTGTCAAAAACAATCGTCGTTAATTTTTGGGCGCGTTCTAACACCTCTCCACCACGAATCAAGATACCTTTGTCTGCGCCTTTACCCACACCGACCATGAGTGCCGCCGGCGTTGCGACCCCGAGGGCGCAAGGACAAGAAATGATCAGGACCGCAATGAAGGCGAGCAGTCCTTGTGGGAAGTTGCCAGCAATCCACCAGCCGAAAAACGCAAGTAAAGCAATGATGACGACACTGGGAACAAAATAGGCCGTCACCTGATCAGCAATACGCTGAATTTGTGCGGTACTTGCTTGAGCATCTTCAACCATCTTAATAATTTGTGCTAAGGCTGTTTGTGCACCTACCTTGGTTGCTTTAAAGCGAAGCATGCCATGTTGGTTCAATGTACCGCCGATCACTTCATCACCCGGATGTTTCTCAATGGGCATGGATTCTCCTGTCAGCATGGATTCGTCCACAGAAGATGATCCTTCAAAAACTGCGCCATCAGTTGGGATTTTTTCGCCTGGACGTACAATGACTACTTCATCCACCATGATGGTTTCTGCAGGGATTTCCATTTCTTGTCCTTCGCGAATGACATGAGCGGTTGCGGGTTTCAAATCCAATAGCTTGCGTACGGCAGCAGAAGATCGCTTCTTAATAATTTCTTCCATGTACTTGCCTAGCAGCACGAAGGCGATGATGACCGCTGACACCTCAAAGTAGACATCGCGTTCATTCACTTTGATGGGCAGTACATCAGGAAAGAACAGCACGGCGACACTATAAAAATAAGCCACAGAGGTACCCAGCGCGATCAAAAAATCCATATTGATGTGGCGTGTTCGGATCGCATCCCATGAACCTTTATAAAAGCTCCAGCCGCCAATGAATTGTACCGGTGTGACTAAAATGAATAGCCACATACCCCAAGTGAACCAAGGCAGAGCGGGGATGGGTGCCCAAGTGACAATGGTGGCGCCTGCCGCCAATGTCAAAAAGGCGCCGGCGCGTAGAATGGCGAGTAGGAGTACGCCGGTCAGAGCGATCGCGACCCGCTTTTTCATCGATTTAAGTTCTGCTTCAGGTGATTCGAATGTGTGCAGACAATTGACACTGCAGAAGTAATAAGCACGTCCTGCCCGCTGCGTTTTAAGGGCAGTGGATTTTTCGACAATCATGCCACAGATGGGATCTTTTGCCTTTTCATGGCTTGGCTTCTCCGGCTCCTCAAGTTTTTTTTGGGGTGTCTGTTCGTGGATATTTAAATCAGAAGTGTGATCATGTGATTCGGGTGGTGCTTTAACAAATTTTGCTGGATCTTCCTGGAATTTGGCCTGGCATTTTGCAGAACAAAAATAATAGCGATGTCTGTTAAGAACCACATTGCCTGAAGCGGATTCTTCGCTAATTTGCATTCCACAAACTGGATCAATGGTCATCACAAATCCTTTATCGACTTTCTCCATGATGGCAGATGATATTATCTGTAGATTTTATAATAGCTAAGTCAATCATGTTATGCCATCTGTCAGAATCACATAGGCGAGTATGCTATAGTCGATAATAGAACAATCTTGCAGTCAACATAAAGTTTTCGATACTACTATGGAGTATTTTATATAATGTTTCTATCTCATTTTGTATTTGATTTAATTGTCCTGATCTTGGGTGTCGGTTTGCTCTTCTGGTCCAAGGGAGGTGAGGGTTTGGCAAACAAGATTGCAACATTATTTGCCTTTGTCATTATAATCCTTGCGGCTATTGCCATGGTTTACCACTTATTCCATTAATATTGAGAAAGTGACTATTTCTGTGTGCAAAGAGAATAAATTTAAACTGTTTGATGGTCCTAAGATGTTTATTCTTGTCATTTGTTATTAAAGCTTAAACGTATTATACTAGTCTTAAACTAGTTTAAAGAGGTATTTATGTCTACAGTAGGCGCTTTTGATGCAAAGACTCATTTTTCAGATCTTCTAAAAGAAGTAGAAAAAGGAGGACAAGTTGTGATAACTAAACATGGACGCCCCGTTGCTAAGCTGCTGCCTGCACAGGGCATCAGTCAAGAGGATGTTCGCACTGCTATTCAAAAACTCTTAGATTTTTCCAAGACACATACGTTGGGTGGTCTTGATTGGAAAGAATTGAGAGATGAAGGAAGAAAATAATGATTGTAAAAACAGGCTTTGTTCTAGATGCTTCTATTGCACTGGCTTGGTGTTTTAGTGATGAGCAAACAGAGCATACTCAGGGATTACTCCAAAGTTTGGAAACCGAAACCGCATTTGTTCCAGCATTATGGACCTTAGAAGTTGGTAATATTTTAGTTTCAGCAGAGAGACGCAAACGTATAACATTTGCCGATGTTAATCGATTCTTAGAACTGTTAGGACAGCTTAATATTAAAATTGATAATGAAACGGCAGATAAGGGATTTCATGAAATTCTAGCTTATGCTTATGCGCAAAAACTCACTACGTATGATGCGGCCTATTTAGAGCTTGCTATGCGAATGGGATTACCGTTAGCAAGTAAAGACAAACAATTATGTGAAGTTGCAAGTCGTCTTGGTACAAAAGTACTGCCTGTCTAGTAGGGTCTTTCCAGCAATCATTCTTAATGAATCCCAATAACAAATGAAGGGTGAAAATATTAAATTTTTTATCTGTTATAATTCATCCTTGTAGGCTTTAATTTTTTGCCTTTCAAAGGAGGCCTTAAATCACAAGGAATGAGTGAGAACGATCATCTATGGAAAAGAAGAAATTTCAATTTTCGATTTGGTATTTTCTGGCTGTTTTTTTCATTATCATGATCATTCAAAGTATCGTGCTTAACCCGCATACTCAAAAAGTCGACTACAGCGATTTCAAGACACTTCTTCAGGCGGGCAAATTAAATAATGTGGTGCTTAGCGAAGGAAATATTACGGCTTCACTTAAACCTGAAGGCCTGGAGAGCTTACTCCCCAAAGAAAAAATAGATGAACTAAAAAGTGCAGGCAAGGGTGAGCATCGTATTACAACCGTACGAGTCAATGACCCAACCTTGGTCCAAGAATTGGAGGCATCGAAAATACGTTTTGCGGGGCAGATCGAAAGCAAGTGGTTAACGACCCTACTATCCTTTATTTTTCCTGTACTCATTTTTTTCTTTTTGTGGAGTTTCTTGATAAGACGCATGGGTGGTGGTGCGGGTGGCTTCATGGAGATTGGTAAGAGTAAAGCTAAAGTCTACATGGAGAAGCAAACTGGAGTGACGTTCCAGGATGTGGCGGGAGTTGATGAAGCCAAAGCTGAGCTGATGGAGATTGTGGAATTTTTAAAGAATCCAGAGCACTATCGCCGTCTTGGCGCTCGAATGCCTAAAGGCATATTGTTAGTGGGTCCACCTGGTACAGGCAAGACTTTGCTTGCAAGGGCGGTTGCGGGAGAAGCAGGTGTCCCTTTCTTCTCAATCACGGGTTCTGAATTTGTAGAGATGTTTGTCGGTGTGGGTGCTGCACGCGTGCGTGATCTCTTTGAGCAGGCACGCAAGCGAGCGCCTGCTATTGTCTTCATTGATGAGCTCGATGCGCTTGGAAGGGCGCGTGGGGCTTATCCCATGAGCGGCGGACATGATGAGAAGGAACAAACACTCAATCAATTGTTGGCTGAGATGGATGGTTTTGATCCAAGCAGCGGCCTGGTTCTGCTTGCTGCAACAAATCGTCCGGAGATTCTTGATCCAGCGCTCTTGCGCGCTGGACGTTTTGATCGGCACGTCTTAGTGGATCGGCCGGATAAAGTGGGGCGTGTGCAGATCCTTAATATCTATCTTAAAAAAATTCAACAAGCTCCTGATGTGGATGCTGAAAAAATCGCGGCATTGACACCCGGTTTTTCCGGTGCTGATTTGGCCAACTTGGTGAATGAAGCTACGCTCCTTGCTACCCGCCGCAATGTTGAGACAGTTAGCTTAGATGATTTCACGCGCGCCGTGGAACGAATTGTTGCAGGCCTTGAGAAAAAGAACCGTCTGTTAAATCCCAAGGAACGTCAGGTTGTGGCTTATCATGAAATGGGTCACACCTTAGTCGCATTGTCTTTGCCAGGTGTGGATGTGATACACAAAGTTTCTATCATTCCTCGAGGAATAGGATCACTCGGTTACACCATTCAGCGTCCAACAGAAGATCGTTATCTCATGACCAAGGAAGAGCTACAAAACAAAATGACTGTTTTACTGGGTGGGCGAGCCGCTGAGCAAATCGTATTTGGACATATTTCAACCGGCGCGGCTGATGATCTTGCTAAAGTAACCGATATTGCACGAAGCATGGTAATGCAATATGGCATGCATGCCTCCCTCGGGCATGTTGTTTATGAAGCCCAGCATCCCGCTTTTCTGCAGGTTCCGATTGAGATGCCGGAAGGGCGCAAATTTAGTGAAGAAACGGCGATGGAGATTGATCACGCCGTGCGAGAAATTACTAAAGAGGCATTTGATAAGGCCGTAGCCATTATTACCTATCATCGTGAGCAGTTGGAGCAGGGCGCACAATTGCTGCTACAAAAAGAAACACTGAGTGAAGAGGAACTGGCCGTGCTAATAGAGAAGAGGCAAGCATCAAACTGACACGACTGGTCTACCCGTGCAGGAGAGGTGTTCTCTTTCAATAAATGATGAGTAGTTGAAAGTCTTCTTTTTTCTTTTGCTATTGGTGGCATTGCCTCGGTGATTTATCAATTTTGTTTTAAAGCGAAGCTTGAGCCCATGACAAAAAAAGAAATGAGGAAGCCACAGCACAGATGGCATGAATTAATCCTTCTCACACCTGCGGTTGTTTTTATTCTTCTGGTGGCAGTGATGCCTTGGAATATAATTTATTCAGCCTCTCTAGCCTTGTTCATTGGTGCTTTGGTAGTTTGCTATTGCCGACCCGATTTAATAAAAAAAATTTGGATAGGTGGCTTATTATTTTTACTGTTATATCTGATTTTTTTTCTGGTTTTAGTGGTTATTTTTCCAAGATTTGTGGCCATGTCCTGGAATTTGAGTGCATTAAGTGGAGTCGTTATCTTTGGCATCCCCATCGAAGAATTATTATTTGCCTTTACCTTTGGCATGTTATGGTCGAGTCTTTATGAACATTTTTTATGGCTAAAATTAAGGATTAAATAATATCTATGGAGTTTGTTTTATCGCAGAAATGGAAGGGCATACTTTGGATGCTGTTTCATTGTTTAAATTTGGCTGTACTTTCTATCATGGTTCGCTTCTGTACCGACGAGGGCTTGCCAGTCTTTGAGATATTTTTTCTCAGTACCTTCATATCGTTTTTGAGTATGTTGTGCTGGGCTATTTATACGAAAGGGAAATATCTCAAAGTCAGAACACCTTCCTTATACGTATTTCGTGCCCTGTTAGGTACAGCGGGTATGATACTTTGGTTTTATACGCTTAAAATGATTCCTTTAACGGAAGCAACGGCGATTAATTACACCTCACCTTTGTTTGGTGCGATTGCTGGTATGTTCATTTTCGAACGCTGGGATTGGCACCGTGTGATCGGTTTAGTTGTTGGTTTTTTGGGGGTCATGGTCGTGATTCGTCCAGGCATTGAGATGCTGAAGTGGGGAGCGGTGTTAGGCATTTTAGCCTCTCTGCTCTGGGCGATCGTCGATATTCTCACCAAAAGACAGACGCGCATTGAATTGCTGACGACGGATACTTTTTACATCACTTTATTCATGATGCTCTTGTCTTTGCCCATGGGAGTAGCCGTATGGTTGCCTCCTACCTTTGATCAGTGGATTTCAATCCTGATTTTAGGCGGCGTTTTTTTTATTAATTTCTTTGCTATTTTTCAGGCTTATCGATTAGCAGATCTATCATTATTATTACCGGTCGATTTTAGCCGATTATTGTTCACCTTAGTATTAGCTTACTTTTTTTTTGGCGAAGTCATGGATATTTGGTCGGGTATTGGCGGACTCATCGTTCTAGCGAGTTCGGTTTATATCGCTCACTCTGAAGCAACAGCAAATAAGGAACGATGAGCAAAATTAATCAATAAAATATTACCTTTTATCCTAATTTTATTAAAATGTTCCCATTGGGGAAGATTACATAGGGGCGATAGGAAAATTATATTATCATTGCCATAATAAGAATTCATATCTAAGGAAGGATAAAAACAATGCAGCTGACTTTTTTGGGTGCGACTGGCACCGTCACGGGATCTCGGTATTTACTTTCAGTTGATTCAAAAGAAATTTTAATCGACTGCGGTTTATTTCAAGGCTACAAAGAACTCCGATTACGCAATTGGGATCGATTCCCTGTTGATCCGCACAGTATTGATGCGGTGGTACTGACGCATGCCCATATTGATCATACTGGGTATTTACCGCTGTTGGTGAAGAAGGGTTATCAAGGTCCCATCTACTCAACGGCGGCGACAAAAGATTTGTGTTCCATTCTTTTACCGGATAGCGGTTATCTGCAAGAGGAAGAAGCAAGATTAGCGAATAAATATGGCTATTCAAAGCACAAGCCCGCGCTTCCTCTTTATACAAAGGAGGATGGATTGAGAGCGTTGGAGCAGTTTCACGTTCTCCCTTTTGGTACTTCCTATTCGCTTTTCGATAACGTCAGCCTCTATTTTAAGCGTGCCGGCCATATCCTGGGCTCTTCCTTTGTGCAGTTTAATGTAAAAGATACCTCCCTTCTTTTTACTGGGGATATGGGTCGCTCCATGGATGCTGTGATGCGTGAACCGGAAACGGTTCAATCGGTGGATTATCTTGTGATCGAATCCACTTATGGGGATCGACTGCATCCGACTACAAATCCCCAAACTCGCCTCACAGAAGTGATTAATCAAACGGCAAAAAAAGGAGGCTCTATCATTATTCCTGCTTTTGCGGTAGGTCGTGCCCAGACAATACTTTTTTACATTTCTCAATTGAAGAAAACAGGTGCCATTCCCGATTTGCCCGTTTTCTTAGACAGCCCGATGGCGACCAATGCCACCAATATACTTTGTCAGTATCAAGATGAGCATCGATTAAGTGAACAGCAATGTGTCGAGTTATGTAATGTCGCCAAATATATCAATACGCCTGAAGAGTCTAAAAAATTAGATGCCTATCGTATGCCGATGATCATTATTTCAGCCAGTGGCATGGCCACAGGTGGTCGTGTATTGCACCATATGAAAGTGTTTCTCCAAGACCCTCACAGCACCATTTTACTTGCCGGATATCAAGCCGGCGGCACACGAGGTGCTAGACTCGTTCAGGGCGAAAAGGAAATCAAAATTCATGGTGAGATGATTCCGGTACGCGCACGTATTGAATCATTAAGTAATTTGTCGGCACATGCTGATTATCAGGAAATATTAAGTTGGTTATCAAAATTCACCAAGCCACCACGCAAGGTTTTTATTACGCATGGTGAGCCTGAAGCGTCAAAAGCATTAAAATCTAAAATTGAAGAAGCATTAGGTTGGTCCTGTGAGCTACCCAAATACTTGCAGGCAGAGTCGTTAGAATGAATAAAATTAAATATCCTTTGCGCTTAAAACGTCTTGGTATTGGCACTTACAAAGAAGCTGTGATTTATATGCGGGAAGATTGTCATGTGTGCCGATCCGAAGGTTTTGAAGTACAAACTCGAATCCGTGTTGAGTTGCGGGATCGATCGATTTTAGCCACGCTCCACACCATCGATACGAATTTGATTGAAGAAGATGAAGCCAGTCTCTCCAACTTTGCATGGGAAATGTTAGGGGCGAAAGAGAATGATGAAATCTTTTTGTCGCATCCTAAACCGTTACTATCGCTGAGCTTTATTCATTCCAAGATTTATGGCAATGAACTGAATGCAGAATCTATTGGAGGCATCATCAAAGATGTGATGGAAGGGCAGTTATCGGATATCCAGATTGCTGCCTTCTTGACTGCATGTGCCGGTGGTAGGCTCAATCAGTCAGAAATTATTGAACTAACTAAGAGTATGGTACAGGTAGGGGAGCGTTTACAGTGGCCTTTATCGATTGTGGTGGACAAACATTGTATTGGTGGACTTCCTGGAAATCGAACGACATTAATCGTGGTGCCTATTGTCGCCGCTTTTGGTTTGACTATTCCCAAAACTTCATCGAGAGCCATTACCTCGCCTGCAGGTACGGCAGATACCATGGAAGTATTAGCCCCTGTCAATCTAGATTTGCCCTTAATGAGAAAAGTGGTTGAAAAAGAAAATGGCTGCATTGCTTGGGGCGGTGCTGTGTCATTAAGTCCAGCCGATGATATTTTAATTAGAGTTGAGCGGGCTCTTGATTTAGACAGTGAAGGTCAATTAATTGCTTCTGTCTTATCCAAAAAAATCGCAGCTGGTGCAACGCATGTGGTAATTGATATTCCCATTGGTCCAACGGCAAAGGTGAGAAATTATGAGACAGCTGAATTATTAAAAAACTATCTGGAAGTCATTGGTAAAGAACTTAGCATGGTTGTTCATGTGGTTTTCACCGATGGATCACAACCGGTTGGGCGAGGCATAGGTCCTTCGTTAGAAGCAAGAGACGTACTCGCTGTTTTGAAGCAGGAAAAAAATGCACCGCAGGATTTACGTGAACGCGCTTTAGTCCTGGCGGGACATGCCTTGGAATTTTCAGCCACAGTTGAACCAGGTACCGGTCAAGCTATTGCGCAAAACATTCTCGATTCGGGTCAAGCTTGGCAAAAGTTTCAGGCGATTTGTCATGCACAAGGTGGCCTTTTTGAAGTGCCTACGTCAGCTTATACGCACATCATAACGGCTAAACGAGCCGGCAAAATTAATAGCATTGATAATCGACGGATTGCTCGTCTTGCAAAATTAGCCGGTGCGCCAAAATCCAAAGCGGCTGGTGTTGATTTACATATCAAGATAGGTGATCTGGTTGATAAAGATCAACCAATGTTCACGCTCCATTCTGAAACCCAAGCCGAATTGGAATATGCACTGACTTTTTTTCAAGAGCAAAATGACATTGTTTCTCTGGAGCCGATATAAATGAAACGCATTCTTTTTAATTTGTTTGCCGATGAGAACTTGATTCATACGATCAAAATGCATACAGACAGTCGCATTGGAAAAATGATAATACGTCAATTTCCCGATGAAGAAACCTATTTGAAAATTGAATTAGATGTGAAAGGGGATGAAGTTATCGTTGTTGCAAGTTTGGATAGACCCAATGCTAAAATGATACCTTTATTATTTTTTGCAAAAACTGCGAGGGATTTAGGTGCAAAACGCGTGAGTCTTTTAGCACCTTATCTTCCTTATATGCGCCAAGACCAAGTATTTAATCCAGGAGAAGGAATAACTTCTGATTATTTTGCTTCGCTTTTATCCAATTATTTCGATGAGTTAATCACAATAGATCCTCATCTACATCGAAAAAAATCACTCAACGAAATTTATACTATACCCACAGTTGTGTTATCTGCGGCTGATGAAATAGCAAAATGGATCAAACATCATGTTAACAAGCCGATTTTAATAGGACCCGACCAAGAAAGCGAGCAGTGGGTTTCGACTATAGCACAAAAAGCGGATGCACCCTTTGTTGTATTAGAAAAAACACGAAAAGGTGATAAAGAGGTTGAGGTTTCAATTCCTCACATTGATCAATATAAAATACACACGCCTGTTTTAATTGACGATATTATTTCGACAGCAAGAACAATGATTGAAACAGTTAAACATGTTAAAAATGCAAAAATGAAATCACCCATTTGTATTGGTGTTCATGCTATTTTTTCTGGCGATGCGTATCACGATTTATTAGCAGCAGGGGCAGTCAAGGTGATTACCTGTAATACGATTAAACATGAATCAAACGCGATTGATTTGAGTGAGATCATTATAGATTACTTGAAGCATAAAAGATGAAGAAAGGATTCAGAATAGAGTTGTAAAATCTTAAGGAAGTTATTATGTCGCTTTACAATATTGCACACGACGAAATTCAAAAAATCATTCGTGAACTAGATCAAGCACTTTATAATCATCAACAATGGTATAAAGAATTAGTGCGCACCCTTATTTGTAAGCTCTCTGGTGACAAGCATGATATGAATTCTGAAGCCCATAAGGAATGTCGATTTGGACAGTGGTACTATGATCAGGCTCATCCTGCCTTACGAGATCATCCCGGTTTCATTGCAATTGGTGAACAACATCAACGAATGCATCAAGCGGCTGCTCGTTTATTAAGTGCATCAGAGATCGGCATTCCGCCTGCTGAATATGATAGCTTTGCGAATGTCCTTGAACGGATGCGACTCGAAATAGATGCCTTAAAACGTGAACTTGAAGAATTACTCTATAAACGAGATCCACTCACGGGAGCCATTAGTCGAATTGATATGCTACCTATATTACGTGAGCAACAGGAATTATCAAAACGACAAGGAATATCCTGTTGTCTAACTATGATGGATCTGGATCTATTTAAACATGTCAATGATCAATACGGACATGCGACAGGTGATCAAGTATTGGCCGCATCAGCGCGTTATGTGATAGAACACCTTCGTCCATATGACAAAGTATTTCGTTATGGCGGGGAAGAATTCCTGATTTTTATTCAACAAATCGAATTGCAAGCAGCTTATGAGGTCATCGAAAAGATACGTCAAGGATTAGCAGATACGCCAATTCATATTGGTCAAGCAGAACCTATTCACATCACTGCATCATTTGGTTTAACAAAGCTTGATACACATTCTCCCATTGAACAATCTATTGATTATGCTGATAAGGCTATGTATGAAGCCAAATCCTCTGGGCGTAATTGTACAAAAATTTGGGATGAAAAAAAATGCCGATGACTCTCAATGAAACATTATTGAATGTTCATTAAAAACGAATTAAATGATATTGATTTAAGTGAGACAACTGTGAAAAAACTTAAAGAATTTTTGAAATTAAATAATAATAGCGAACAAAATGACTAATAGTCTATTAGTATTTAATACCGGATCATCGAGTATTAAATTTGCGTTATTTGCTATCGATGAAGAACGTTTTAATTTGAAATCTGTTATTCGCGGGCAGATAGAATCCTTAGGTGAAAACCCTCATTTTTTTATCAAAGATGCTGCTAACATGACTTTACATGATGAATTATATTCACTCGTGCAAAAAGATTTAAGCTTAGCACTTACAGATGCAATTAAAAAAGTTTTTGGGTGGTTAGATCAGCATCTTGCTCACTATAAAATCCAAGTTGTGGGTCATCGCGTCGTACATGGCGGCGATCTCTATAAAGAGCCTATTCAAATTAATAAAGACATTATCAGCCAATTAGAAAAATTCAATCCGCTTGCACCTTTGCATCAACCTTTTAATCTAGCTGCAATTAAAGCGGTGAATAAGCACTATCCTGGATTGTGTCAGGTCGCTTGTTTTGATACGGCATTTCACCAAACCCAAAATCCGCTTACACAGGCCTATGCATTACCTCACGATGGGGCAACCTGAGGTGGTAGAAGTAGTAACAGTACCGACTGTGACTCAAGAAACAGTGCTTGCGGCAGCCGCAGCCGTAGAACAAGGATCAGAACATCCTTTGGCACAGGCCATATTGCGACGAGCCGATAAAATCCCGCTAGATGCGGCTGTGGCTTTTACCAACATTGATGGCCAAGGCGCGCAAGCTGAAGTTGCTGGGCAACAGATATTACTCGGTAATCGGAAATTAATGGATGCGCAAAAAATCAACATGGCAGGTCTTTCAGAAAAAGCGAAAGAACTCCAGGGAGCGGGACGAACGGTTGTGCATGTGGCTCAAAATGGCAAGCTCATTGGATTGATTGCAATTGCTGATGCGATAAGGCCCACTTCGGCTGCTACTGTTAAAGCGCTACAAGCGCGCAATGTGCAAGTTGCTATGCTAACAGGCGACAATCGCGGTACGGCAGAGCGCATTGCCGGAGAGCTTGGCATCAATATTGTACTTGCCGATGTGCTGCCTGGACAGAAAGCGGATAAGGTCAAGGAATTGCAGGCGCAAGGCAAAAAGGTGGGTATGGTTGGAGATGGGATCAATGATGCACCTGCCCTTACGCAAGCAGATGTCGGCTTTGCAATTGGTGCAGGCACGGATGTAGCCATGGAAAGTGCCGATGTCGTACTGATGAAGAGTGATCCATTCGATGTAGTGTGCGCCATCACGCTCTCGCGTGCTACCCTTCGCAAAATGCATCAGAACTTGTTTTGGGCAGTGGCCTATAATGTCGCTGCCTTTCCGCTTGCAGCAGGCGTATTCTATCCGATTACCGTCAGTCCAGAAGTTGCAGCACTGGCTATGTCGGGAAGTACCGTCCTGGTTGCCATCAACGCATTACTGCTAAAGCGCACGCACCTGGAAGGTGTCCGCCGTTTCTTGCCAGGAAGAAGGTGACTAGATTGTTCATTTTTAGAACAAAACGGACAATCCTAAAGTCAGCGTATCTTCTGTTGTCGACTCGCCTTGTTTACGCTGAATGCGTTTAAATGCGCCATAGTCATCATCATGTTCATATTCAGTAAAGATATTTAACCCCGGCTTTAGTCGATAATAAGGTCTAATGGTGTAACGCATTTGATTTAAACCACTACCAAGCTCATCTTCTTCAACGGTTTTGGTCGCGAAAATACTACGGATACCCGTTCGAATAAAAAAGTTATTGGTAATCTGGGTATCACGCTGGAGCTCAATGTCGAATTTGACACTGCCCTCGTGGCAATAGATTCTGACATTGGTATCAATAAAATACGGCATCAAGCCTTCAATACCCACACCCGGTTGCCAATAAGGTCCTCCGGGACGATAAAAATAATTCACACCGCCTTTAATGGCCCAAAACTGGCTAATCAGATGCCAATAAAAAATGTCGATGTCAGCATTTTCTACCGATCCTTCTTTGATCTCTGCATCATCGGTATAGAGTTCAAGCTTGTTGTAATCACCACCATATAAGCCTTTAAACGTCATCTCTTGTACGTTATGGTAAGGGTCCTCACCGACATCTAAGAAACTTGCCAGATAAAATCCTTGATGATGTCCTATCGGATGATGAATAAGCGAGGGATCAAGGGGCATGGTGATATCTTCTCTGACAATCGGTCGATTGATATATTGTTGAGAAAAAGCATAATCCTCTGGTCTAGCACACCCGTGTGCCATCTCAATGATTGTCTCATACTGAAATACTCGTGCCATGCCAGCCATCATGTGATAAAGATGGTGGCAATGGAAAAACCATTGTCCACTGGCATCGGTATCTATATCCGCCACCGCTGTTGCACCCGGAGGCACTTCAATGGTATGCAATAAGGGATCATAGGCGTCATGGCCATTGCGTAAAATAAACCAGTGACCATGAATGTGCATGGGATGGCGCATCATGGAATTATTGGTAAAGACAATCCGATACCGTTTGCCAGGTTCGATCATGATAGGGTGTGCTCTGTATTCAGGTAACCCGTTAATAAACCAAATAAAGCGATCCATATAACCAAATAATTCCATTTTGATTACACCATCTACAGGTTTATTCGGGTCGTTAGTTTGAACACTTGCAGTTAAATCTTGATATTTCGTTCCCATGGTCATAGCCTTGGAGGAGTCGGGGTGACAGATGCTATCGCCGATGATGGACGGTTCGGTTGGCATTTGCATATCCATGTCCATATCCATGTCATTTTTCATGGATTTATCATGGTTCATCTTCATGCCGTTTTTCATTTTCATATTACCGGACATCGATGTATGTTTGGTAGGGGTAGGCATTTTTTCCATGGATGCTTTTGAATGCTGCATAGCTTGATGAGGCGATTTATCGGCTGTAGATGGGTTATTCATCTTCATGGATCCATCACCCATACCCGGCATGTTCATCTTATGTTTCATCGGGTTAAACGATGATTCAGATTTCCTCCTTTGTGAGGAATGACCAGCGTGATCTGAGTTACTATTTCCCGCCATTGATTTCATGGTGTGTTGCGGAGTTGCCGAACCACTTCCCATCGAATGGGATGGCATAGCCATATCATGTTTCATTCCCTCCGATGTTCCAGTCATTTTCATTTTGCCATTGGTTTTCATATTCATTGAGCCATGATCCATTGACATCATCATATTGGCCATCATTTCTCTGGTCACAGGTAAAGGTTCAGGAAACGGTGAGACTTGGTTGTAAGGAATAGGCTGGCAGGGATCAACGACTAAGGCACCATATGCTTTGCCAAGCGTATCAATAGATTCAGCATAAATAATATAAGGCATCTGTTTTTGTATTTTAACTAACACATCATAGGTTTCACCCGGTGCAATAGTGAAATCTTTAATGCTATACGCTTTTACATCGTTACCTTGCACATGCACCATTTCCATATTTGCGCAATGGATTTTAACGCGATAAATTGTGCTGCCTGCAGCACCAATAAATCGTAGGCGTACCGTATCACCCATTCTCACAGGCGCTGTCCAGGGGCAGTGTTTGGATTGACCATTTAATAAATACGTATCATAGGCCACATCGCTGATATCATAAATACTCATACGCATTTGCTGCATCATTTTATAATCATCAAGTAATTTTTTGCGTTCTTTTGGACACGCCTTTCCATAATCATAGAGAAACTTTGTAAGCGAGGGCTGCAGCGGAAAGCGAGGTGAAAAATAATCGCCATCTTTTTTGAGTTTTAGAAAAATGTTATGTCCACCCATGTCACTCCAATCCGACAGAACAACCACATAATCTTTGGTGTATTTGTAATGGGAAGCTGAAGGTGGATCAATCACAAATGCGCCATATAAACCATCTTGTTCTTGAGCCCCCGCATGGGCATGATACCAATAGGTTCCTCTTTGATAGAGCTTAAACCGGTAATGGAAAACACAGCCCGGCGGAATGGCTTTTTGATTGACGCCTTCTACACCATCCATTTGCCAAGGAACTAGGATGCCATGCCAATGAATCGAGCTACCTGTATCCAAATGGTTGTATACGTTGAGGGTAACATCATCTCCTTCTTTGAAATGCAATGTTGGCGCAGGGATTTGATTATTAACCGCAATGGCGCAAGAAGGGCAGCCAGTAAAATTGACGGTTTTATACCCAATGTGCAAATCGACAACTCGATTTTCAGCCAGAGCGCATGGGTTAAAAAAGCTGAATACTAAAATGAAAAAAAACGTGACTGTTAATAGATGCAAAAATTGTGTATTTTTCATGTAAATTCCATTTCATGGGTTCAATTTTATTGAATGCGGCTTCGTGTCTTCGTATCGCACTAGTTTAATTAAATTGATCCTAAAGCTAAAAGCTTTTCTCAAAAATTTATTTTTTCATTTAGAACCAGGCTTCTTGAGCAATCGAGTGATTACCGGGTAAATGAATAAACCAGCGAGCATACCCACTACGAAATAAACAGCATCTAGAATACCTAAACCTAGTGCAGTCATTGCAGGCCCCGGACAATAACCCGCAAGTCCCCAACCGATACCAAAGATGGCAGATCCTATCATCAGTTTTGCATCGATGGATTTTTTTTCGGAGAGAAAAAATTTTTCGGCTAATTTAGGGTGTGGTTGGCGCATAACAAATCGATAACCCAACCACGTCACAACAACAGCACTTAACATCACCAATGCTAAGCTAGGATCCCAATTTCCGGTGATGTCTAAAAAATTGAGTATCTTATTTGCATTTATCATTTGCGAAATGGTTAAGCCAAAACCAAATAATAATCCGCACAATAAGGCTGCAAGATTATATATCATGCCATATTCCTTATATGGCGTATAACATAAACACTCAGTAAACCGAATGCAAAAAATATAAGTGTTGCGACAAGGGAACGCCGTGACATTCGTGCAATGCCACAGACGCCATGACCACTGGTACATCCTCCACTTAGCCTAGTCCCAATACCGACCAAAAATCCTGCTAACAGCAATAAACTGATTGGATAGTTTGTGCGAGGAATAAAATGAATTTGTGGAAATAGATAATAGATAAAGCTTCCTAAAATGAGTCCCGTAAGAAATAGTACTCGCCAGAGAAAATCGCTTTTATGAGGCGGGAACAAGCCATGAAATATGCCACTAATTCCGGCAATTCGACCATTTAGCCAAAGCAGTAGTATTGCGCTTAAGCCAATGAATGCACCGCCGATTAAAGAACTAACGGGTGTGAAATTTTGCATAGTATTCCTTATGTGCTTTTTGGTCCTTGCTGCTTATTTTTGACTCAAAAGGTACAAAAACGATGGCTATCAATTACATACACTAGAAATAAGCATTAAATCAAATTTAGTATGAGAATATAAGCAAATTGTACTATATTTATATTATCCCCGAGCCTCTATTTGTCAGTAGACCCTGGTTTGGTGGCAAGTGTGTTGTTATGCATGGTTAGCCCAGCCTGACGTACATGTTACAATCACGTAGATTATTGAAAAGTGATGCTGCGGATTGTGCGGAGACTCGAGGACATTTCTATTCAGTTTATCTTGATTCAAATAAACGTAATTTACATATTATCAATCTATATCGTGCTCAAGCTGCTTTGATTGGTATTGTCCTAGCATTTTTGCAAATTCAGGCATTTTAGTTTGAATGATTTGATAGAGTTTTTTATTTTTGTAAATTTTTTTGACTTCAAGTTGGACCTCTTTTTTTAGTCGATAGACTGCATAATGATTTTTGAGTATTTTTGCTTGATCAAGATCATTCAATAATTTGTGAAATTTTTCTTGAGTAGGCTTAACGTCATCATCACTTTCTTTAACTTGTGTAGAGGATGCATTATTTAAATAATGGTGTCCTTTTTGTTTGCCATTGACTATTTCAGGCTGTTTATGATGTTGTGTCGTTATTTTTTCATTTCTTACTATTAGCTGATGATATTTTTCATGTAAATATTTTCGAGCGGTTTTAAGTTTTTCTAGAGCATGTTCTTTAATTCGAGCAAATAGACTTTCAATATTGATACCACGTCGTTTAGCAAAATTAAATGGGTAATCAAGCATGTTATCTTTCATCCCATCTTTGTCTAGTCCTTTGATGAGTGATTCAAGATTGGGGTGATTCTCTTGATCAATATATAAATCCATTGTTTTCTTATGACGACTACCCGCAACATACATTAAGTTGCGATTCCAATAATCACCTGCAACATAAATAAAACTGTGATCTACAGTGATACCTTGTGTCTTATGGATGGTAGCACTGTAGCCATGATTAAAATGCACATAGTGCTCAGGATCAAAGGTAACCGTTTTGTTATTATCAAGATCAACCGTAATACTTTTCACTTTACCTAAATTATCAGATTCAATTACCTTTATAATTCCCAATTGACCATTTCGAACTTCCAATTTTGGATCATTTTTTCGAAATATCAAACGATCATTCACACTCAACCATAATTCGTGTTCACCTTTTTTAATAGAGAATCCTTGATCAATTTCACCCGCTAGAATTCGTTTAGCCCTTGCGATTTGATTGAGTTGCATTACATCGATATTTCGATGTGCCAAAATGAGCGTTTGTTGCAATAAAATATGTTTTTGGTTATATCGATGATGCCAATCATCGATGAGGCAGTGCATCGCATCTTTTGCTGTTTTGTTATAATGAATATGCTGATGTTCTTGATAAGATTTCAACGCTTCTCTGATATTACCTGTAGCAAGATGATGGGTTGCTTTACGTTGCCAGGGTTCTTCTTGTCGAATTATTTGCTGAAGCTCAGCAAATCCAACGCGCTCTAATAACGCTCGGAAAGGCGCTCCGGGTCCTATGGGTTGCAATTGAGCTTCATCACCCACGAGTATCAATTTTGCTTGTGCTTTGTGGATATGATTAATGATTTCAGATAAAGCGTAAGTGTCTGTCATGCCGGCTTCATCCAGAATAATGATATCATCCTTTGTGAGTTTTAAAGTTTCTTTTTGCAGTGCATAGGTGAATGATGCAATTGTCCTGCTGGGTATTCCGGAGGCTTCTTGTAATCCTTGCGCTGCAATACCTGAAAGAGCAATGCCTTGAACATGATAACCAGCTTTAGTAAAAGCGTCTTTCGCTGCTTTCAAGGCATACGTTTTTCCCGTACCTGCTCGTCCAACGATTATTGAAATATCTGATCCCTGCAAGATATGTTGTATAGCATCAGCTTGTTCATCATTGAGCTTATAGTTATTAATAATATTTTTAATTAGAGTAGGATGAATAGAATGTGAAACACGTTGGTTGAGGTTTTCTGCAACTTCCTGAATATTATTTTCTAGTTCAAAGATGTTTCGGGTTGTGTAACGTTTTTTTCCATCATCACCCGTACCCAATAATATAATTTTCTTTGAGTTTTTCACTTTAAGCAATGCGATTTGAAATTCTTGTGGATCATCGATGTGCTTATGAAGTAACCGACCAATATCATGATCATTAAATACTGAGCTGTGTAATGTAATTTGATTGAGGACATTCTCCGGATCAGTCAGTGCAATTTTTTTAGCATCTTGATGTCGGTTTTGATTTTCTTGCCAACGGTCAAATTGATTACGATCTTTTGCGTGAAAAATATGTTTGCCTAAATGAATTTGACTATAAATGCCATTTGCATCGACAGTCAAATCGAGTCCTTTGGCTAGAAAATAGTGATTTTGGAAATGTCGCCACTCTTCACCCCATACTTTATCCGTCTGTACTTGACCTCGGATAACCTTCGGATCCAAATCTCGCGCCTTATGGGAATCAAATTGATTGCCAATTAAACGACGTGTAGTGATTAAAATATGTGCATGCGGGTTGCCTGCTTCATTATGAATATTAATATCTACAACTACGCCATTATTTACAAAATTTGCCATGGCGAAACGTTTTGCAAGTTCAATTTTGTCGTTGTCATTAATTTGATCATCTTGAGGCAGGGCTAGAATAACTTCTTTGGCTACTTGTGAGTTATTTCGAGTTTCATTTTTTTCAACAGTGTTCCATAACAATTCACGATTTTTAAATTTAACATCCGCATTTTCAGGTAACAGAATTTCTGAATAGAGTAGGAGGGATTTTTTATTAGTATAGTCAAACGTTGTACCTGTGCGCTCATCATAAATTTTCGAACAACTACGATAGGCAGCCGCTGCTGTAGCTTGCAGAGCTTTACTTCGAGATAGATATTTTACCTGTGCAAATGCAATAGCCATGCGCCTATTCTACGCAAACTTGAAAAGTTTGCATATTGCGCTTTTAGGGGGAAGACTTTTTTAGAGACATTGCTTTTACTACTACAAAAGTTGGGGATTTCTAAGTCATGCGTTTCTCTGTAAGCTATTTTGAAAATCATCGATGGAGAGGGAGTCATGCACAAGCAAAAAAGAATCAAGTCTATCGCTAACTTCCAAAAACAGAAACTTTTAATGCAGCAGCAACTTAAGCGAGCAGAAGAAAAATTAAAAGAATTAGAAAATAAACGTGCAATTGAATTAGGTAAATTGGCTATGGAATGTGGTCTAGCTGAAAAAAATAATGAATTTTTAGAGCGTGTATTTTTTAAAATATCAAAGGAGAACCTACATGCTTGAGGACTCGTCAAGTAAGTTGATTCGACAAAAGCAATTTGTTGCAAGAAATGAACTTTCTCTTAACAGAGAGCGTGAACGTTTAAGAAAAGCTGATACACGGCGAAAAATTCAGCTAGGAGGATTAATTGTTAAAGCAGGTCTGGCTGAAGAGCCGTCCAGTGTTATTTTAGGGTTACTGTGTGATGCGCGCGGTAGACTTCCAAATGAAAAGGAGCGATGGCAGAGCTTGGGTGATCACGAATTTCAAAAAGAACAAAATTTTTGAGGTATCAAACTAGCATTTTAACGCCGAAGCAGTAAGCCATCACTCATCTTAGATAAGATTATAAATTAAAAAAGAGGTGACCCATGTTCAATTCACGATCTCAAGAACATGCAGATAGGAATATGAAGATAAGTGACGAAGAATTTTTTGATAAAATTCGTAAACAGGATTGGTCTTTTTATTTTTTGTGCTTAATTAAAGATTCCAGTCTATTGCATCGCTGTGATGCATTGGGTAATCAGGCACTTCATATAGCAGCTTACCAAGGTAACTTTGAAGTACTTTCACAGTTAATTGAACAGGGTGCAGATGTTAATGCCGAGAATAATAGTCATTTAACTGCATTAGATTTGGCAGCAAGTAACGGTGATGAAGATTTAGTCATGTTCTTATTAGAAAAGGGCGCGAAAATTATTTCAGCTAAAGAAAAATTATCCCCGCTTCATTGGGCCACAATTTATGGTCAAACTTCTGTAGTACGACTTCTGATAAAGCAAGGGATAGATACTGGTCATCCAGATGAGAAAGGTTTTATCGCCGGTGACTATGCAAAAGAAATTGGGTATTCGGATATTAATCATATTTTAACAAACTCCCATAATTTAGAATCTGAACAACATGATAGAAACTCTAATCGAGCTAAACTTGCCGCATTGCATGGTAAGCTTGCTATTAAAAGCTTTGCTGAAGACAAGCCAGATTTAGCGTATCAACTTCTTAAAGATTGTCGGCAGTATGATCATCAAGCATGTGATAAAGTGATCCATAGGGTGCTGACTAATGACCGACAGTATCCTAGACTTAACAACTTTCAATTCACAGAATTTTTGAAATCGCCTATTGTTTCTAATACCAAACATCCTGAGAACCAACTCATTTTAGCTCAGCTTCATAAAGAAGGGCGCTTTGTAAAAAGAGATTATAGCCGTAGTTTATTTTTATATGGGAAGGCCGCAACTCAATTTGAAAATAAAGGCAACGTCATACTTTTGGATTGGATAAAAGAACTAGTCTTACGTCTCAAGGACTGCTTTACGGTAGATTGGCTGCAGACCAAAAATGATTTAAATGTGTCCAGAACTTTAGGGAAATAATTTAATTTATCCTTCTTCTTTCGTAACTACTCGCCTGGGTTTCTTCAAAAAAATTAATTCTGCAATTGGGGATAGGATTCCCTGCCATACAACATTTAAATGGTAACCAAAACAAAATAAATTACTTACTCGCTGCAAATTTGGGTTGGACACTTTAATTACACTCAAGACAATGCAATAACCAAGATAAAAAATATGGAGTTCCTTTTAAAGCATGAGTGGACTCCGCTATAGAGATACAGAGTCAATCAGGCTCTAGTAAAATTGACTGCACTGTTTTTAGTGTCATGATCAGTGTCATCGGTTGTAAAAGCGATTCCACGAATCCTCGCGACGTATAGAATCTTTTAGCTTGTTCTGATAAAGCATGAACTAAAATAGCAAACACGCCTGCATCACTAGCAACGCTAACAGCGCGTATCATTGCATCACGCAACAAGGCACTACCCAGTCCTTTATTATGATAATTCTTGTCGATCGCTAGTCTACCAAGCAACAACACAGGCAATGGGTCTGGCATATTCCGTCTCATTGTCTTAGGCGCAGTTTCATGACTGATGGCGCCCGCAGATAGGCTGTAATAGCCAATAACTTTTTTGCCATTGCAAAGAACAAAACACCGTGATCCTCCTGATACTTGATTTTTAATCGCACGTTTTTTGAGCCATTCGTCAAGTGACTGTTCGCCGCTATCAAAATCATCTAAATCATAGTCAGCTGAGATCGGAGTTGGCGGTAACAAATTAAGCAAGTTTATTTATCCCAGGGTGCTTTTGTTTTAAGTAGTCGACGTAGTTTGTCAGTTGCTGGTAATGGCCGATCAAGTAGCTCTTGAAACTTTTCGAATGTAGTAGCATTAACCGTGAAAAATGTCTGGTCAAGCAACAGCTCTTCTGCTTTGCTGCAGGCAGCGTTAAGCATAAAATCCGACCGACTACGGCCTAGTCGTTCGGCTGCTTGATCAATCAGGTCACGCTGATAGGTCTTAGCTCTGATATTGATAGACACTGACCCTTTATTTTGTGCATGCTTCATAATTACCTCTCTTGTCTATACAAATAGTATACAATACTGTATAGACAAATGCTATACGAAGTGGATTTGATAAAAAATAATTAGCTGGTTGTTTCATATCAGCATTTTTAGCTGAATTAAACTCTTGAGTAGCGTTAATTTTTCGATATAGTGAGGTTCAGGTTTATCTTTTGCATTTTTTGATTGTTTTCTGTCTTAGGTAAAAAACACATGGTAGTGATTTTAAAAGTATATAAATATAAAAATAAAATAAAAAAAAGTTCGTCACTGTATTTTATTGGCATTATCCTGTGCCTTTTTTATTCTATAACACCAACAGCTAATCCCGCAAATCACCTTCCTGTTAATTCATTCTCGAACTTTATTCACTGCGTAATTCAAAATAACCCAGCAATTTGTGCCGCTAGGGCGAATGTTGCCGCAGCAGAAGCTCGTTATGTAGCAAGTTCCCAGCCCCTATACAACCCTGAATTAACCGCAGAAGCCCAGAAAGCAATAGAGAACACTTATAGCATTGGAATCAATCAAACTATCGACATTGCAAACAAACGATGTGCCAAAAGCAAAATAGGCGAAGCCAATCTTCAAGCTGCAAAGGCACAACTTGCAAATCTTGAGCAGCAATTAACTGCGGATTTGTTAAATGCATTAATCGCTTTTCGAACTCAAGAGAAAGTTGTATTTTTTGCTAAAGAACGAACCAATATATTAAATCGGTTTTTGACTTTGTCTAAAAAACTTCATGTAAATGGAGATATCCCAAGAGTTGATGTAGATTTAGCTCAACTTGCTTATTCCGACTCAATTGCTCAGCAGGCACAAGCTGAGGTAAAACTAACCGAAGCTTTACAATCACTAAGAGCTATTGCAGGATGTAATAACTCTGATTGGCCGGACTTTCCTCATAATCTTCCTTGCCTTACTATTTCTGATCACAAAATTGATTGTTTACTTCAAGGCTTGCCCGAATTCCATGTATGGAATAATCAATACCTCAGCGCTATAGCTCGCATAAATCTCACACAGCGTGAGCGTTATCCAGATCCCACAATTGGTATTCAAGGGGGGCTGCAAGAAGAGTCAGAGGAAAAAAAAGCATTAATTGGGGTTACATTAACCGTCCCTCTATTTATTCGTAATCCTTATCAGGCGGAAGTCGCAGCCGCGAGTGCAGATGCTGGCGAGGCAGACCAAAAAAGGAGGGATTGGATGAGGATTACTCGTGCTGAGATCATGACATCTGCAGAGCGTTATCAAATTCTAAGTCAGGCTGTTAGTCAATGGGAAAAGATTTCTAACAAACCACTTAAAGACGGTATAAACTTAATTGAGAGATTATGGCAAGCAGGCGAATTGAGTACAACGGAGTATTTAGTGCAATTAAGACAACGTGTTGATAATCAAATAACGGGTGCAGTCCTAACAGCACAGGCTTGGCAAGCATGGGTAAGCTGGTTAAAAGCATCGGGCCAATCTGAAAACTGGCTATGTCATTATTCACCTTAAGGTAAGCCATTGATGTTGAAGTTTAAACTCAGATATGCCGTTTTCTTGTTTTTAATCTTGTCATATCAACTAGCGTTTGCAAAAGAAACAGACTCTGAAAATACTGTCCAATTAAGCGAACAATCCCAAAAACTAGCAGGCATTGTGGTTACTACCTTAAAACCAAAAATTTTAAAAATCTATACACCAGCTCCTGGAGAAGTAGCTCCGAATACTAATCTAAGTACAAAAGTCACTACTCGTGTGGCAGCCCAAGTAGTCGAGCGCTACGTTCAAGAAGGTCAACATGTAAAACAAGGCCAAGTTTTAGTTAAAATGTCCAGTGTTGATATGGCCAAGACACAGGCAGATTTACTGTTAGCTTCTCAGGAATGGGAAAGAGTAAAAAGTTTAGGTAAAGATGCTATATCAGGAAAACGCTATTACGAAGCTCAAGTTAATTACCAGCGAGCTTATTCAACGGCTTTAGCTTACGGAATGACTGAGATTGAAATTAAACAATTATTGATCACACAAAAACCCACTCAAGCACAAGGTGAGTTTCGTCTGCTTGCTCCTAGAGACGGTACTATTTTTGATATTAAGTTTACTGATGGCGAGTTGATTGAACCAGGTAGAGTACTCCTTCAAGTGGTGAACGAGGGTTCTGTGTGGGTTAATGCAAAATTATCACCCGGTTTAGTTCGCCCTATAAAAATAAATGATAGCGCGCAAGTTATTGTCGGTAATCAAGTATTAATGGGACATGTGATTCAAGTTTATCATCAACTAGATGAGGTGACTCGTACTCGTTCAATCTTGCTGGAAGTAAAAAATGCGAGCGACCTGTTGCATCCGGGCCAATTCGTCAACTGCTTGATTGAATCAGGACAAACCAAGCCTGTTTTGGCAGTGCCCGTAGAGGCGATAGTCCGCACACCCGATGGCGATATGGGTATCTATCTGGAAAAGGCTGTAGGGTTATTCCAACTTAATGAGATAAAGCTTGTAGAAACAATCAATGACCAAGCTGTTATTGAAGGTGTTCCTGCAAATGCACGTGTAGTGACAAAAGGCGCTTTTTTTGTCCACGCCGAGTTAAATAAAAAGGGTTTTGATGCACACGGACATTAAATGGAATTAAAGAAAACTAATGTTAAATAGATTAATAGATTTTGCTGTCTATAACCGCTTAATAGTTGTGTTGATGTTACTAGGCGCCTTGGTAGGTGGCGCTATGATATTGCCGCGTCTTAATTTAGATGCATTTCCTGACGTCACTAACGTCCAAGTTGTTATTAACACTCAAGCCCCTGGACTCGCTGCTGAGGAAGTCGAGCAGCTAATTAGTTATCCTGTAGAAGCAGTGATGTATTCCTTACCTAATGTGGAAGAAGTACGTTCTATTTCTAAAGTGGGTTTGTCAGTAGTGACTGTCGTGTTCAAAGACAGCGTTGATATTTATTTTGCTCGCCAGCAAGTCTTTGAGCGTCTCCAAGCTGCTCGTGAAAAAATTCCACCGGGGATGGGTACCCCTGAAATGGGACCTAATACATCTGGTCTTGGTCAAGTCTTCCAGTACATTTTGCGCACTGATAACCCCCAAAAATATGACTTGATGGCCTTGCGAGGTTTAAATGACTGGGTAGTAAAACTTTTATTGGCTCCTGTTGATGGAGTTACCAATGTATTATCGTTTGGCGGTCAAGTTCGCCAGTATCAAGTGCAAGTCGATCCAGCGCGATTACTTGCCTACCGTCTTACCATTGAAGACATTGTCAATTCCATCGAAGAAAACAACCACAATGCTGGAGGTTGGTATTTAGATCGCGGTTCAGAGCAATTGACCATTCGAGGTTTTGGATGGGTGCGTAGTGGCAATGGTGGCTTGCAAGACATTGCTAACATTCCGATTAAGGACAAGGATGGTGTAGTCGTTCGTGTCCGTAATGTTGCACAAGTTACCTATGGCAGTGAAATTCGCCAGGGTGCTGTTACCCTGACGAATCGCAATGCAAAAGGTCAACCCCAAGCATTGGGTGAAGTCGTCGCAGGAATTGTGTTAAAACGTATTGGAGCCAATACCAAAGCTACTATTGATGGGGTTGAAAAAAAAATCCCAATTATTCAGAAAGCATTACCACCAGGAGTGCGACTTGAAACTGTATATGACCAAGCCGATTTAATTCAACAAGCGGTCAACACCGTTGTTAAGGCACTGATCGAAGCTTTCATCCTAATTTTTGTCGTGTTATTTCTTTTTTTGATGAATTTGCGTGCAACTTTACTGGTGCTTATCTCAGTGCCTATTTCTGTTGGGCTTGCTCTTATGGCAATGGCCTATTGGGACATTTCAGCAAATCTCATGTCACTAGGAGGATTAGCAATAGCAATTGGGATGATGGTTGATGGTTCTGTCGTGATGATGGAGAATATCTTTAAGCATCTAAGTCAGCCTGGTTCCAACCATCCTTCAACAGAGCCAACAGGCGAAGCCAATGATTCCATTATAGAAGCTAATCATGCAATCCCTTTACGCATTCAAGAAGCTGCTCGAGAAGTAGGAAGACCCGTTTTTTTCGCCGTGCTTATCATTGTGGTGGTCTTTACACCTTTATTTAGTTTGCAAGGTGTTGAAGGAAAATTATTCCACCCAATGGCAATTAGTATTGTGTTAGCGATGTTAGCGTCTTTAATTGTTGCAATGATGGTTGTTCCAGCATTAGCAACTTTTTGCTATAAAGGTAGGGTCAAATATCGTAAAAGCCCGGTATTGCATCCTATTAAAAAATATTACAAGCCACTACTTACTAAAACACTGGCTCACCCTAAACTGGTTATCATTACTGTGGTCAGTTTATTCCTGGCTTCACTCTTACTTTTACCTTTTTTGGGTGCAGAATTTGTTCCTGAGCTTGAAGAGGGAACTTTTAATATACGTGTAACGCTAGCGCCATCAGCAAATTTAGAAACAGCTCTTAAGGTAGCAAGTACACTTGAGCAAGAACTCATGACTTTTCCAGAAGTGACTTATGCGTCTAGTCGAATAGGGCGACCTGAATTAGGTGGTGATCCCGAGCCTGTTTCTAACATAGAAATTTATGTGGGCTTAAAGCCTGTAAAACAATGGGTATCTGCTAAGAATCGTCAGAGGTTACAGAGCCTCATGGAAAAGAAAATGTCAGCGTATCCTGGATTACTATTTGCTTTTTCCCAACCGATTGCCAGTCGAGTTGATGAGCTATTGTCTGGAGTGCGTGCACAATTGGCGGTGAAATTATTTGGTCCTGATTTAGCTATCCTCGCAGAAAAAGGACAAGAGATAGAGAGAGTAATAAAAAAAATAAAAGGGACACGAGATGTGGCTATGGAGCAGATTACAGGTGAAGGCCAACTTGTTATCAAGCCAGATAGAGAAGCCTTAATGCGATATGGGATCTCAGTTGCCCAAGTGATGTCTCTTATTTCCGATGCCATTGGAGGTAAAACAGCGGGCCAAGTGATCAATGGCAATGAACGGTATGATATTTATGTACGGTTAGCTAAGCCTTATCGTGATAGTATGGACGCGATTAATAACCTCATTCTACAATCACCAAACGGCGCTTGGGTTCGCTTGATTGATATAGCAAGCGTCAAAATAGAATCTGCCCCACCGCAAATTAGGCGAGATGATGTCCAACGCCGTGTTGTGATTCAGGCCAATGTGTCAGGGCGTGACATGGGGAGTGTGGTATCGGAGATACAGCAACGTCTTGAGAAAGAAGTTAAATTACCCTCTGGTTATTCAGTTACTTATGGTGGGCAATTTGAAAATCAGCAACGTGCTCAAGCAAGACTGATGATTGTGGTGCCAATTTCACTAGCACTTATTTTCTTGCTACTTTATTTCGCTTTTAATTCCGTGGGACAAGCGCTCCTAGTGATGATCAATGTACCGTTAGCCTTGATTGGGGGTATTATCGCCTTATTTATCTCGGGCCAATATCTTTCTGTTCCCGGTTCGATCGGTTTTATTGCTCTTTTCGGGATTGCTGTTTTAAACGGTGTGGTATTAGTGAATGCCATTAACCAAAATAAACAAGATGGGATGCAAGTTGATAAAGCTGTATTTATGGGAGCACTATCACGGTTACGCCCTGTTTTAATGACAGCAGCTATTACGGCGTTGGGTTTAATACCGATGTTACTAGCGCGTGGAATCGGTGCTGAAATTCAACGGCCCTTAGCTACGGTTGTAGTAGGTGGATTGATTTCCTCAACAGCGCTTACTTTATTAGTGCTACCTGTACTCTATGCTTATTTTTTTAAAGATGTATCCAATAATAATTAAAATTTATGGATGTTACTTTTACTAAGCTGGATGAAAGAAATTTTTGTTTCATCTGATACAAACCTTTGTACTTGTATATTCTGAAACAATAACAATGTCAATTCGGTTTCAATTAGATATAAACTGGCAGAGTTAATATTATCTTTTTAACGATAAGATGAAATATGCATGAATCAAAAGAGCACGATAGTACTACCTTCAGTCAAGCGATGGAATTTAGCAAGAGCGGTAACCATAAAGCCGCGATTCCCTTGTTTAAGCGTGTTATCACTGAACGCCCAAAGTCTGGGTTTGTTTGTCTTTGCTTAGCCCGTTCTTATCAAGCAACAGCCAGCATAGCTTGGCAATTGAAAGTTATAATAGAATGATTGAAAAGAAGCTACAGCTCCATTATTAGTTGATGCTCGTTCAAAATAAACATTACCGTAACCTTTGATAATTTTAGCATTCACATTCAAAAAGTGATTTGAATAAGCAAAAAAAATATAGTTTTCAGCAGGTTAGCATGAAATAATCTCTCAATTAGGGACCTAAATTAGTGAGATGTCACCAAAGAGAACCAAAATGCCAACTACGACTTTTGTTATACCTAAGATGGACTGCCCTACAGAAGAAAAACTGATTCAAAACCAGTTACACTCAGTTGCAGGCATTCAAGAGTTAAAATTCAATCTTATCCAACAAGAATTGACCATAACCTACCAAGAGTTGGATGTTCCAACTATCCAAAAAATGCTTGCTGATCTAGGGATGGAATCGCAAATAAAAAGTTCCTCCTACACCAGTGGGAATCTAAGTCTGCTTCAAACAAACGTAAGCTATTGGGATTGGATAGTACTTGGAATTTCAGGATTGTTGGCTGTTGTCGCTGAAATTTTCGCTTATGCCACAAATACTGAAAATTCTCCTTTAATTATTATACTTGCCTTAGCGTCGATGTTGGTGGGAGGCCGCCAAGTTTTTATTAAAGGACTGCGCGCAGTTCGTTATTTCACGCTTAATATGAATTTTTTGATGACGATAGCTATAGTGGGCGCCGTGACGATTGGGGAGTGGCCAGAAGCTGCAATGGTAACTTTTCTTTTTGCTCTTGCTGAAATGATAGAAGGTTATTCACTTGATAAGGCAAGACACGCTATTCGTGAATTAATGGAGATTACCCCTGATGTTGCTACGGTAAGAACTGTTGATGGTAAATGGGAGATAAAGCCTGCTAATAAAATTCAATTAAATGACATTATCTGGGTTAAGCCTGGCGAGCGAATACCATTAGATGGCATAGTTATCAAAGGACAATCTAGTGTTAATCAGGCTCCCATTACTGGGGAGTCATTTCCAATAGAAAAAAGCAAAGGTGATACTGTATTTGCAGGCTCCATTAACGAACGCGGATCGTTTGAGTTCAAAGTTACAGTGCCTATAAATGAAACGTTAATTGCAAAAATTATTCGAGCCGTTCAGCAAGCACAGGCGGAACGAGCACCTACACAGCGATTCGTGGATCAATTTGCTAAGTACTACACACCCTGTATGGTGCTACTAGCTGTCTTAATTGCAACCATGCCTACACTATTATTAGGTGCATCTTTTTACCCTTGGTTTTATAAAGCATTAGTACTTTTAGTTATTGCCTGTCCTTGTGCACTTGTTATCTCAACACCTGTAACCATTGTCAGCGGTTTAGCTGCGGCTGCTAAGCAGGGCATTTTGATTAAGGGTGGTACTTATTTGGAAAAAGGTTATCGACTTAAAGCAATTGCATTTGATAAAACGGGTACTTTGACACATGGCCGACCAGAAGTTACCGACATAATTTCCACTTCAGAGTTATCGGAGATTGATGTACTGAATTTGGCAGCCAGTCTCGAGTCACATTCAGAACACCCTGTAGCTGAAGCAATGTTACAACGATGGAAAAAGCTAAACCTTCCAAAAGATTTATTGACTGTAAATAATTTTGAAGCCATCCCTGGACGCGGAATAGTAGGAAACATTGAAGGGCATAATTATTTTTTAGGCAATCACCGTTTTGCAGAAGAAAAGGGAGTTTGTAACACACAGATAGAATCGATATTAAAGGGATTAGAGCGACAAGGTAAAACGACGATTGTCTTAGGGAATCAAGAAAAAACGTTGGCTATATTAGCCGTTACTGATACGTTGCGGGAAAGTAGTAGTCAGGCTATTAAATCACTGCATAAGCTTGGCATAACAACAGCAATGATTACAGGCGATAATGCCACCACCGCCCAAGCAATTGCAAAATCTCTAGAGATAGATGATGTACAAGCTAATTTGCTTCCACAAGAAAAATTATCTGCTATGGATAGCCTTCTAAAAAAATACGGCTCAGTAGGGATGGTCGGTGATGGTATTAACGACGCTCCAGCACTTGCTAAAGCCTCTATTGGTTTTGCAATGGGAAATGCGGGAACAGATGTTGCTTTAGAAACAGCAGATGTCGCATTGATGGAAGATAATCTAAGCAAGCTGCTCCTATTTATAGTACTTAGTCGTCGCACTTGGTATAAGCTCATTGAAAATATTAGTTTGTCGATAGGAATTAAAGTTATATTTTTTATTTTAGCTCTGCTAGGGGTCGCTACCCTTTGGACAGCAGTATTTGCCGATATGGGTGCGAGTCTAATCGTAGTGTTGAATGGCTTATCTCTATTAAAGTATGGAAAGAAGCGGTAGTGAACATGCAAAAAATTAGGGGAGTACTGGAGAACTGGCAAATCGCTATTTACTTTGGCACGGTTGTTGTGGCAACAATAATTGCTTTGCTCGTGCTGAACACAACGGCTCTTGAGGCCGGTGTCAATCCCGCATTAGCTCTGATGCTGTTTGTGACTTTCCTCCAAGTACCACTTGCTGATCTCAAGCAAGCATTTGTACGCGTTCGCTTCCTTGCAGCTCTACTTATTGTGAATTTCATTGTGGTTCCACTTTTCGTGACTCTACTGATGCAGTTCCTTTCCGCTGACCCTATGGTACGATTCGGCGTGTTGCTGGTTTTACTTACACCCTGTATCGACTACGTTGTGACCTTCGCGCATCTTGGTCGAGCTGACGCTCGTTTATTGTTGGCGGCTACACCCGTTCTGCTACTCGTTCAAATGTTTCTGCTGCCTGTTTATCTTGGGCTGTTCCTTGGCGAAAATGCTGCCCACTTGGTCCAGCTAAATCCTTTCATTCATGCATTCGTGTGGCTGATTGCCATTCCGCTCCTGCTCGCCGCCTTAGTGCAGCTATGGGCGGCAAGGAGTCGAATAGGCAAGCGGGTTTTAGCAGTCCTCGGATTGCTTCCGGTACTAGCGACGGCTTTTGTGCTATTCGTAGTCATTGCGTCTGTAGTGCCACAGCTTGGCCTGGCGATAGACGCAACTTTGCTAGTGATTCCAATCTACATCATCTTTGCTATAGTCACACCATTGTTGGGAAAGTTTGTTGCTTGGATGTTCAGACTTGATGCTCCCGCCGGTCGGACGATCGCTTTCAGCACTAGCACACGCAATTCACTTGTGATCCTGCCACTAGCCTTTGCGGTACCGGGTGCTGTTCCTGTACTCCCGGCGATTATCGTCACTCAGACACTGGTGGAACTGATAAGCGAATTGGTATATGTGCGTTTAATTCCAAAACTCATTAAGTCGTGAATATATGATTGACTCAGACAAAAGATTTACAGGTTGCGCTATCAAAAACAAAGAGTAATTAATAAAAAATGACACAAAAAAAGTTTCATAATATTGGCTATTTTTATGCCCTTACCTCTGCAGTGTTGTTTGGTGCCAGCACCCCTGCAGCCAAGTATTTACTTGGTGCAATAGATCCTTGGTTGCTAGCAGGATTGTTATATGCGGGTTCGGGATTTGGACTTTGGTTTATTTTAATCTTTAGAAAAATGTTACTAAAAGAACCGTCTAAGGAAGCAAGACTCGATTATCAAGACTGGAAGTGGTTAGTCGGTTCTATTCTGTTTGGTGGTGTTTTAGCGCCAGTACTTTTAATGTATGGCTTGAGAAGCATTAATGCTTCTACAGGATCATTACTGCTAAACCTTGAAAGCGTATTTACTGCGATTATCGCTTGGAACATTGTTAAGGAACATACAAATAAACGATTAGTATTGGGTATGTTGTTAATTGTAGCTGGCGGGATTGTACTTACCTTAAGTAGTCGTCTTAATTTAACTAATCTACTTGGCGTGTTATTAATTGTAGGTGCATGTTTAGGCTGGGGAGTTGATAATAATTTAACTCGCCATATTTCTAGAGCGGATCCATTGCAAATTGTTGCTGTGAAAGGGATAGCAGCTGGGTGTGTGAATCTTTTACTTGCAATGTTTTTTGGTGTCACTCTGTCTCATCATTTAATTGTATATGTTGGAGGTGCAATAGTAGGATTTACGGGTTATGGGCTGAGTATAGTTTGTTTCATTCTAGGCCTGCGTCATATTGGTACGGGTCGGACCAGTGCTTCATTTTCTCTTGCTCCCTTTATAGGTGCTGCTCTATCTATTTTATTTCTTGGCGAATCTTTATCTATCCAATTAATAATTGCCGGTATTTTAATGGGGTGGGGGATATGGCTACATTTAACAGAACAACATGAACATGAACACCTACATGAATCGCTCATACATGAGCATAAACATTACCATGATGAGCATCATCAGCATACACATTTACCAACTGATCCGAAGGGTGAACCTCATAGTCATGTGCATGAACACAGGCCTTTAATTCATAGTCATCCACATTACCCAGATATTCACCATCGTCATGATCATTAATAATAGTTAAATGCGTCTTAAATTTAATAGATAGGAGAATGTAAATGATTTCTTTTAGATTAATGAAAATACTGATTGTCACTAGCACTATACTTTTTGTATCAATATTAATGTTTCCTGCATATGGCATCAATTCGAATCTGCATGAATACTTCTATCAAAATTCTAGATCGATTCAAGATATTGGCAGTGAAAAGATTAACCAAATTTTACAATACGGTGCATGGCAAACAACGGGTCAAGCTATCACATCAGCTGAAACGAATAATGATGTCAACCCCACACCATTATATAATCAAACTTTACGTGGTGATAATGCAGCAGGTGTGAACGCTTTTGCAGACCTTCATTTTGATAAGAATGTTAAAAGGATATTAGATGTTGGTGGTGGTAAATATGATGTTTGTCGTAACTACATGAGAACTAAAAATATTGATCTACTCGTATGGGATCCGTATAACCGCTCAAAAGAACATAACGATAGCGTTAAGCTAGCAGTTACAAAGCATAAAGTCGACGCGGCAACATCCATGGCTGTTTTAAATGTTATTCCTGATGTTGAGGCGCGTTTAGAACATATCGTCACGTTAAAGCAAGCATTAAAAATTAATGGTTACGCTTATTTTAAAATATGGCCAGGAGAGGGTAATTTAAAAGGTACAAATAAAGCCATCGTAAATGCTTATGGATATCCTGGGTATCAAGCAAATGCCTATGCAGTTAAATTTCTACCTGAAGTGCAATTAGTATTCGGTGTAAAAAATGTTAGGATTGATCCCAAGGTTCCAAATTTGATTATCGCAAAAAATGTAGATGTTAAACCGCAATTGGAAGACTGATTACTTTATCTTTATAAATCTAGCATTAATAGCAACTACTACTGTACTGACAGACATCAATATGGCGCCTAAAGCGGGAGATAATAAAATTCCATATCGAAAAAGAATTCCCGCCGCTAATGGAATGGTAATAATATTGTAGCCAGTTGCCCACAATAAATTTTGAATCATTTTTCTAGTGGTAGCTTTTGCCAAAGAAATAACTGCGACCACATCCATCGGATTACTTTTAACTAAAATAATATCTGCTGATTCTATGGCAACATCAGTACCACCACCGATAGCGATTCCTACATCTGCTTGGGTAAGTGCTGGCGCATCATTAACTCCATCTCCAGTCATGGCAACAATATAGCCTCTATTTTGAACTTCTTTTATTTTAGAGACTTTTTCCTGAGGTAGAACTTCTGCAAAATATTCATCTAATCCGATTTCGCTTGCAACTTGCATTGCAACAAACTTGTTGTCACCCGTTAACATCATGCATCGTATTCCCATGGACTTTAATTGATCAATTGCTGGTTTCGACTCTGGTCGAATAATATCAGCTAATGCAATGGCACCTTTGACCTGATTGTCGATGAGCACGTAAACAATTGTTTTACCTTGCGAGTTAAGTTGTTTAATTTGTTCATTTTCTAGCTGCATGTTTGCAGCTCTTAAACGGGTTCAGCGCAAGAACCCCCAAAACTGCTTAATTTGAGCTAAGCCGATTTTTTGTCATCGCTAATATTGCTTTTTTGATGGAATAAGCCAAACCAACACAATACTTCCTATTATAGAAAACGCAGCACCATACAAAAAAACGGCTGCATGACTTATATTGTCCCATAATAAACCAGCAACTACACTTGCTATCAATTCTAATAAACCAATTGTCGCGCTGTACCAACCGATCCCACTGGCACTTAGTTGATCTGGTACTAAATCTATCGCTAGTGCTTTACCAACTGAGCGAAATATTCCTTGATAAAGTCCATAAAAAATAAATAGAACCGCGATAAGAATAATATTATGTGCAAATGCAAATCCCAGATACGAGAAAAAGAAAATAATAAATGCCACTAGTAAAATATTTCTTCTACCAAGTCGATCAGATAGAAATCCTGCTGGATAGGAGGTAAGCGCTGCTACTAAGTTGAATCCTGCATAAATGAGTACAGTTATGATAAGTGATGTGCCGATGCTTTGCGTCTGAAGAATTAAAAAAGCGTTGCTAGAATTACCAATTCCGAATAAAGCAGTCGCCAAAAGATATTTCCAATAAGATTTTGGAAATTGCCTGAAACTAATATCAATTTTTGACTTTGCTTTTACTGAAATAGCTTTTTCTTTGACAAAAATAATCATGCAAAAAGCTAAACAACCAGGAATTAAGGCGAGATAAAAAATAATACGTATATCTACTGTGATGACGATAAACAAAAAAACAGCAAGCAATGGCCCTAAAAAAGCACCTAAATTATCGCCAATCCCTTCAAGTCCAAATGCTTTTCCATGATGCTCTTGCGTGACTGAGGATGCAATCAATGCGTCTCGTGGAGCAGAACGTATGCCTGTGCCCAATCGATCAAGGAATCGTGCACCTAACACACCTTGCCAAATGGTAGAAATGCCCATCAATGGCTTGGCTATTGCTGCCAAGAAATATCCTATTAAAGCAATAGATTTTCTCTGTTGTACCTTGTCTGACAACCAGCCAGAAAATCCTTGCACAATATTCTGTGTTGCTTGAGCAATGCCTTCAACTAATCCGACAATGCTTCCACCAGCATGAAGTGTTTGCGTCAGAAAGATTGGCAATATCGGATATAGCATTTCAGTAGCAATATCAGAAAATAAACTAGCAAGAGCAAGAAGGATGGTATTTTTAGAAAGACCAGAAAAATATTTTTTTATTGATTTAGTCATTATTCTGATTCCATCTAGTTTTGCTATTCCTAATATCACATTCGATCATTTTTATTGGATCTAGTTAGTCAGCACTAAAAGAGATAATAGAAATGAATCTTTAGCTGTTTTTATTGGGGTTCTTTGATTTGCTGCATAAACCATAAATCCATGCATCGATAGACCATTGTCCCCCTCATTTATTGCTGCGAACCATTTTATATTCAAATCTTCCATAGTTATGTTCCTCACCATGTCTTTTACTGCACATCAAAAACGGTATATGTCTATAACTAGGCAATCAATATCCGACTAAGCAAGTATTTTTCAGCGGGCGTGCTGATACTGAAAAATGATTGCATATCCTTATTTATGCTTAAACACAAAATAAATAAATTTCTGTTCATTTCCATTTGGAGTGATATGCGTTTCAGTTTGACTATCCAATAACACAAATTCATCCCCAAGTTCATGTTGAATGGAAGGAACATCATATTGCACGATATCAAGACCGCTGCATTTTTTCGGACCATCTTTCGCAAATGTTGTTATAATCGCATGCCCACCTGACTTGATGGTATTTTTAAGAACCTTTACGTACGATTCTCTGTCGGCTTTATCGACAAGAAAATGAAAAACAGCACGGTCATGCCAAACGTCATAAGGATGTGAAGGTTTAAAATGTGTCACATCATCCACAATCCAATCAATCTTGTTTGCTGATTTGAGAAGCCTTTTCTTATCGTACTCAATCGCTTTACTGGATATATCAAGCACAGCAATGTTTGAATAACCGTAAGCGATCCATCCTCCA
>DJAM01000029.1 GCA_002429595.1 Coxiellaceae bacterium UBA6002
GTTTCAGAACGTTAAATGACAACAATGCACGGGAATGACAAACTATAAACCCAGGGTACAATGAATATTTAGGCATAAACCTCGCAATCTTCCTCAATAACAACCCCAGCAGCGCGCATTCTCTGTAAAGCATCCTCGCCGGTTTCTTCATGAATGGGCTTCGTTCCTTTAATCAACAAATGAACTTCATAACCCTTTTTGCGGCCGTCTATTGCGCTTTCGCAGACACAGAAATCTTGAGCTAAGCCAACTAACCAGATGCGTTTAATATCTTTCTTTTGCATGGCCTCGTGTAGCCCAAGACCGTCAGGTGTTTGACCTTGAAAAGCGGAATAAGCTTCCTTGCTAGGTTCGTACGCGGTATTAACAATAATTGCATCATCAGGTAAGTTGATTTGAGAGTGGATTTCGGCGCCTTTAGAGTTTTGCACGCAATGCATTGGCCAGGGACCGCCTTGCTCTTTAAAACTACAATGGTTAATCGGGTGCCAATCGCGGGATGCAAATACCGGTATTCCGGCATCACTTCGGGCCGCTAACCAATTGTTGATTGTGGTTATAATTTGATCACCTTCAGCAACTGGGAGTGCGCCACCTGGGAAGAAATCGTTTTGAGCGTCGATGATTAATAAGGCATCGCCCTTCTTATAGCGAGAAGTCATAAAAGTTCTCTGAGGTTAATCTATTTATAGTATAGCTGTTATTAGTGACCTTTAAGTATCAATACCAAGCGATTGAAACTGGGGTGATTCTAGCGGTTTTGGTAATAAAATCATAGACTTTCACGGTCCAGATTGAAGAACTTCGGTCAACATCTCCGATGACACTGTATCTATCATTGGTACAGGTATAATTAATTCTATCTTTTCCAATAACAATAGTGGTTCCTGTCAACAGAGTACAGACTTGTCCATCTTCTAATTCTAAAGCCCACGGGGGAGCTGATTTAGTATTAATGGTGACAGGTTTTTTTGTTATGGGTGTGGTCGTTTCTATCAGAGAAGCTTTATGATTCCAAGGCGAAATAACGCAGGCGAGAATGTTCCCTCCGTCTTGAAAGCAAGGATCCAAGATTAAATTGCTCGATACGCATCGCCAGGCGTCAGAACGACCTGGATTCGCGATAGATCCTACCCAGCAGGTTCCCGTATAATGTTGAGCAATCACTAAATCTGAGCTTAAGACATTATCTGCTGAGTAGGCTTGGTAAATTTTAACTTGAGTGGGGGCGGCTATGATGATTACTGAATAGCTTATTAATAGTGTTAGGAGGCTATTTCTTATTAGTTTTTGCACCTTGTTCTCCAATCCTTAGATTCTGTAATGAGTATAGCAGCGAATAAAACAGGAAGTTTTTCATTTAACCTGATAAGATTCATTTTTCATAAAAAGGTAAGTATTTTGATGATAATTTGTTTGATGGGGCCGACTGCGACTGGAAAAAGCGATTTAGCTTTGTCGTTAGCGCAGAAGCTACAAGGTGAAATTGTCAGTGTCGATTCGGCATTGGTTTATAGATCCATGAATGTGGGTACCGCAAAGCCGAGTGTGGCTCAAAGACAATGCATCCCTCATCATTTAATCGATATTTGCGACCCATCAGAACCGTATTCTGCAGCACAATTCCAAGAAGATGCCTATAAGCTGGTGCTTGAAATCAAGGCCAGAGGTAAGCTTCCGATTTTAGTGGGTGGCACGATGCTTTATTTCAAAGCATTACAAGAAGGCTTGTCGCCTCTACCCAAAAGCAATGCTTGGCTTCGCGATGCTTTGATACAGGAAGCCAATGTCATTGGATGGGAACAGATGCATGCAAAGCTTGCTCAAATTGATCCTGAATCAGCACAACGAATTGATACGCAAGATCAACAGCGGATAGCACGGGCTTTGGAGGTCTATGAACTCACCGGTGTCCCGATGTCGACCCATTGGCAGGTTCGTGACTTACCCGATTCTAGCTTGAAGTTTGTTAACTTAGCGCTCATCCCGGTCGATCGTAAGCAACTACATTCCAACATTACTCGTCGTTTTGATGCGATGTTGGCGCAAGGTTTAATTGCAGAAGTTGAGCAGCTTTTTCAACGTGGCGATTTGGATATCGATTTACCCGCGATGCGAAGTGTCGGCTACCGGCAAGTGTGGCAGTATCTAGCGGGTAGCTTGAGCTTAGAGGAGATGCGAGAACAAGCGATTGTTGCGACCCGTCAACTGGCGAAAAGACAATTAACTTGGCTTCGCTCCTGGCAGAAAATCGTGCCATTCAATGCCCAGTCACCACAATTAGAGCAGGAAGTGACAGAATTTCTTGTCAGCAGTACGTTTTTTTGTACTTCAAAAGATAATTTAATACCAACCTCTTAGAAATTAGGTTATATTTGTCGTTTTGTATCATGTTTTTAGGCTTTCATTGGATAGTACGAAACCGAAAGGTAAAGGACTAAGAGAGCAAAGGATCAACCTAGGAAGCTAGGTCTTTAAAGACCCGGCAAAAATTGTTGATAAACACTAAGAATAACAAGGAGAGTAAAGATGACAACAAAAGGGCAGTCGCTACAAGAACCATTTCTAGAAGCGCTACGTCGCGAGCAAGTGCCCATCTCTGTTTATCTGGTAAATGGTATCAAACTACAAGGCAAAATTGAGGCTTATGATCAATTTGTCGTCTATTTAAAAAACAGCTTTAGCCAAATCGTTTACAAACATGCGATCTCAACAATTGTGCCTATGCGTAAAATTGTACTTGAAGGCTTTGATGCAGAGGTAGTTAGCACTGAAGAAAACGACAACAAAGAATAGTTTATTTGAACGTCCCGAAGGTGGCGAACGCGCAGTCTTAGTACATCTAAATCTTCAAGGTATCAATCACGAAGACCTTGAAGAGTTTCAAGAGCTCGTTATCTCTGCAGGTGCTGAACCGGTTGCTGTAGTAACCGGTTCGCGCCAAATTCCTGAGGCAAAGTATTTTGTTGGTAGTGGCAAGGCTGAAGAAATTCGTCTTGCTGTCGAACAAACACAAGCCGAAATCGTCTTATTTAATCATACTCTGACCCCTTCCCAAGAGCGTAACCTCGAAGCGTTGTTGCGTTGCCGAGTTCTCGATCGCACGCGATTAATTTTGGATATCTTCGCGCAAAGAGCTCGCACCTTTGAGGGTAAGTTGCAAGTTGAATTAGCACAGCTGCAACATTTATCTACTCGCCTTATACGAGGGTGGACTCACTTAGAGAGACAAAAGGGTGGTATTGGTTTGCGCGGTCCGGGTGAGACTCAGTTGGAAACCGATCGTCGATTATTACGCGATCGTATTAAAAATATTACCAAGCGCTTAGAAAAAGTGCGGTCACAACGGACTCAAAGTCGACGAGCACGTACCAAAGCGCAGATACCCAGCGTTTCAATCGTTGGTTATACTAATGCTGGCAAATCGACTTTATTTAACACGCTGACAACTTCTTCTATTTATACAGCCGATCAACTCTTTGCAACGTTAGATCCGACGTTGCGCAGCATTCAAATTCCAACTATCGGTAAAGTGATTGTGGCAGATACGGTGGGTTTCATTCGACACTTGCCACATGATTTAGTGGATGCTTTTCATGCCACACTAGAAGAAACGCAACAAGCGAATTTATTATTACATGTGGTGGATGGTCATCAACTTCATCGCGACGAGTTAATCACTCAAGTGAATACCGTCTTAAAGGAAATTGGTACAGATTCTATTCCGCAGTTATTAGTGTTTAACAAAATTGATTTGATAGCAGGTGTTGAGCCACACATTGATCGAGATGAATTTAATCTGCCTCGGGCGGTTTATTTATCCGCGGTGACTGGTCAAGGAATCGATTTATTGCACAAAGCCCTTGCCGAATTATTAGGTGCTGATGTTACCATCGAGATTTTGAAATTGAATCAACTACAAGGCAAAATCCGTGCCGATCTTTACTCGCAACATCGCATCATCAATGAAGAGCAATTAGAAGATGGTTGGGAGTTAACAGTAAAAATGCCTCGCAAGGATTTAGATCGAATCATAAAACTAATATCTCTATCATCAAAAGAATAAACGTCTTTTTAGGAATTATCATGGGAAAAAATGTCGTTGTTTTGGGTACTCAATGGGGTGATGAAGGTAAAGGCAAAATTGTCGACCTGCTCACGGATCAAGCCGCTGCCGTGGTGCGCTTTCAAGGTGGTCATAATGCTGGGCATACCCTCGTTATAAATGGCGAGAAAACTATTTTACGGCTGATACCCTCAGGTATTCTTAGAGACAATGTGACTTGTTATATTGGCAATGGTGTTGTGTTGTCATTACCCGCTTTTTTGGAGGAGATGCGAGAGCTAGAACGAAAGGGCATTCCGGTTAGCAAACGCTTGCGCATCAGTGAAGCTTGTACTTTGTTATTACCGTATCACGTTGCGCTCGATAAGGCGCGCGAAATCAGAAGAGATAAAGCGATTGGTACAACAGGTCGGGGGATAGGTCCTGCTTACGAAGACAAAGTGGCGCGCCGCAGTTTGCGGGTCTCAGATTTATTTGATCGGGAATATTTTAGTACTAAATTAAAGGAAGTTGCCGGCTATCATAATTTCGTTTTGCAAGAATACTATGATGCTGATCCCATCAATTATCAGGATGTATTAGAAGAAACTTTAAAGGCAGCTGACATCATCATGCCCTTAGTAGTTGATGTATCAGCAGAATTAATGAAACTGCAAAATGATAATGTCAGTATTATGTTTGAAGGAGCGCAAGGCAGTTTATTAGATATTGATTTGGGCACTTATCCTTATGTGACTTCATCAAATACCACCGCAGGTGCGGTTGCCACGGGTAGCGGTTTCGGTCCTTTGTTTTTAGATTATGTGTTAGGAATTACCAAAGCCTACACCACACGGGTCGGATCCGGTCCTTTCCCGACAGAATTGTTTGACGATGTTGGCCAGAGCATTGCCAAACGAGGCAATGAGTTTGGTAGTGTCACCGGTCGAGCAAGACGTTGCGGTTGGCTAGATGTGGTCGCCCTACGGCGTTCGGTACAAATTAACAGCATTTCTGGCTTCTGCTTAACCAAGCTCGATGTCTTAGATGACCTTAAGACCATCAAGATTTGCACTCACTATCAATACGATGGCCGTGAAGTAGATATTTTACCTATGGATGCTAGAATTTTAGACAAGTGCATTCCTATTTATGAGGAAATGCCAGGGTGGCAAGAGTCAACGTATGGGTTGAAGACCTTAGAGGCTCTACCGAGTAAGGCTAAAGCTTATATAAAACGTATTGAGGAATTAGTAAGCGTACCAATAGACATAATCTCAACAGGTCCAGACCGGAATCAAACGATCACTCTACGCCATCCATTTGATTAAGGGGTCTGCTACCATGGAGGGCAAGAATAATGAAAAGAAGTTTATACATTGCACATGCTGTCTCCCTAGTCCTAATCGCCATACCGACTATCGCGATTATCGCCCAAAACGCCACCGACATCCCCAACTCATTAAGCGACGATGTTAAAGCGTATTGTAATAGACCAACTGCATATTCGACGGGTGTTAGTGATGCCAGAAAGGGGCTAGCACGTAAAGAAGATTACGCTCAGGTTTGTACTGTCGATCGAGAAATCATCAATGCAGCTTATATGACGGGTTATCAATACGGTTTGACCAATCAAAGTGGACTTGTAGTCAATGAACCAGCACCTTACCACCCTGAAGTTCAAAGCCAATTGCCATCGTCGTCGGTTCAACCTTACGCTCGCCCAGTCGAGGTTCCGTCATTTGCTTATGGCTATGGCGGTGGTGGTGGCGGTGCAGGGGCAGCTTATGCGGGAGGTCCAGTAGTATCCGCCTATTCCGGCCAAACATCGAGCTCCGATAGCCAAGCTGCCAGTACTGTGAACTACCCTGGCGAAAGATCAGTACCTTCTGGAGACTTTGCGAGGCCTTATCCCACTCAAGGACTAACGTCTTTGATCGAAGTAGGCCCAAGCGCAAGAGCAAAATGTATCCAAACAGTCTCCGGCCAAGCGTGTGGCTTCAACTGTGTGAATTCGCTCAACAATGTTCGTTGTGCGGCAAGTCCAGACCAATACTGCCGTAGTAATCAAACTGGTGATATTGCCTGTGGCTATAACTGTATCGTGACATCAAAGGTAGTACGCTGTGCGGCTTTTCCAAGTGATACTTGCGTGTCTGATACCAATGGTTATGTGTTTTGTGGACAGAATTGTCGGATTACGGGGAATGCTGTGGCAGTTTGTGATATTGAGCGTTACGCTCCGTAGAGTTGCCCTTTGAGCAGTTCATTATTATTATTCCCGCGCCAATTGTCATTCCCGCGAAGGCGGGAACCCATTGTGGGTGCGGCTTCAAGCATGGGTTCCCGCCTTCGCGGGAATGACAGTAAAAACGCGGGAATGACAGCCAAAGCGCAGGAATGACAGCCAAAGCGCGGGGATGATAGCAAAGGTGCGGGAATGGTATTACATTTTTGAATGTGTTTCTGTGATCGGTTTGATCATCTGTAATAGATATTTGAAGATCTTAGGGTTGCCGGCGATGATGTTACCGGTTTCTAGGCACTTCTCTTCACCGTGGACGTCACTTACTAAGCCACCAGCTTCTTTGATTAATAGCATTCCAGCTGCCATGTCCCATTCGCTGAGTCCTAGTTCCCAAAAGCCGTCGAATCTTCCTGCTGCGACATAAGCGAGGTCTAGGGCTGCTGATCCAGCTCGGCGCATACCGCGTACTTGTGGCAACATTTCGCTGAAAATTCGCAAGTAAACTGAGATGTCTTCTGGGTTTTTGAATGGAAAGCCCGTCCCGATTAAGCTTTTATCGACTTTAGTATTGTCACTGACTCGGATTCGACGATCGTTTAACCGAGCGCCATCGCCACGACTCGCGGCGAAAAGTTCATTCCTAATCGGATCGTAAATCACACCGTGTTCGATTTTATCTTTGTAAACCATGGCGATTGAGACAGAAAAATGGGGAATGCCATGGATATAATTAGTCGTGCCGTCTAGTGGGTCTATGATCCACGTGAAGGTGCTATCCCCTTCAATGACCCCATTTTCTTCTGAAATTATTTTGTGGGTGGGGTAATTCTTTTGAATTGTTTGGATAATGTCTTTTTCTGCGGCTTTATCAATTTCAGTGACAAAATCGTTACGTTTTTTTTCTGAAATATGCTGTGCTTCAACGCGTCCAAAAGAGCGCATTATGGTGCGGCTCGCGTTTCTTGCAGCAGTAATAGCAATATTGAGAATGGGTTGCATATTGACCTAGATTTTTAACCAAACGCTGCAGTATAAATGAGACCTTGAACAATTGCGACCTAAAATTTATAACTCATTGGTTTGCTGATGAACATAAAAGGTTATTTTGCTTGAAGCTTTCACTGTCACTCCCTTTTGGTCCTTTATTTCTGTCCATAATTCATGTGTGCCTGGATTCAAATTTGAAATGGATTGGGTAAGCCTGTTGCTTGGCTCTCCCTGTGGGGCACCGTCTAAATAAATCTGTATTAGATTGTTGGGATCTAATTTAGGTTCAACCAGCAACGAAATTGTTATTGTATTATTCCAAAAAGTTTGGCCATCATGCGGGGCGGTAATAGTTAAATTCACATTTCTAGTGGTAAGAGTTTTAAGTGCCGTATCAGATGTACTGCTGCAGTCAGATGAGATAGTTTCAATAACACCAGTCTTTTTATTTTTAATTTTAATCTTCTTAAAATCTTGTGTTTGCAAGTTCGAGGGTAAACGATCCGAATAGATGGCAGTGCCGTCCGAATATTGATATTGTAGGATTTGCGCCTGTGTTACACAGGCATAAGCAGCTGCCACAAGAATCATCTTCTTTTTCATAGAGCACCTAATTTAAAAATGGGAAGGTACATTGATAATACGAAGAAGCCAATGAGTAAGCCCAACAATAAAATAATTGCAGGTTCTAGCCACCGACTTAGATTAATGGTTAAGTTTTCTAATTCATGTTCGAAGTCGCTAGCAATGTTCAGTAAAATATTCGCTAATGTTCCAGAGGCTTCTCCAATGGCTAACATCGCGATGACACTGACAGGAAAGAGCTGAGTTTCTTTGAAAGCATTAGCTAAACTTTGCCCTGTGAGGATACTTGCTTCAGCCTTCAAAAATAATTTTTTTTGAACGGGAAGTTGCACCAGTGTAAGTACAGAGTTTAGGGCGTCGCTAATCGATATACCTGAAGCTAAGCTCGTACCTAACATTCTAGTCGTGCGAGCGATCAACATTTTTTGTTGTATTTTGGAGATAAAAATTATTCTCGTTGTGATCAGTTGTAATAGTTGTTTCTGCCTAACTACCATAACCGCAATATAGGCAACAATTGCAGCGACTAAAAAGCAATAAAACCCTTTGTCTTGCAAAAAAACAGATAGGTTAATTATTAATTTTGTGCTACTTGGTAGGGCTGTGTTGAAAGTTTGGTAGAGAGTTGCAAACTGTGGCACGATATAAATCAAGAAAATGCTTGAAGTAATAATAAAGGTGCAGAATATAACGATGGGATAAAACATTAGCTGTACTAAATTTTTCTTTAAGATAGCCTTTCTTTCACTATAATTGGCCAAATGTGTAAGAGTTTTTTCCAGTTGACCTGTTTCCTCACTTTGCTTGACTAAGTTAACTGTTAGCGCATCAAAAAGATTGGGATGTTTTGAGATCGCATAATGAAAAGGATTACCTTGTGTTAGCTGAATTTTTAAAGCCTGCATGAGCCATCCTAAGGCTAGTTTTTTATGTTCACAAGCAATAATCTCAAGTGCTTGCGTCAGTTCAATCCCTACTTTCAATAATGTGGCAATATTGCGCAGCAAGGTGGTAATATCTTTTGCTTTAAGTTGATTGAAATAGCTACGAAAAAATAATTTTTTGATCTTAATGAGCGTGATTTCTTGAGCTTGTAATTGCTGTAACAGAGTCTGCTGATCAGTTGCACAATGAATTCCGTCAACTCGTATTCCTTCAGTGTTCACTCCATACCAATGGAATAAAGCCAGTCTAGTCTCCTTCATGAGGTTACTTTCAGCCCTAACACACGTTGGATTTCCGAAATGGAAGTGATACCCGCTTGTACTTTTGCTAATGCCGAATCTTTCAGTGTGAGATATTTTTCTTTTTGGGTCTCGCTCTGCAACTGCGCTAAGCTCGCTTGAGTGAGAATCAATTCTTTTAAGGTTTCAGATAAGCTAAGTATTTCGTAAATTCCAATTCTTCCTTTGTACCCATCTATACAATAACAACAACCTTTCGGTTCATAGCTGATAAAGTTGTTATTTCTGGTCATTTGTTTGCACTCTGAGCAAAGTTTTCGCACTAGGCGTTGCGCTATTACGACGATTAATGAGCTAATAATGTTATAAGGAGCAACTCCAAGGTTCATAAACCGATATAATGTTTCGAGCGCATTATTAGTATGTAATGACGACAAAACTAAATGACCTGTTTGGGCAGCATTGACGGCGGTTTGAGCGGTAATTAAATCTCTAATTTCACCAACCATAATGACGTCAGGATCTTGCCTTAAAAAATTTCGTAAAGTTCGATCAAATGTCATTTTTGCTTTTAGGTTAACTTGAACCTGGTTGATTTTTGATAGAGGAATTTCAATCGGATCTTCAACTGTCAAAATATTTTTACTGACATTATCTAACGAATTTAAAGCGCTATACAAAGTTGTTGTTTTGCCGCTGCCAGTTGGGCCAGTGACGAGTATCATGCCTTGAGGCTGTTTGATGCTCTCCTGAAAGAGTGATAATTGTGAATCTTGCATTCCTAATTGCGACAGCGGTAAAAGATCAGCAGAAGATTTTAAAATTCTTAACACACATTTCTCGCCAAAGAGTGTCGGACAAGTGCTGACTCGAATATCATGTTTTCCCAAAGAACTATTCAGCGTGAAGCGACCATCTTGGGGTAAGCGTCGTTCTGCAATATCTAAATTAGCCAAAACTTTGAGTCTGGCTGTAATAAATTTTGCGATAGTCATTGGCGGTTTAGCCGTTTCATACAAAATGCCGTCGACTCGGTAACGAATTCTGTAATAATCTGCGAAAGGTTCAAAATGAATATCTGAAGCATTTTTTGCGAGGATGTCTTGAAAAATACTATCTAAAAAATCAACAGCCGGTGAGATTGGGTAGGTGTTTTCATCGAACCTCTGAGTCGCAAGCTGCGGCGCTTCCACTTGAAACTGCTGTTGTAAATGTTGCGCATAGAGCTCATGAATCACTTGGCATAATTCAGATTTTTCTACTATCACAAAGCTGATTGTCATTTGGGTGATGAAATTGATTTCTATGATATCGACACTTGAGGGATCATAAGTCGCAAGCGATACGCAATTGTTCTGTAAGGAGAGTGGCAAAATTTGCTGTTTTTTTATTTGTTCAAAACTCAATATGCTTAACGGTAATTGCTTTAAATTATAGCTTTGCAAGTTACCTCTTGGCATTTTAAAATACATTGCTATTGCATCTGCTAGTCGATGAGAATTAAGGTAGTTCTTATCATTTAGAACATTTATGAACGAGATTTCCCTTTGTTGACTTTCTTGCCAAGCTTGCTCAACTAGCTCTTTGCTCAAAAAACTGTGTTTTATTAGAAACTCTCCGAAGCTATTAAGTGAAGCTTTCATAACTTCGAAGGCTAATCTTTTACTTGGTTAAACCCTCTTCCACGGCCTTGCCAGAGGCAGTCCATGAAACGACACCATTGTTAGCGGTAGGGGTTAAGATGTATTGTTCATCAGCAGTGAGACCATGAACTGGATTGGGTTCAGCGATAATAGTGCCTTTATCCACAGTTATTTTCCCGATTGAACTGATTTCATTGGGTGGTGTAAGAATCGAAGGAGGAATGCCGTTTGCAGAAGTTGTGCCAGAGCTACATTGAGCGAAGTTACCAGTAGCATTGAAACATTGCACCACCCCTAATTTATAAGGTGCGGTTGCTCTAACTAATTCACTGTAATGCGATTTCTTGGTGTAATCTAAATAAGATGGAATTGCGATCGCAGCGATGATGGCGATAATAGCAACGGTAACCATTAATTCTAGGAGAGTAAATCCTTGCTGCTTCTTTACGTTTGAATCATTCTGCATATGCTATTTCCTTGTAACAATTTTAATTGCTATTAATAAGACGAAGAGAATAATAACATAGGAAACATAAGAGTGAATCCTGTTGTCTTTTACTGTAGTGATTTGAGATCCATAAATGAGTCTATTTAACCTCATACGTTTTGTATTAGTCGGTACCACCCATCCTGGCAACATTGGTGCTAGTGCCAGGGCGATGAAAAATATGGGTTTTAAGGACTTAGCGTTGGTCGCTCCCAAATATTTTCCTGATCCTGAAGCAACTGCTCGATCATCCGGTGCGCAGGATATCTTGGAAAATAGTCGGCTCACTATAGATTTAACGGCATCGATCTCGGATTGTCATGTTGTCCTTGGTACCAGTTCTCGATCTCGCTCATTGCCAATTCCATTGGTAACCGCCAAAGAAGCTGCCGATTTAGCGGCTGATAACTTGCAACAACATCGGCGAGTAGCCTTTGTTTTTGGTCAAGAACGTACCGGTTTAACCAATGAGGAATTAGCCCTATGCCATTATCATCTTTATATTCCTTGCGACTCCGATTTCCCTTCTTTGAATGTGGCAAGCGCGCTCCAAATTATTGCTTATGAGCTGCGTCAGAGTTTGTTAGCTTTAACGCCGCAACATTTAATGACAACCAATGAAATAGTATCCGGGTTAGAAATGGAACGTTTTTATGAACATCTCGAAACAATCCTTATAAAACTACAATTTTTAGATCCAACCAACCCTCGACAATTGATGCGGAAGTTACGCCGGCTTTTTAATCGCTTGGAAATGGAACAAAATGAAATGAATATTTTACGTGGAATTTTAGCTGCGATTGAGAAGAGTACAAATTGAAACTGATTTTTGCTAAAATGTGATTATTCACATTTATAGTTTGGCTGGCTAGGACGTTCAGTTTTGAGCTAAATTTCAACGAAAAATC
>DJAM01000001.1 GCA_002429595.1 Coxiellaceae bacterium UBA6002
CAAATTTTTTATTCGAAGGTGGCCAAATGTGGACGTTCAATCCTATGCTGAATAGTTATGGCTTTTTTTAATCATTCTTTTCGGGCGGAGGAACTGTGCGGCTTTTTAAAAAATTACGTCGCAAACTGAGTTATTTATCTGAAAAACAGATCGAAGAGATCTACCACGCCTATCTTACTGCTGCAATGGCCCATGAAGGTCAAAAACGCTTTACTGGCGAACCTTATATAACGCATCCCGTTGCTGTTGCTTGTATCTTGGCTGATATCCGCATGGATCCTCAAAGTATCATGGCGGCATTGTTACACGACGTCATTGAAGATACTGAAATCGATAAGTCTTCCCTTGCAGAAGAATTTGGGGACCAAGTAGCCGAATTGGTCGATGGTGTCAGTAAATTGACGCAGATCGAATTTCGAAGTCGAGCAGAAGCGCAGGCTGAGAATTTCCGAAAGATGGTCCTTGCCATGGCCAAAGACATTAGGGTGATCATTGTTAAATTGGCGGATCGATTGCATAACATGCGTACGTTAGAGCCCTTACGTCCAATCAAAAGGAGACGTATTGCTCAAGAAACGCTGGATATCTTTGCCCCAATTGCTAACCGTTTAGGGATGCACAGCTTTTACGTTGAGTTGGAAGAGCTGGGCTTTCAGGCACTTTATCCTTATCGTCATTCCGCCCTGAGCGAAGCCGTTAGAAGGGCACGTGGTAATCGTAAGGAAATACTAAGTGTCATCTTTGAATCATTAAAAAGAGAAATTGCAAAGTACCAACTTTCGTACTGCGAGGTAATTGGTCGCGAAAAACATCTCTATAGTATTTATAAAAAAATGCGCAATAAACATTTACCATTTAATGAAATAATGGATGTTTATGCTTTTCGAATTATTGTAGACAGTATCGACAATTGTTATCGAGTGTTAGGCATTGTTCATGGTCTTTACAAACCTCTGGCTGAACGTTTTAAGGATTATGTCGCCATTCCCAAAGCAAATTGTTATCAATCACTGCATACGACTTTATTTGGACCGTATGGGGTTCCCATCGAAATTCAAATTCGCACTAAAGAAATGGATGAAATGGCTAACTTCGGGATAGCTGCACATTGGCTCTATAAGTCTGGTGAAAAATATATTAATCATACTCAAGCCCGAGCTCAAAAATGGGTAAAAAATCTTTTAGAAATGCAGCAAAGCACTGGAAGTTCTTTAGAGTTTATCGAAAATGTAAAAGTAGATTTATTTCCTGATGAAGTATATGTCTTCACTCCACATGGTGACATCATGGAACTACCAAATGGTTCGACACCTGTGGATTATGCCTACGCTGTTCATACCGATATAGGCAACACTTGTGTTGCTGCTAAAATAGATCGTCAGTTAGCACCGCTTTCAACATTACTGCTTAATGGACAAACTGTGGAAATTATTACTTCAGCAAATGCTAGACCAAATCCTGCATGGTTAGATTTTGTGGTCACTGGAAAGGCTAGAAGTAGTATTCGGCACTTTCTCAAAATACAACAACGTGCAGAATCGATTGCACTTGGCAAACAATTATTAAATAAAGCGCTTGCAGGTCTTTCCTTATCAATGAAAAAGATTTCCACCGATACTATCCATTCATTTTTAAGCGAGACTGAACTTGAAACAGTCGATGATCTGTTAGAAGAGTTAGGTTTAGGAAATCGTGTGCCATTATTAGTGGCGCATAGATTAGCAGGCTCGCTTAGCGATAATGAATCGGGAAATAATAATATCGACAATCACAATGCAAAACCGTTACTGATCAAAGGAACGGAAGGGATGGTGATGCATTTTGCTACCTGTTGTTATCCAATTCCAGGAGATCCTATCGTAGGTTTATTCCAAGCAGGACAGGGAATTGTAGTCCACACAGAACAATGTCAATATATTGCAAAGATGCGAGATCAGCCCGAAAAATGTATGCTCGTCCGATGGTCGGATGAAGTAAAAAGCGAATTTCCAGTTGTCATTGATGTCGAAGTTCACAATAAAAGAGGTTCGCTGGCTGCAATGGCAATGTCGATTTCAGATGCTGAATCCAATATCGATGATATTCGTATTACCGAAGGTGATGGTCAACATTATTTAGTAACGTTTAAATTAATGGTAGCGAATCGTGCGCATTTGGCACAAGTTATTAGAATGCTTAGAAAAGTTAAACAAGTCGTCCATATTCGTAGAGGTACAGCTATTCCCGCTCTCGAGCGAGAATAGCTTCTCGAAGCTTGGTTGTCGTTCCCGCGCAGGCGGGAATCCAACATGGGTGCAACTGGAGAAATAGATTCCCGCCTCCGCGGGAATGACAGAAAAAACACTGGAGATAACATGAAACAAATCGTTCGTACTCACGCAGCACCAAAACCTATTGGTGCTTATTCTCAGGCAGTTAAATCAGGTAATACCGTTTTTATTTCAGGACAAATACCACTAGATCCAGAAACCATGGAAATGGTATCTGATAATATTGAGCAGCAAATTGAGCAAGTATTTAAAAATCTTTCTGAAGTCACTCAAGCTGCGGGAGGCGACTTAAATGATATCGTGCGCTTAACAATGTATCTAAAAGATATAAATGATATTGCAAAAGCAAATGAAGCGATGGCAAGATTTTTTGAAGAACCTTATCCTGCGCGTGTTTCCATTGAAGTTAGCGCTTTACCTCGCCAGGCACTGATTGAAGTTGATGCTATCATGGTGATTAATGATTGATGAGCAAGCTCGTTGCCATCTTTCAATTTCCTGCACTGAATTAAAAGGAGTAGGTCCTAAGGTTGCGTTACATTTAAAAAAATTAAATATTGTGACTGTTCAGGATCTACTTTTTCACCTCCCCTTACGCTACGAAAATCGCACTATTTTTAAAAAGATCAATCAACTATTGCTTGGGGATCAAGTGCAAGTTCAAGGCGAAATTGTTCATGCTGAAATTCAACAATCTCGACGTAGAAGTTTATTGTGTCGGATTAAAGATGAGCAGGGTAGTTTAGTATTACGGTTTTTTTATTTTAGTCCTCGACAGTTAGATTATTTTAAAAATGGTCGTAAATTGCAGTGTTTTGGAGAAGTGCGACGAGGAGCGACTGGCTATGAAATGATTCATCCTGAATATCGGTTTATTGAAGAAAATAGTACAGCTGTTGCTGGTGATAATTTGACACCTGTTTATCCAACAACGGAAGGATTGAGTCAATACACGTTACGTAAAATCACTGACCAAGCTTTAACTATTTTGAATAATAATTTTCATTTGCCAGAATTTTTGCCAAATAAAATTCTGCAAACTTACGATTTTTCGCCATTGAGTTATGCGCTTAATTATCTACATCGCCCTCCTAAGGAAGCATGTGCCGATGTGCTAAATCAAGGACGACATTTACATCAACAAAGACTTGTCTTTGAAGAACTGTTAGCTCATCAATTATCCCTCGCAAGATTACGTCATCGAGTTAAACAATTGCGAGCGGTGAGCATCAAAATGAATGATAAAAATAATTCTGTGGCTGCTTTTAAAAAACAATTACCGTTTGAGTTAACGGCTGCACAAAAGAAGGTATTGCAAGACATTGGTCATGATCTTCAAAAAGATGTACCAATGTTAAGATTGGTACAGGGCGATGTTGGATCAGGAAAAACAGTTGTTGCGGCGATTGCAGCACTCTTTGTAGTCGAAAATGGATTGCAAGTGGCAATAATGGCGCCTACTGAATTGTTGGCAGAACAGCATTTTAAAGTCTTTCAACGTTGGTTTTCCCCTTTAGGCATTACGGTTGGTTGGCTGAGCGGCACAATTCGAAGTAAACAAAAAGAGGATACGCTGCAAGCGTTGAAAGATGGAATGGTGCAGGTTGTAGTTGGTACTCATGCTTTGTTCCAAGAAAAAACTATTTTCCAACGCTTAGGTCTTATTGTCATCGATGAGCAACACCGATTTGGTGTTGATCAAAGGTTGTCACTCTTGAACAAGGGAATTTCGCAGAATAATCAACCGCATCAATTAATTATGTCAGCAACTCCCATTCCGCGAACCTTGGCAATGACTGCTTATGGGGATTTAGATTGTTCTGTCATTGACGAATTACCACCTGGCAGAACTCCTATCAAAACAATTGTGATGCCTCAAAATAAAAGAAGTCAACTTGTAGAAAGAATAAAAGTTAACTGCAGACAAGGTGCGCAAGTTTATTGGGTCTGTACACTCATTGAAGAATCCGAATTTTTGCAGTGCCAAGCGGCTGAAGAAGTGGCAAAAGAATTGGTGCAGCTGTTGCCCGAACTTAGAATTGGCTTAATACATGGCCGAATGAAGCCCAAAGATAAAGAAGAGACCATGTTGGCATTTAAAGAAAAAGAATTACACTTATTAGTAGCAACGACAGTGATCGAAGTAGGCGTTGACGTGCCGAATGCAAGCTTAATGATTATAGAAAATTCCGAGCGTTTAGGTTTATCCCAATTGCACCAATTACGTGGGCGTGTAGGAAGAGGATCGACCGAAAGTTATTGCGTGTTATTGTATCAAGCGCCACTATCAAAACATTCGCAAGAACGTTTAAGTGTCTTAAGAGATCATACCGATGGTTTTATCATTGCGGAAAAAGACTTGCAACTGCGCGGACCTGGGGAAATTTTAGGAACGCGGCAGACCGGTTTGATGCAATTAAAAATTGCAGATTTAGTAAGAGATCAGCATCAACTTCCCGCGGTGCAAGAGGTGGCAACCTTATTAGTAAATGAACATCCTGAGGTGGTCGATGGAATAATTAACCGCTGGTTAGCAAATAATGAACGCTTCACTGGCGTTTAGATGAGCGAATTATGTTTACCTTTTCGTCAAAATCTGTACAATGCCTAAACACAATAAAGCTGCAAGACGGCTTTTTAAGAATAAATAAATCAATACATTGATAAGGGACTGTCAATGTTAACAATAATAGAATATTTAGAAGACTTTCAATTTTATCAGCAATTCAATTCATTGTGGGCAGCTTTTCAGGAAAAGTTCACAAACTTTCTGTCACCTACCAAAAAGTCTCATTCACAAATCCAAGCGATATTAAATCATCACCAAGAAGCGCAAGAGCTATATAATGCAGTTCTTCATGGACGCTGCGCTGCTGCGTTACTTAGTGAGTTAGAATCCTTAGCAAAAGACGAGAAAGCTCCGAAGGAAAAACGAGGGCAGGCTTGTCTTGTGCTTTCAAAACTTTTTCAAGAAGATGTTGCAGTTGAAAATTTTAAATTAGCAAAAAATCTGGATCGGGCCCAAAGCGAGGGCCAACTAGCGGTGAAATTATTAGGGAGAAAAGCTAAGCTTTCACCGCAATCAAGACAATCCCTTGAAAAACTACGAGCTGGTGGAGAGCCTGCGTTCGCATTCCAAAGATTACATAATATTGCCAAGCTCGATTTGTCTGCGTCTGCTTGTTTTGCAAAAAAAGCATTGAGTTTTATATACGAACATGGTGCTCGGAATCAATCATTTATTGTTTGGCCAGATCAGCAGTTAGCGCAATCTTATCTGCAACGTGCTACTTCAGGTTTTGGTGAAATCAAGCAAGTCATTAGTGCTTTCTTGGATAAAATATCAAAATTTTTTATTACCCCACGGACTAATGATCTGCTACGTGGCCTTGCAGGAATCGATGATAAGGCTGCGCAATATCGATATGCTCAGATTTTAGAAAGAGAAAGAAAAAATCCGAAAGAATTTATTTCTTGGTACCAAAAAGCTGCGCAACGCAGTGAGGATTCTCCACTTGCTCTTGAGAGGAAAGGTTATTATCCAGCGATGCAGTATATGGTTGAAGCTCATGATAAGGAGCGCTATGGTTTAAAATCGCAAGAAGCTTCACATTATCGTGTTCAAGTTCTGTTGAGTGGCGAAAAAGATTCGGAAGATGGGGTGGCGAACTTGCGAAAGCAAGCAGCCGCGGGTGATAGTACTTCAAACTTACAATTGGCATGGCATTCTTTAGAAAATATTCCAGAACAAGAGGCAGCACTGCAAGTAGCAGCAGGATATATTAAGGTTGCAGAAGCTGGTCGAAAAAAATGGCAAGAGTACCAGCATCAATTGTATGAAGAACTATGCTTAACGGTTGCCAGAGCTTACGAGTCTTTACATCTGGGTTCAGGTGCATCAGAAAGTCAAACTGAAAGTTTAGCAAAAGCTATTCAGTACTATCAAAAGATACCGCCTTCCTCCGAATATTATAGTGAAGTTCGATTTCAAATTGCGCATCATCAGCAATATATAATGAAGGATGAATCTGGGGCCATCAATTCCTTAGTGGAATCCGGTTCAGATTCTACAATGAGTAATGTTATCCGAGCGATCAATTTAGCGTTTAATAAATACTGTAAGACGCATAATAATTTAAATTTAACTGCTGAACAAAAAGTGATCCTTGAAAGTCATAAAGCAGAAAATATTTTTTGGGGGACAAGTGATCAAATACCAAGTCTGAATAATGAAAAGCCATTTGCTATCCTCACTAAAATAGTTAATCGATTACAGTTAATCAACGAGCAGCGAAAGTCCGCAAAAAAAAGCCCATTACTTAACTTGGTTAATTTAAAAAAAGCACTTGATGATTACTTAAAGCATGGCGACAAAATCTCCATTACTGACTTACCACAAACACTTCAGTCTGCAATTAGAGCAAAATTAACTCGGTCGTTACGACCCAATACAGAGTTCTTTGCAAAAAGTGCCACCCCTGACAATAGAATAAGCTTAGTATTGAATGCCATGCTCCATTTACTTGAAAAATTTGCAGAACAGACTAAGAATTTACCTCAAAATGCTTATCGAGAAATAAAGGCTAACCAATATTTCGATTTTGTGATTCAAGTTTGTAATGATTTCGTCATTAATGTCCAACAAAACCACGTAGATAATCCAATAACCATTTTATCACTGAAGCAAGGGAGCGCTCACTGATGCCTGGAAATACAACAAAGTTTAAAAGAAAAGATCCTAGTTCTTTTTATGATCAAATATTGACCTTAGTTAACGAGACAGAAATTAACTTGGAGGATGAAGAGCCAATCTTAAGAGCTTGGTTGTGGTATGAGCGTAAAGAACAAATTGCACTACTAAAGATTACATTAGATAGGGTTCTTACTGATCCACTTCGAGACGATTACCCTTTATATGTTGTTTGCCAGATGATGTTTAAAAAATGTCGTACTGCTCTCTTGAGCGGTTACAATGACTTTAAGGTTGAACTTGAAAAAATACTCGACACCATCACGCCTGAACAAATGAATCTGCCTACAAAAGAAGAAAGAGAGGAATATTATCGAGTGACTTTTGGTAAGACAGAAGGAAAAGGAACGCAATCTAAAATTATTTCTGAGGCCAAATTAGCACTTAGTAGAGAATTATCAGCGCCTGATGCACTAAAACTTATAGAGTCAAAATTAGCGGAAATTAAAGTGGAAGGTAAACCTCTTGAGGAAATATTTAGACGCTTAGTGAGCTTGGCTGAACAGAAATTATATGAAAAATTTTCAAATGCTGTTGATCAGCTTCAAGGTATTATCCAAGAATATCAGACGGAATCGCATAAAATGAAGATTTCGTTTGACGCTCTTTGTGAACAGTTAAAAGAAGTTTATGGGTTGTTACTAGAGTTTAAAGAACGTTATCCTATGAACTTTGCGCTATTATGCAAAACGAAAAAGCTCTCGCCAGCCCTATTAGAAAAATTCCAGGGACCAAGAACGCCTGGTGAATTAGTTGCACAAAGAGGTCTATTAAGAAGATGTGGATCAGATGGGGCTTTAACTGCTCTGCCCAGAAGCGAGGCGGATGCCACTGTTCCTTGGGCTCTTCCAGGACCTATATCCTAACATCAAAAGCTATTGTCAGCTCCGTTATTAGTCAGTAAACTCTCGGTGGTTTGCAGACTCTTTCCTATATGAAAATCGACTTAGCAGTTAGATAAACCATTGAGGTCGCTATGAAAAAAATAATAATAATATTGGCAGCTGTGTCTTTTTGCTTAGGACAAGCAGTTTGTGCCTATCCAAGAAATCCAGGCGGTTTTTATGTGGGTGCCGAGTTAGGTGGGGGTAATCTTCATTATGCACACTCCAAAGCAGCTAGGGATGCTGGGGCACATACGGTAAGTGATAAAGGTTTTGCGGGTAGATTAAGTACCGGATTTGATATTAACCAAAATCTTGGTTTGGAACTAGGTTTTCTGATGTATCAGGACCCTGAGTTCAAAAATGGTGGACGTAAAGTAGATTTTTCTCAAGACTCATTAGATCTTTTGGCTAAATTTTCGTTGCCGCTTTCATGTAGTGTGAGTCTGGTAGGTAAAGCGGGTATGGCTTATGTTTTTAGAGATAATGTCGAAGTTGTTACTAAAAATGTCACCACTAAACTGAATGACAGAGACAAATACTTAAGACCAATGCTAGGCGTGCAATTATGCTATGCGTTTAATTGCCGTGTCAGCGGCAATATAGGTTACTATAGAACTTTCGGAACAGAAGATTTAGAAGATGCTGATTTTTATGGGACAGGCTTAACCTTTAAGCTGTAACCCCGATTGAAATTGGAGAACACATGACATCTAAGAAACAAGCGTGTACCACGATTCACTATGAAATTACCCAGAACGATTTACCATTATCCTGTCCGATGCCAAATATGCGACTTTGGGATGCTCATCCTAGAGTCTTCCTGCCGATTGACGAAGTTGGCTATGTAGTTTGTCCTTACTGCAGTACCGAATACTATTTAAAAGATTTTGATCGCAGGAGAAGAGCGGCTGATTAAGGGTGCTTAAAACCATGACTGATTACCCAACATCCGCTTCAGATCGAATTTTAGTCATAGGTCCTGCTTGGATCGGTGACATGGTCATGGCACAAACATTATTCAAATATTTAAAATCGACCACACCAAATGTACTCATTGATGTCTTAGCTCCGAAATGGACCTTGCCACTCGCCGAACGAATGCCACAGGTCAACGAAGGTATCGTTTTGCCATTGGGTCATGGTGAGTTGAACTTGTGTTTACGATATAAGATCGCTAAGTCATTACGATCCAAGGGCTATCAGCAAGCGATTGTTTTGCCAGGTTCTTTTAAATCCGCGCTCATACCTTGGTGGGCAAAAATTCCACTAAGAACTGGATGGCTAGGTGAATGGCGTCTAGGTCTACTAAATGACTTTCGTCGTTTAGATAAAGGAGCACTACCACTCATGATTCAGCGCTTTGTGGCGCTAGGTCAACCTAAAAGTTCGCAATTACCTGATTCGCTAGAACAATTTTATCCACAATTAAGCTTGGATTCGACGCTTCGACAACATACTCTTAGTAAACTTAATATTTCCGATAATCGTCCAATTCTTGCGCTTTGCCCAGGTGCCGAATACGGTCCTGCCAAGCGCTGGCCGAGTGAGTATTTTGCGCAAGTTGCAAAAGAAAAAATGCAAGAAGGCTGGCAAGTATTGATTTTTGGATCATCAAAGGAAGTTGAACTCGCTGGAACAATAAAACAAAATCTAGACCAACATTGTCACAATCTTTGTGGTAAGACTTCTTTATCAGAAGCAATCGAATTACTTTCGTTAGCGAAAGTAGTCATCAGTAACGATTCTGGCTTGATGCATATTGCAGCGGCAGTGGGCCGTCCTTTGATCGTAATTTATGGCTCCTCTTCACCACGGTTTACGCCACCACTAGCCAAAAACGTGGCTATTGTAAGTCAAGAGCTAGCTTGTAGCCCGTGCTTCAAAAGAGTTTGTCCGTTAGAACATTTCAACTGTATGCGACAGTTAATGCCGAATATTATTCTTTCTCATATGAGTAGATTATTAAGTCATGGGTAAAATTCTGATTGTCAAAACATCTTCAATGGGAGACGTGATCCATACTTTGCCTGCTATCACCGATGCTACTAAGCAACTTTCTAATGTCAATTTTACTTGGGTGGTTGAACCTGCGTTTTCCGAAATACCTACTTGGCATCCTAGTGTAGTTGAAGTAATACCTGTTCCATTTCGAAAATTCAGGAAGCAACCATTAGAACTAATTAAAAATGGCGAAGTTAAAAAATTTCTGAACTGCCTGCGCAAAGAAAAATACGACTACATTATTGATGCTCAAGGACTTTTGAAAAGTGCATTCATCACTGCGATTGCAAATGGTTTGCGCTGTGGTTTAGATCGCAAATCTGCCTGGGAGCCACTAGCAAGCTTGGTTTATCAAAAAAAAGCAAATGTTAATCCAAAGCTTCATGCAATCACGCGAATGCGAAAGTTATTTAGTAGCATTCTAGAATATCCCTTGGATGAGGATTCAACGCCTGAGTATGGTCTTAACCTAAAATTTGCCGGAAGTATCGAACAAAAACCCTATGTCATATTTATACATGGTACAACGTGGTTAACTAAAGAATGGCCAGAATCTTATTGGACGCAGCTAGCAAAACTTGCAGTAGCGGCAGGTTATGAGGTGTTATTACCATGGGGTAATCTTGAAGAGCACAGTCGTGCCATTAGAATTAAAGGTGAACAAAATGGTGTCAAGGTATTACCTAAAACTTCTTTGTCGGAACTTGCAAATTTATTAGCGCATGCTAGTGGCGCTGTGAGTGTTGATACCGGATTAGGTCATCTTGCGGCAGCTTTAAGTGTCCCTACTGTTTCTATTTACGGGCCAACAGATCCTAATGAAGTGGGGACAATAGGTAGAAACCAATACCATTTAACGGTAGGGTTTAATTGTTCACCCTGTCGGAATCAAAAATGCGGTTACCAATTTTCTTCTTCAGTCACTCCGGCTTGCTTTGCAACGGTAACTCCAAGCATTGTGTGGCAACATTTAACACAGGCGGTTGAAGTTGCACCGAAAGATTAAAATCAGCGTTATCATCACTACGTATAATTGGCCGGGGGCTTTGAGCAGGGTATTGAGCAGCTTTACATGGCAAAGTGTTCAGCCACACGAAATTATCATCGCTGATGACGGTTCGGCGGAAGAAACAGCGAAAGTTATTGAGGTTTGGAAAAAGCAACACCAGACTCGAATAAAACACGTTTGGCAAGATGACAATGGTTTTCAAGCTGCAAAAATTCGCAATAAAGCGGTGGCACGTGCCAAAGGAGATTATTTAATTTTTTTAGATGGGGACTGTATTCCTCTAAGACACTTCACTGCAAGACACTTAAGGTTGGCACAAAAAGGTCACTTTGTTGCGGGTAATAGGATTCTTTTGTCTAAAAATTTAACCGATACGATCCTACATAGTCAAGAAACCCCATTAGATTGGTCAATGGCCCGTTGGATAAAACATCGCGTAATTGGTAATTGCAATCGTTTTCTCCCCTTGTTATGTTTGCCTATTCCAAGGTACTGGTCGTTAAAAAAATGGCGCAATGTTAAAACCTGTAATTTAGGCGTCTGGAAAGATGACTTTATCGGTGTTAATGGTTTTGACGAGGCATATCAAGGATGGGGTTACGAAGATTCAGATTTAGTGATTCGCCTATTAAAAAATGGGATTAGACGAAAAAGTGGTCAATTCTCAGTGCCAGTGGCTCATCTTTGGCATCAAGAAGCTAGCCGTTCTAATGAAGCAGAAAATCGGCAGCGTTTGCAAGAGTGTTTAAATTGTACAGAAACTCAGGCGCAAAGAGGAATTCAACAATATCTAGAGGATGATTCGTGAGTGTTTTAACCGCACCATTTGAATTAGTTTCAAGTACAAAAATAACGAGTGCCGCGAGACTTTGTGTACTGGTTGGTTTAACAAGTGTCATGCTTTGCGTTCCCTTCTTGAATAAGCTTTATACTGTTGCGGTTATTTTGTTTATGTTATCAGGTGAAGGTTTGCGAGCGTGGCCAACGTTAATCAAAAATAGGGTTATGATCTTTTCCTTGGTATTAATTTTCTTACTTGCTCTAGGCATGTTTTACACGCAAGGGAGTTTTCATTTTGCTTTGCGCCACTTAAATAAATATTTAAAACTTGCTTACCCCTTGTTTTTTATTCCGTTATTTTGTGACAAGAAGTTACGAAATTATGCGATTGTTGCGTTTCTGTTGAGTGTGATGGTGAGCGAAGTCTATGCATACCTTCACTATTTCCGAATTATCATTATGGGTTTAGGGCCAGGTAAACATTGGTTGTTTGTGCAAGATTTGGATGGTGGTTATGTCGTTTCATTTGCAGCATTTCTGTTAGCAAATTTAGCGATGGATAATAAAAAATATCGCTGGTTAGCATTGTTATGTTGCTTAATCTGTAGTTTTGATATTTTGTTTTTGAATCAAGAGCGCGCTGGCTATCTAATCTTTTTAGCATTAACAGGTCTTTTCTTATGGCAACGGTTAAGTTGGAAAGGGGTATTGGCAGCTGTAATTGCATTACCGATTATGTTTGGGGGATTATTTATATTTTCTCCGACGTTTAACAATCGAATTCATCAGGTTATTTCGAACGTTCATCAGTATCAACACGGTCATGAGCAAACTTCAATTGGGCTGCGCTTAGCGTTTGCTAAGTTCAGTTTCCGTGTGATCAAAGAACACTGGTTACTCGGAGCGGGAACAGGTAGCTTCGAAGAACTCTATCGCAATTCAAATGGGCCTAAATTAGATAATGATACTTGGCCAGCTCATCCTCATAATGAATACCTACTAATTTGGTTCCAAATTGGGACACTAGGTTTGGTCGCTTTCTTAATATGGTTGGCGCTGGTTTGGCAAGCTACTTTGTCACTACCGACAAATGAAAAAAGGCTATTGCAAGGCGTCTTCGTTGGATTTTGTTTATTAGGTTGTTGTAACGCGGCATTATTGGTTAATCCGGCTGGCGCTTTATTTATAACATTTCTATCAGTATTCTTGGCAACTAAATACCAACCTACAGATTTATTAAAAGGTGGCAGATGCGTGTAGCAATTATCCATCATCAGTTAAAATTAAAAGGAGGAATGGAAACCTATCTCTTTAATTTAATCAACGAATTTAATCGACAAAAAGATGACGTCACAATTCACGTTTACAAAAAAGTGCGACTAAAAAATCCACCCTGTCAGATTAAGAGATATAATTTATTTTACTTGCCTCAAAAACTAAGGAAATTTTTTTTTGGTTGGCATCTCCATAAAAATAAAAATCTAAGAAATTATGATTTACGCATTAGCTTAATGCGAGCAATAAATCAAAATATTTTGATTTGTGGTGGCACTCATATGGGGTTTTTAAAACAAACTGGAAAAACTCCAAAGCTCTTAGATAATATCGAAATTAATCTAGAAAAAGCCTCGTATCAAAGTGCAGATTTAATCGTTGTACATTCGCATTCATTAACAAAAGAATTGCTAGAATATTACGAAGTGCCTAAAGAAAAAATAGTGTGTTTACATCCGCCGATCGATGTTGAAAAATTTAATCAACGATATCAAGGTGACAAAGTAAAGTTTCGTCAGCAGCTTGGGATTTCCTTAAATAAAACTATCTTGCTATTCCCTTCGACAGGGCATGAACGTAAAGGCATATATCTTCTGTTGGAAGCGATTAAACGCCTACCAAGTTCGGAATATGAATTA
>DJAM01000009.1 GCA_002429595.1 Coxiellaceae bacterium UBA6002
AAGCGGGAGAGGGAATAAGAAGAGGTTAAGCTAAACCAAAACCAAAGCCTGAAGTGTAATGCGGTGTTGCAACTTCGTGTTTTACGGTGCTGTTGGTGGCTGCAAAGCTAGAAGTTACCAAAAAAGAAAAAGCCAGGGCTATAACGCTGATAGTGATCTTCTTCATCTCTTTCTCCTAGAGCAGTAAGTAATTATTCATGGTTAGCCTGTGAAAACAGGTACGTAAAAATAACAACTTAAGCTTAAAATCGCAACATTTTTCGATCTTTTGGGGGAGGTTCAGGAATTTTTGCTTGTGGTTCAAAGACTTAGGAGGCAGCGCCAAGCCAATCCTTGGCTCGGCACGTGCCAAAAGTACGGACTAGGCTTTGATTTGGAGGCCTATATAGGGTCCGCTGAAGCTGGTGTTGATTGCTTGCGCATTACCTGCGGCAAAAGCTTCAACACTATTGATTCGCTCATTAACATTAAAGTAATGGTCCACTTGGTAACCCGCTTCTAGAGTCATTTTGGTGCGGGTTGGGTTACAGAATTGATAGTTGTAATTAAGACCTAACTTAGCGTTTAAATTAGGAACAATGTGAGTGCGTTTACCACTGTGCTCAGAAGTAGTCACTTCAAACAGGTTAGCGCCATCATCATCAAGTACAACTTCGTTTTGGAGGTGGTTACTTCTAACATTGCCCACGAGCAACGAAGTAGTCGCTTGACCTACGACACCAAAGCCATTACCGAGACTATATTCTACTTCAGTTCCTACACGAGGACCCGCGCCTTCGAATTTACTCTTTTGTTCAGCTTTAGCAATGTAGGTATCACCTAGCAGAACGCCTGGGACAGCCACTACGCCATCATAACGAGTTTTGAAGGAGGACTCTAAATCAGCAAGCCTGACACCACCGATTAATTTTACGTGGGTGTTGCAACCAATATTAAAATGCTGACCAAAATCAATATCTAACGTTTGATAATTATATCTGGCACTTGCTGAACTTTTCTCTAAAATTACATCAGCAGGAAAAATGAAAGGCACAGTCGCTGCGATTAAAAGTGGTCCAGTATCTGCAATGCCATCTTGGGTGTGATGATTGAAATTGCTGTAGGTCACTTTTACGTCATTAGCTGTACCTGGAAAGATATAACCCAAGCTTACGTTGTAAGCCCAGTCGTAATCAGGTTCAACACTTTTTAAATGCTTTCTAGAAACACCACCAGGAGTTACTTCAGAGACAAATGCATAAGCGTTGTTACCACTGGTTGGTCTTAAATAAAGACCAGTCACACCAAGGGTTACACCACCGTTATAGCAAGGCACTGTGACGTTACAAGGAGATTGTTCTGAAGCAAGAGCGCTAGCGGTCATTCCAGAAAGTAAAACAGCAAGTCCAAAGGTTATTTTTTTTATCATATGAAGCTCCTAATAATTATTATAATTAAGCTTCCCTCTTTCCTTATTTATATCCTTATTAGCTATTACCATACCATGGCTTAGTGGTAGTCTGTCAATCTCATTCTGCCATTCCCGCGCAGGCGGGAATCCATCCTTCCAGTTGCTCTCAAGGATAGATTCCCGCCTGCGCGGGGGAATGACAACCGTACGCGAGAATGACAAAAGTAATCGCTAGGTGTATGTATATGAAGCCTAAAATTTTATTATCTGAAACAGACGATTTTCCAGATGTTAGCTTTGCGCTAAAAGAGCCAAACGGATTACTAGCCGTTGGTGGTGATCTAAGTGTGCAAAGACTAGTTAGCGCTTATCAAAATGGAATTTTCCCCTGGTTCAATGAAGGTCAACCAATTTTATGGTGGTCCCCCAATCCTCGTGCCGTCATTTTTTTAGAAGATTTTAAAATTGCCCGAAGTCTCAAAAAAGTTTTGCGGCATACAACTTTTGAAATCACGATCGATCAAGATTTTGAACAGGTGATAAACGCTTGCGCAAGCCCAAGGCCCAAACAACAAGAAACTTGGATTTCAAAAGAGATGATCGCAGCTTATCTTAATCTACATCAGGCGGGTTATGCTCATTCGATCGAGGTTTGGCGTGACCGTAAATTAATTGGAGGATTATATGGAGTGGATTGTGGCCGTATTTTTGCAGGAGAATCGATGTTCTCTTTTGAGTCAAACGGCTCCAAAATTGCCTTAGTCGCTTTGGTCAATCATCTACAGAAATTTAATTATGAGCTTATTGATTGTCAGTTTAACAATCCATTTTTGCAGAAATTTGGTACTTGTGAAATTCCAAGAGACGAATTTATACGGTTTCTCAAAAGTAGCCTTACTAATCCTGCGCTTTGTGCTTGGTCAAAATGATAGTATGATGGTCAATTTTCATTCATAGGACTCATTGATCAATGGCAAAAGAAGATCAAATTGAAATGCAGGGTGTGGTGATTGAAACCTTACCCAATACCATGTTTCGCGTTAAGCTCGAAAATGGTCACATTATTACAGCTCACATCTCTGGGCGGATGCGTAAAAACTATATTCGTATCTTAACCGGAGACACAGTGACGGTAGAACTGACCCCTTATGATTTGACCAAGGGTCGAATCAGCTTTCGAAATCCAGATAAGAAAAAAGCAGCAACAGAAGAATAAAGACCATTGGGCCGATGCGGCCCAATGGATTATCGCTAAACTTCTTCGGTGTTGATGACCAATTGATCTTCTTCTACTAAGATCGTGACCGCACCACCGTTACTCAGAGAACCGAATAGCAGTTTATCAGCAAGAGGTTTTTTGATTTGCTCTTGAATCAAACGGCTCATTGGTCTTGCCCCCATCTTCTTGTCATAACCATGTTTAGCTAGCCATTCTTTAGCACTCATGGCCACGGTTAACTTCACAGATTTAGAGGTAAGCACTGCATCTAGTTCAGCGATAAATTTATCGATCACTAGATACAAAATCTCTGGACTTAAATGGTTAAATTGGATGACAGCGTCCAGCCTGTTTCGAAATTCTGGCGTGAACAGTTTTCGAATGGCTTGACCACTATCTGTTGCATTATCTTGCTCAATAAAGCCTATGCTCGCTCGATCTAAGAGCTCTGCACCGGCATTGGTAGTCATCACGATGATCACATGACGGAAATCGGCGGTACGACCATTATTATCGGTCAATGTGCCATGATCCATTACCTGTAACAACAAGTTATAGACATCGGGATGTGCTTTTTCGATTTCATCGAGCAGCAACACAGCATGTGGATGTTTGTTAATTGCTTCAGTCAACAAACCACCTTGATCATAGCCAACATAGCCTGGAGGCGCACCGATCAATCGAGAAACGGTATGTCTCTCCATGTACTCAGACATGTCAAATCGGATCAGTTGGATTCCCAACGTCTTGGCCAATTGGCGCGTCACTTCGGTTTTACCCACACCCGTTGGACCGGCGAACAAGAAGCTACCAACGGGTTTATCAGGTTCTCGCAAACCAGATCGAGACAACTTGATGGCCGTGCACAAAGATGCAATGGCATGCTCTTGGCCAAATACCAAGTTTTTAAGGTCGATTTCAATATTCTTTAAAACCGCTTGATCAGACAAGGTGATATGTCGGGTTGGAATGCGGGCTATTTTCGCAACCACTTCTTCGATATCACGACCCCCAATAACGCGACGTCGCTTATTGGGTGGCTGTAAGCGTTGATAAGCGCCAGCCTCATCGATGACATCAATCGCCTTATCAGGTAAATGACGTTCGTTAATGTATCGATCAGACAGCTCAGCAGCTGCTTTCAAAGCTGTGAAGGTATACTTCACACCATGATAGTTTTCAAAACGGCTCTTCAAGCCGCATAAAATTTTATAGGTATCACTCACAGACGGTTCAGTAATATCAATTTTCTGGAAGCGTCTGGTTAAAGCGCGATCTTTTTCAAAAATCGTGCGATATTCTTGATAGGTAGTTGAACCCATGCACCGAATCTCACCGCTACTAAGTAGCGGCTTCAACAGGTTAGAGGCATCCATCGTGCCACCACTCGCTGCGCCGGCACCGATAATGGTGTGGATCTCATCAATAAACACGATCGCACCAGGATGGCGTTTAAGATCTTTCAATACTTCCTTGAAACGCTTTTCAAAATCACCGCGATATTTAGTACCTGCTAATAACATCCCAAGATCGAGAGCAAAAACGGTACTATTCAGAATCGGTTCGGGTACTTTGCGTTCTACTATTAGCTTAGCAAGGCCTTCTGCGATGGCCGTTTTACCGACTCCGGCCTCGCCAACCAATAAAGGATTGTTCTTGCGTCTTCGGCACAAGACTTGAACAGTACGCATAATCTCTTCTTTACGTCCTATTAAGGGATCAATGCGGCCCGTTTTCGCTTGTTCGTTCAGATTAACGGCAAAGCGCTCTAAGGGGCTTTCGTGAACAAAGCCATCAGCAGGGTCATGATCATTAGACCGCTCCAAGGGGCTCGGGCTAGTATGATGATGATGATGCACTTTAGAAATGCCGTGAGAGATATAATTGACGACATCGAATCGAGTGACGTTTTCTTGACTTAAAAAGTACACTGATTGACTCTCTTGTTCTCCGAAAATCGCTACTAAGACATTGGCACCGGTGACTTCCGTCTTACCAGCAGTTTGCACTTGGATTATTGAACGTTGCAATACTCTTTGGAATCCTAGAGTAGGTTGAATGTCAGAATCATTGCCAACTGGCAAAAGTGGTGTGGTTTCATCGACAAAGATGCCCAAACCAATTTTGAGACGATTCAAGTCAGCTCCACAAGCAACCAAAACTTCAACGGCATCCGGATTATCGAGTAGGGCTAATAGAAGATGTTCGACCGTAATGAATTCATGGCGCTTATCTCTTGCTCGTTCAAAAGCATTATTGATTGATATTTCAAGTGCTCTGCTAAACATGTTGCACCTCCTTAACTCCTTATGCAATCTCCATATTGCACAATAGAGGGTATTCTGAACTACGAGCATAATTATTCACTTGAGCCACCTTCGTCTCTGCTATATCGTATGTATAAACCCCACATATACCCTTCCCTTCTAAATGCACCTGCAACATGATTTGCGTGGCCCGCTCAATTTGTAGATGAAAAAATTTGATGAGTACTCCAACCACAAAGTCCATCGGTGTAAAGTCATCGTTCATTAAAACAACCTTATATAAATTCGGTTTTTTAACTTCAGGGCGCTGCTCTTCAATTACTGCTAAATCGCCCCACTCAACTCTATTCTCACTCATCAATTTTGTCTCTCTACTTACTTTAAACATTAGACGATTTTAATCGACTTTTCCTCTAGGCTCAGAATTTTTAGAAGATTTTGGCTGTAGGTAGGGTATTTGTAACCTGAATGGAGGAAGGCTCCATTCAGGTTAAAGGCTAGGCATTAATATGGGAAATCACGGCATCACCAAACTCAGATGTTTTGAGCAGTTTAGCGTCTGTCATAAACCGGTGGAAATCATAGGTGACGGTTTTTGCCTTAATGGCCTCTTCAACACCTTTATTTACTAAGTCGGCCGCCTCGAACCAGCCCAAATAGCGCAATAACATCTCACCAGATAGAATAATTGAACCAGGATTAACCGCATCTTGACCAGCGTAGCGCGGAGCGGTCCCGTGAGTCGCCTCAAACACTGCTGCTTGGTCACCTATATTGGCGCCTGGTGCAATGCCAATTCCACCTACCTGAGCTGCTAGCGCATCGGATAGGTAGTCGCCATTGAGGTTTAAGGTCGCGATAACACTGTACTCGATAGGCCGTAACAATGTTTGCTGCAAAAAGGCGTCAGCAATGACGTCTTTAATAACGATTTCATTGCCAGTTTTTGGATTTTTCAGTACATGCCAAGGACCACCCTCTAAAGGCACTGCGCCAAATTTTTCAACTGCAACTTGGTACCCCCAATCTTTAAAGGCGCCCTCAGTAAATTTCATGATATTGCCTTTATGAACTAAGGTCACAGAATCACGATCGTTGTCGATGGCATACTGGATAGCACGCGCCACTAACCTACTTGAACCTTCTTTAGACACCGGCTTAACACCAATACCACAATGCTCAGGAAAACGTATTTTTTTAACGCCCATTTCGTTTCGAAGAAAATCGATCACTTTTTTGGCTTCTTGAGTGTCAGCAGCCCATTCAATGCCAGCATAAATATCTTCAGAGTTCTCTCTGAAAATCACCATGTCGACATTCCAAGGCTCTTTCACTGGACTAGGCGTGCCTTCGTAATAACGTACCGGACGCAAGCACGTGTAAAGATCGAGTTGTTGGCGCAGAGCTACGTTTAAAGAACGAATACCGCCACTCACTGGTGTGGTTAACGGACCCTTGATGGCAACAATATATTCTTTGATGGCATCTAATGTTTCATCAGGTAACCAAGTGTCGGCACCGTATACATGAGTAGATTTCTCACCAGCATAGACTTCCATCCATTCCAATTTGCGCTTGCCGTTATAGGCTTTTTTTACAGCCGCATCGAGAACTTTTTTCATAACCGGCGTAATATCTATACCAATACCATCACCTTCTATGTACGGGATTATTGGGTTATCTGGAACATTTAAAGAGAGGTCAGCATTGACGGTAATTTTCTCACCTGTTGCTGGAACTTTAATTTTTGAATATGCCATGTGATTCTCCATTGTACTAACCAAGAATATTGGGCGAGAATATCATTATTTTCGGGTAAATCCTATTACATGAGCACAAGAATCCATGACCAAAATAGTTCTATTTAACAAACCTTACGGTGTGCTTAGTCAATTCACAGATCCTAGCAATCGCCCCACACTAGCTGACTATCTCTCCATACCAGGCGTTTATGCAGCGGGAAGACTCGATGCCGACAGTGAAGGCTTATTGGTGCTAACCGATGATACTAGCCTTCGCAATAAAATCATGAATCCCAAATTTAAGTGGGAAAAAACGTATTGGGTTCAAGTCGATGGCGCAATCACGCAAGAGGCTATAAATAATTTAAGAAGAGGCGTCATGCTGAAGGATGGCATGACCAAACCTGCATTGGCGCGAGTGATAGAAATACCAGATCTTTGGGACCGTCATCCTCCGATTCGTTTTCGCGCCTCAATACCAACGAGTTGGATCGAGATTAAAATAAAAGAAGGACGTAATCGTCAGGTTAGACGGATGACTGCTGCAGTTGGTTTTCCTGCGTTGAGATTGGTTAGGGTCTCGGTTGGAGAGTGGCAGTTAGGTTCTTTACTGCCGGGTGAATGGTCAGTGTTGCATAAATTACCCTCACCCTAACCTTCTCCCGCTTTGCGGGAAAGGGGATATTTACCTGTCATTCCCGCGAAGGCGGGAATCCATTTATAGGTGCGGCTGGAAGGATGGGTTCCCGCCTTCGCGGGAATGACAGCCTTCGCGGGAATGACAGCCCATTCGCGGAATGGACAGCCTCTCGCGGTAATGACAAGAGGGTTGGTTGTTTTCTAGGCTTCTTTACTCTGTTAAACTCCTCTAATGAACCATCAAAAGCACATTGTATTAGGCCTCTCTGGAGGGGTCGACTCATCCGTTACTGCCCTGCTCTTAACTCAACAAGGCTATCGTGTTACTGCCGTGTTTATGCAAAATTGGGAGGCAGAGCAAGATGATCCTTATTGTCAGGCGGAAGCTGACTTAACGGATGCTAGAGCGGTCTGTGATAAATTGGGTATCCCATTAAAAACTGTTAATTTTGCGAAAGAATATTGGGATCGGGTTTTTACTTATTTTCTAGATGAGCTTGCTAAAGGGCGAACGCCAAATCCAGATATCTTTTGTAATCAGGAAATCAAATTTAAAGCCTTTTTATCTTATGCGCTCGAGCTCGGAGCCGATGCCATTGCCACAGGCCATTATGCGCAATTAGAAAAGCAACAAGATTTAGTGCTACTAAAAAAAGGGCTCGATGACACGAAAGATCAAAGTTATTTCTTATATCGGCTGAACCAACATCAATTGAGTCACAGTGAGTTTCCGCTCGGAAAACTCGAAAAAAAATCAGTGCGAGCTTTAGCTTCTGAGGCCGGATTAATTACTTCACAAAAAAAAGACAGCACTGGAATTTGCTTTATCGGGGAGCGAAAGTTTAATCAGTTCGTCAAAGAATATTTATTAGCACAACCGGGTGATATTGAAACTGATACCGGAAAAGTCATCGGCAGCCATCAGGGATTAATGTTTTATACCCTTGGTCAACGTCAAGGTCTTGGCATTGGTGGCCATAAAAATTATTCTGAAGCTCCTTGGTACGTGCTTCATAAAGATCTTAATCGAAATACACTGATTGTTGGTCAGGATCCTGAACATCCCTTGTTAATGCAATCTTCGTTGCATTGTGAACAAATACATTGGATAGCTCAAAAACCAAATGAAAACTTTATTTGCCATGCGAAGATTCGTTATCGACAAAAAGAACAACCCTGTACAGTGACCCAAGTTGCTGACGATCGGTATCAAGTGACATTTGAACAACCACAACGTGCTATTACACCTGGACAATCTGTGGTGTTTTATCACCAAGATATTTGTCTTGGCGGCGGCATAATTTGTTAAGGAGAATTTATGAGCGATTTAACCGAAAAAAAATGTGTTCCTTGTGAAGGTGGTACGGCTGGTTTGTCCAAGCCAGAAGCCGAAGTATTAATGAAAAAGCTCAATGATTGGACGTTAAATTTTGGTGCACCGGAGATTACCAAAAGTTTATCGTTTAAAAATTTTCATAAAACCATGGATTTTGTGAATGCTGTTGCCTATATCGCAAATAAAGAAAATCATCATCCTGACTTATGTGTTGGTTTTAATTACTGTACGATTTCGCTAAAGACGCATGCTATTTCTGGTTTGTCTGAAAATGATTTTATCGTTGCAGCGAAAATTGATGCGTTGATGAAATTGTAGATTACCCTCACCCTAGCCCTCTCCCGCAAGCGGGAGAGGGAATAAAATTCCTATTAACTCTGTAATCGATGCTGATCCGAGGTTGGCGATGGCAGCGACTTGATGAATTTCAAGTTATGAAACTGCACAAGTAAAATAGCGTAAAAGTACGGAATAAAGAAACTCAAAATAAAGGCATCGATTAGCAATAGCCAGATTTGATCGGCCCACGGCGTGAATCTGATGAAGTTTCGCAATAAATAAGAAAGTATATAAGGGATGATAATAACGAAAAAAGTTTGCCACCAAAAACCCCAAACTAATCTGGCACTACTTTCAAAAGATTGGAATATGCCTTGTCGTTCGATAACGATGAACGGTAAAAACATCGAAAATAAGATCGCCATGAAAATCCCAGGCAATATTAATAAAAATACTCCGATATTAATTGCTAGAAAATACAATAGCATCGAAAAATATAGCGTAAAGATCTTGCTCTTGGCATATCCAAAGACAATCTTGTAGTTTACCTTCTGTTCAGTTGCAATGAGTTGTCCTGTATATAACAATACCGACACAAAGTAAGCTTCGACAATTAACAAACCCACATACACCAATAGTGCTAGCCAGGAGAAAACAAGATGGCCTTTAGCATTGACTTCGTAAAAACCAACGAAACCGTACAAAAATGGTACGATATGAATAATAGAAATAATAATAGCCCAAGGTAACAGGGGAAGCAGGCTGGGTTTGTAAAGTTCCCAAGCGTCTTTTAAAATCCCTGAAATGGTCAGAGGAACATTTTTTAGCTTGTACATCCCTGTCTCCTAAGTAAAAATCCTGTTAGCTAGATATTAATATCCAATTATAGAATATGTGATCAATATGACTAACCTTTCTCCATTAAACGCAAGTTTACCAAACAAAACTGGCGAACGACACTTTTGGACTCATCTGTATGGCGCAGCTCAAAGTCTAGCCATCTATAGTAGTGCCGTTAATTATTCCGGCCTTGTGGTAGTCGTGACACCCGATACCCTAACAGCCACCAAGCTGCAGTTTGAGTTGAATTTTTTTGCTAGTGACTCATCTGTGCCCATTGTTAATTTTCCGGATTGGGAAATTTTACCTTATGATCAATTTTCACCACATCAGGACATCATCTCTGAACGATTATTGACCCTGTACCGCCTACCCCAACTCAAAAAAGGCATTTTAATCGTACCGATTAATACCTTGATGCATTTTACAACGACTCGAGACTATGTCGAATCGTTAACCTTTTTCTTAAAAAAAGGCGATCAACTTGATCTCACTGAATTTCAGCGCCGTTTGGAGCGCATTGGTTATCGACACGTCTCACAAGTAATGGAGCATGGTGAATTTTCAGTCCGAGGGTCTCTCATTGATATTTTTCCGATGGGTAGTGAAAACCCTTTTCGTATCGATCTCTTTGATGTTGAAGTAGATAGCATTCGTACTTTCGAAACGGATACGCAGCGATCGATCGAGGTGGTCGATGAAATTCAATTGCTCCCGGCTCGAGAATTCCCTCTCAACGACAAAGCAATTTCCACATTTCGACAAGCTTGGCGTAACCACTTTAGTGGCAACCCTACCCTCTGTCCACTTTATGAAAGCGTCACCCAAGGTCAATTTGCTTCGGGCATCGAATACTATCTGACTTTATTCTTTGACACTAAAAATACCCTATTTAATTTTTTTGAGCCCAATACTGTCATCATCCAATTAGGCGACATTGAACAAAAAGCTAACCAATTCTGGCAAGAAGTTAATTACCGTCATGAGCAACTTGGCTATGATATTCATCGACCAATACTAGATCCCAAAGAAATTGTCTTACCAGTTAATGACTTATTCGGTCATATTAAACAATTTCCGCAAGTGCTGATCACAGAAGAACAACGAAATCACAGCATTTGTTTTGCCTCAACGAAGCCACAAGAATTTCGAATCGACAGCAAAGCAGAAGTGCCCCTAAAACCATTGAAGGATTATCTGGAAGAAAGCCATGATCGTGTTTTGATTTGTGCTGAAACGTTGGGTAGAAGAGAAGCCATTATTAACCTATTGGATGACAGCAAAATTTCAGCGCCTACCCTTCCCAACTGGCAATCATTTCTTAATAACGATACGCGAATTGCATTAACCGTCGCGAATCTTGATCAAGGCATGGCGCTGCAGGATCCAAAAATTACGCTGATTACCGAAGCGCAATTTTTCGGACAACAGGTGATGCAGCGACGTCTTCGCACTAAAAACGCGCCCGACCCCGAAAACATTATTAAAGATTTAGCGGAATTAAAGATTGGCGCACCCGTAGTTCACATTAACCATGGGGTCGGTAAGTATGTGGGACTGCAATTAATTAAGACCGGCGATTTTGAAGCTGAATATTTAACATTAGAATATGCAGATAACAATAAACTTTATGTACCAATTTCCGCCTTACATCAAATTGCACGATATACCGGTCGAGAGGATGAACACGCACCGCTCTATCAGCTCGGCACTAAAAGATGGGAAAAAATAAAACAAAAAACAGCCGAGAAAATCCGCGATGTTGCCGCAGAATTATTAGATATTTATTCGCGGCGCGAGGCACGTCGAGGTCATAGTTTCTCGGTTCCCAATCATCACTATCTAACTTTTGCAGCTGAGTTCCCCTTTGAAGAAACGCCTGATCAGCTCAAAGCAATTGGTGAAGTCATTGGTGATATGACGGCAGAGCAACCTATGGATCGCTTGGTCTGTGGTGATGTTGGCTTTGGTAAAACCGAAGTAGCAATGCGTGCGGCATTTATTTGTGTTCAAGATAACAAACAGGCGTGCGTCTTAGTACCCACTACTCTCTTAGCCCAACAACATTACCAAAGTTTTCGAGATCGCTTTGCAAATTGGCCAATCAAAGTTGCCGCGCTCTCACGCTTTCAATCAAAAAAAGAGCAGGAGCAAACGATAAAGGAAATTACTGAAGGCAAAGTCGATATTGTTATTGGAACGCACAAGTTGCTGCAAAGCGATTTGAAATTTAAAGATTTAGGTTTACTGATTATCGATGAAGAGCATCGCTTTGGTGTAACCCAAAAAGAAAAAATTAAAGCAATCAAAAGCGAAGTTGATATTTTAACATTAACAGCAACACCGATTCCTCGCACACTCAATATGTCATTAACGGGTGTTCGTGATTTATCAATCATTGCAACACCACCAGCCAAACGTCTATCGATTAAAACTTTCGTTCAAGAGTATAACCCCGGGATCATTCGAGAAGCTGTATTACGGGAAATTTTACGTGGTGGTCAAGTTTATTTCTTACACAATGATGTGCGCTCAATCGAGGAAACCACTGATAAATTAGCTAAGCTCATTCCTGAGGCCAAAGTCAATTTTGCGCATGGTCAAATGACTGAACGGGCACTTGAAAAAATCATGTCCGATTTTTATCACAGTCGATTTAATGTGTTAGTCTGCTCAACAATTGTGGAATCAGGTATTGATATTCCGACGGCTAATACCATCATTATTAATAAAGCGAATCATTTTGGCTTAGCCCAATTGCATCAATTGCGGGGCCGAGTCGGCCGATCACACCACCAAGCCTATGCTTATTTATTAATACCCCCAGTAAAAACCATCACCAAAGATGCCTTAAAACGTTTGGAAGCTATTGAGAGCCTAGAAGATCTCGGAGCAGGCTTCATGCTAGCTACATATGATCTTGAAATTCGAGGTGCAGGCGAGATACTCGGAGAAGATCAAAGTGGTTTTATCGAAGAAGTCGGATTTCATATGTACAGTGAAATGTTGGATTCAGCCGTCAAGGCATTGAAGCAAGGCAAAGAGCCGAATCTTGATCAACCCTTAAATTCTGGCTGCGAAGTTGATTTTAGAATTACAGCACTTATTCCCGATAATTATTTATCCGATGTTCACGTGCGTTTAAATTTATACAAACGTATCGCTAGCAGCAAAACTGCAGTCGAGTTACACGATATTCAAGTTGAAATGGTAGATCGCTTTGGATTACTGCCACAACCCATTAAGAATTTGTTCGCAATCACCGAGATCAAATTATTATGTAATCCACTTGGCATTACGAAAGTCGAGTTCGGTGAAAAGAATGGCAGGATCGAATTTGAGGCTGAGCCTAATATAAATTTACCGAATTTACTTGGTTTGATTCAGAAGCAACCGCAGGTGTATCAGCTCGAGGGTTCGCGTGGTTTTAAGTTTAAAGTGACTGAAACTAATCATGAGGCTAAGATTAAATTGGTGCAGCAGATACTGAAAGTGTTGACGCCTGGTGCTTGATTAATTTCCCTCACCCCAGCCCTCTCCCGCTGCGCATACCCTAAAATACTCAAACTAACAGCGGGAGAGGCTGGGGGGAGGGAAAAGACCTACTTACTTCCGAGCAGAATCAAAATCCAAAATAAAGGCCTCTAACGGCGCGGTTAAACTGCGATGACGCACTATTATAGGGTGATATTTAATATGTAAATTATCAAGATGCTGCTTAAAGTCTTTCTCGTCCAAACAATTTTGTGAAATGATTATATCTCCCGGCTCAGCTTCGACTTGTAATTTTGTCACCATGTTGATGGTTTTACCGAAATAGTCAATTTTGCTGTTAAAATTAACCGCCAAGCAATCACCAGTATTAAGAGATATCTTGAACGCTAAATTTATATCGATTTTGCGTTTTTCTGTTTGCTGGTGCAAATAATAGGTGGCATCTAATGCATCATTCAAACTACTAAAAGAGACAAAACAGCCATCACCCGCCGTTTTGAAAACAACACCGCCAAATTTTGTTACAATCTCTGAGATGTAAACAAACCATTTCCTAACTTCTTTAAATGCATAGACATCACCGTGCTGCAAATAAAATTCAGAGGAGTGAGAGATATCGATAAACATGATATTGAGTTTGCCAATTTCCAAGTTTAAATCTAATGGCAAAGCCTCATCAGGAAATAATTCATGAAATAAGTTATTTCTAAATAATATAGCAGGTCTTAATATATAATTTGCCTCCCAAGTTTTATTTTCAAAGACAAATAACATATCCTTTTCAAAGGGATTTTTTAAAGCGAAGTGCCAATAATCAGAATGATTTTTCATTTGTGAACTGGCACTTTGCACAAAAGAGCTATTTTCAGGATTTCCAACGACACGGTAATCGTACTTGCCATGAGGCACGATGGTATCTATCGTAATGTCTTCAGTTTTTTTTCTCAAAGATTGCTGCAGCTTGATGTGCGGTTTCTCATGGGCTTCGCCACTGCAATAGTAAACTTTTTTAATCTCTCGCACAGATGGATGGATATGAAATACGATCTCAATTGAATTTTCAGTATTACTTTCAAATTCGATCTGACAAATATCACACCGGCCATACACTGGAACTTCAGCTAAGAAAGGATTTTCGCTGCGAGGACCGCGACAATGTGGACAAATAGTATCCCAAGTTAGTAGCAACAGACCAAGCCTTACGGCATGCAAACAGATCTCTAATAACGAATTCAAATCAGCACCCCATTTTTTCGCTAAAAAGACGATGCGAATCCGGTATAACTCGATTTCATTTTCGAGTAGGAGATATTCTAAAAAGCGTCTGGCCAATTCAATATCGATTTTTAAACCAGAAAATAATTTGAGATATTCAGTAACCTTGTTTCGTTGTGCTTGTGTCAACACTCTTTGGTTTTCAGTAGTACCCGTTTGAATCTCATGTTCATAACGTTTAAAAACCTCTCGATAACGCTCAGCAAATTTATCAAAAAAGTGAGCCATTATTTTTTCGGCAAAGGGATGAGCGCCGATTGAGCCTATATAAATGTACAATCTAATAGCTTGGCCATTATTTATTCTCTGAATGACCCCGGTGATCCGGTTATATTTAAATGGACCCGCAGTAAAATAACGCATCCGTGATAACCATTGGCTGTAATTCCATTCCCAAGGTAATTCAATCCAAGATTGGAAATAATCACCACTGCCTGTTTTACCTACAATCTGGCCATTTTCTTCCGAATATTCTATGCCTTGGAAGCCCAAATCGTGATCTAATTGATTGGTATTGACTATATAAGGCCATAGTTGTTCGGGTTGAATATTAAGATCAAAATACCAGAGTACTTCTTGTTTAGGGTCTACAGCTAAATCAGCAGGCCAAGGATATTTTTGTAGAAACTCGTTAATATTTAGAAGATTATCACTCATACTCTAATACTAGCTTAACTATTGCATACTAGTCTGGTGAAATCTTTTTTGATTGTTATGATGAAATCCCCTTTACAAGTGTAGAAGTTAGCCTAAGACAGCCTTGAAACACAACCTTATTTTGAAGTATTTCCCACTGCACTTTAAGATTATCTTAATAATTATTAGCTACGCTTGTACGCACATAAGTCGCGCTGTATTCGTGATACTTAAAAAACACCTCATTAGAGAAAAACTATGCCTTTTGTTCCAAGCAAACACAGACCTCCATCGAATGATCTTACCTTAAAATTATTTAAATTGATTGATGAAGAAGGAGACAACAGCGAAGCTATAGAAACATTGTTGCAAGCATCAACTCTGCTGGCTTCTACTGAAAAGTTACGAACTGCTGCTATAAATTTCGCTGAGGCGATGGACTCAAGTGATCCGCAGGGTCCAGCCGTGGTTACACCTTTAGATCTAACAATAGTAAAAGATAAATCACAAAACTTTGACCAGGTATGCAATCATATTTTTGAATGCGATTACATAAGTTCAATTGACAAAAATACGTTTCTTAATGCAGCAATAATGCGTGCTATTTATTTAGATAAGATTAACTATCTTTTTAAACTGTTAGAAAAACAACCAGGATTTAATCTCACATTAAAACAGAATCTAGTTTACTACACAGGAAACAATGCACGATGCTCTTCGCCAATTACGGTTGCAGTAGGTCTTCACAGGTTTGAAGCACTTAGCGTTTTACTTATGAATAATGCTGACCCTGCTGTTTCTGACTCACAAAACAATACAGTGCTGTCGTTAGCAGTCGCTAAACCTGCTGATCATCCTAATAAAGCAAAAATGATAAGTATGATCGAATGTGCTATTGAGTTACAAAGCGCAATTAAAGCTTTTGAAGCTAAGGATGCTGCTTTAACGTATAAACACGTTAGCGCCGCGCTGCAGTTAGATCAGATGTTCATGCGCAACTACCTTAAGACAATCGCTTGGCGTGCTGTCAGTCAATTATCTAATCCTCTAGACGGTACTGATTATCGCTTTGTGCTAGAGTTTAGTCGAATTTTTACAATAATCGTAAGATCCACAGTCAATTCAAACCGTAAATACGTTGGAGAAAGTGAATTTCAGAATGACGTCATTGTTCATCTTATTGGTGCTTACGATTGTGATAAAAAAGATATCTCTCCAAATATTCAGAAGTTGTTTAACACCAATAAAGAAAAACTAGCGTATTTTAATGCTCCAATTACTGGCACTTTAATACAAGGCGCAAATGTCGGATCTACTTTAGGTACAATGGTAGAGCGAAAGTCATTGAATCCATCTGCCGGTGCAGAACCCCAAGCCGCTGTACTTGCTGTCAGCATGGCTAGAGGTGAAATTTTGTCTACGCCAGGCCGTCTCCCTTTAGCGGAAGGTTCTGAGCATGAAGACAAAGAAGTAAAAACCCATAGCAAATAACTTTTAATCATTGTGCTAGATTAGAATTATTTAATCATTATGTATTATCTTTAAATTTTTAATCATTTCGATGTTAAGTCACAAAACGGGAGATTATCAATGGCAGTTTTAAAAACTCAACTTTATTTTGATACTTTACCCTCAGTACTTATCCAATTTTTTGCACTCTCCTTACATCCTGAGCAGCTGAGATTGATCTGCAAATCTCAAGATCCCGTATATAAAAAATTAAAAACAGAAATTAACTCTGAACACTTTGGTGAAATGTTATTAAACCTTCATTTTCCTATTAACAAGGACGTAGCAGAGGATTTCCATCGTACTTATCATCTAACCTCCCAACGTCCAGGATACAGTACTCTAGAAATTTTTTTTAACGTCTATGATCATCAGTATAATGCTTTTGATAGCCGCTTAAAAAACTTCTTTTATTTAGTAAATACAAATAATCTTGAAGCTTTAAAACTGGAGAAGCCTTCATTTACGGAATTGCTCGACATTAAAAAACCATATCATAGTTATCCTAGCTTTCATGTAGCTGATGAAAGCCGAGAATCTAACATCATTTTTGCTGCAGCACGATTAAAACGCCAAGCTATATTAGATTATTTTTATCAGCTAGGAATGTGTCGGGATGAAACAAAATATTTTTTTCAGCGCAACTTACAAACTTTAGTCGGATCAGCACTTCATCTCGCGACTATTTGTAATCAAGAATCGGTTTGTGCGGATTTAATAGCTAATGGTGCAGATTTAACTGCTATAGATGCAAGAGGTTGCTCACCTCTCCATCTTGCTAGCCAATATGGACATCTCAACCTTGTTAGAGTTTTCATAAGCCATGGGACAAATGTTAGAGTTTTCTTAGGCCGCGGGTCAAATGTCAGAGCTCTGAATAGGAGCCAAGAATCTCCTTTGCATCTTGCCGCCCATTACGGTCACACTGAAATTGCTGCTTCCTTAATTACAGCGGGTGCTGACCAAGATGCAACGGACTCATGGGGAAATTCTCCCGTGTACATTGCGACTTTGAGAGGACATTCTAAGGTAGTTGAATTACTCCAACATACGCGCACTGTTGGCAGGGATGAAGGTAGATCTCCTGTCACTGTGGCAGTTAAATCAGGGTACATTCATGCTTTAGAAATTTTTGCTAAGTATCATCTTAATACTGATTACTTGTTAGGTGAAGCCGTACGATATAGGCAAGAAGAAATCGTTGAGTTTATGTTGAAAAGACAGGCGAACCCCAACTATAAAGTCAGGACTGTTCACAAAGATATGGGATTTACAAATACTGAAACGATCCCAGTCATACAAATGGCTGCAAGATCCAACTCCATCACTATTGTCCGATTATTACTGGAAGCGGGTGCTAATATATTTATTAATGGTGAAGAAAGAACAACCTGGGCTAATATAGCGGGAATCTCAAAACAAATACCTAAAATGGTGCAAGATCAAGAACGGAAGCTAACTAAAATAAAACATTTGGCAAAATTGCAACGCTTAGTGGCTGACGCTTCTGACCCGAGCTCTAAAAAATTACAAGGAATTATATTACTATATAATTCGATCAATATAGGTTTTGAATCCTTTCGTTTAAGTCAGTATCGAATGTTACTAGCTAAAGATCCAGAATTAAAAGAAATGTTAGACTATTGGTTTCCGATTAGTTATTTTACTTCTCTAAGGAACAGTATCAGCTGGTTTTCTGATAATAATAATACTGTGGTTGCAGAATTAGAAGAGCAAGGTCCGGAAACCATAGTAAAAACCGATAATGATTGCCAATTGAAGTAATAATCCATTACTTATGTTCGGGAGCGATAGCAAAAATACCCGGTGCATTACGTAAATAACCTTGATAATCCATGCCATAACCAAACACGTAATGATTGCCAACTTCTAGTCCCGTGAAATCTGCTTGTTCTAAGCCGTCGTCTTCACGCGCATGATGTTTATCAACTAAAACGGATGTATAGATTTTTTTTGCACCCTGCTCTTCGCAATATTTAATAATCGCTGATAAAGTTAAGCCACTGTCCAAAATATCATCTACAATGACGACCGTTCTACCTTCCAAACTGCAAGTTGGTTTGGCTTTCCAAACTAATTCACCGCCTGAGGTGGCTCCTTGGTAGCGCGTGGCGTGGATGTAATTAATCTCGAGTGGAAAAACCATACGGGTGAGTAAACTGCCGAGTGGAATCATGCCTCCGACTACGACGCATAAAAATATGGGATAGGATTCGGAAACAGCGCCGGTAATTTCATGAGCCATTTGATCAATGGCTTTTTCGACCTCTTCTTTAGTGTAAATACAGGTCGCTTTTTCATAGACAGATTTAATATCCTCAGGGATTTTAATCACAGCTTTCTCCAACTAAAACAGAATTAATTCGATTTACATTTATGACAGAATTCATTTAAACGTCGATTAGACTCAGAATTAGCATAATTCTCAAATTCATCTAATACTCGTATCGCATTATCGCGATTATTACAAACTAAAATCATATCGCAACCGGCATCAAGCGCGAGTCTTGCGCGATCTTTATAATCAGCGCCGAGATTGGCTCCCTCCATGCTTAGATCATCGCTAAAAATCACGCCTTGATAATTAATTTTTGAACGTAGCACATCTTGCAACCAAAAACTTGAAAAGCAGGTCGAAAATTTATCAACAGCTTCATATAAAATATGCGCAGGCATGATCGCATCTAGTTGTTCGTTCAACAAGATAAACGGTTGCATGTCTTGCTGATAAATACTGTCAAAATCTCGATCATCAACGGGTAGCGTTAAATGCGAATCTGCTTTCACAGAACCGTGCCCCGGAAAGTGTTTTCCTGTCGCTGGCATACCTGCTTGATGCATACCACTGATAAAAGCTTGCGCTAACTTAACAACAATATTTGGATCACTGTGAAAACTACGCTCGCCAATGATTTCATTTATTTTGAGATTTAAATCCAAAACCGGAGTGAAGCTCATATTCACGCCAACATCTTGCAATTCTTTTGCCATAACATAAGACATTTTTTGCGCTGCTTCTAATGCTTTGTTCTGATTTTTTTCAAAGAGTAATCCATACTCTTCAAAAGGTGGCAGTTGTGTAAAATCCGTTAAAAACCGTTGAACTCGACCACCTTCTTGATCGACCGCAATTAAACAAGTAGATGATATTTTTCGAATATTTTTAGTCAACTCTTGCAATTGTTTTTTGTTTTCATAATTTCGGCTGAATAAAATAATGCCACCCACTTGCGGATGTTCAATAAGCTCTTTTTCTAATTGCAAAATTTCCGGACCTGCAAGGTCTAACATGACATGACCCATTGCCATTTTATTTTTCCTTTACGATTATTTATTTCTTAACTTGTATATTATCTTGTTCTTCTGATAAGAATTTTATTTCTTCTTTGGTGGAAGAACGGCCTAAAACCTTATTGCGATCAGGAAATCGACCAAAACGTTTGATGATGTCAAATTGTTTTAATGCATACTCTAAAAGGTTTTCAAAAACACTTTTTACTTCTGGAAAAGATAGATCAAGTAATATTTTATAAGCGCGAATTGAAGTAGCTTGGATATCAACATTTTCAGAGCGAGTGAGCGGAAAATAAAAAAATGCGCGCTCAATCAAACTAATGACATGATCATGTTGTTTTTCGATTCCATGCAAACAAAGATCCAAGGCACGATGGTCTTGCGCAAAAGCTAATGGTGTGTCTCGGTAAATACGTCTAGAAAATTGATCTAATAAAATAATCAAGGCTAAGGTACCACGAGCGTCCTGTTCCCAGTCAGACAACTCACCTAATACTGCTTTTTCTAAATCATAAGAAAATTTTGAACGCATTTCATCATCGATTGTCGTATCGGCTGAAAACCAAATGTGCATGCGATCAGACGAAGGTAGCAACGATTGTTCTACATGTCCAAACCAATATTTTAAAATATCGTCAACCCGCGTCATAGTGTCCCTTTCTTAAGTGATGACTTTAATTTATAGCATGTTATCTTTCACTAATCAAAACTCGAGTGCCTACAGAAACTAGATCATATAGCTCGATAATGTCGTGATTGCGCATCCGAATACAACCATGTGAAAGTGGCACACCAAGCTGACAGTGATCAGGGCAGCCATGGATATAAATATAACGCGCCATCGTATCTTGCACCCCCAAGCGATTGAAACCTTTTTCCAAACCGCTTAGCCATAGGATACGAGTCAAAATCCAATCTCGTGCCGGCAATTGCGCTGCTAATTGCGTAGAATAAATTTCATTGGTAAACCTTCGAGCCACTAATACTGCATTAGTCGGTAAGCCACCGCCAATTTTGGCGCGAATTTGATGCCAACCCCTAGGCGTTTGCTCACTATTACGTACCTCTCCCAACCCATTCTTGCCAGTTGAAATAACATACTCACGATGCACTGCGCCATCTTCTTGTAGCAACTGCAGTTGTTGTGTCGCTGCATTGATTTTTATTATCATTAAGGTTCTCTTTAATTGATAAGGATGGAACATGGCTCCTAGTAAGAAATGGTATTGGCTAGCACTACTCATCTTTTTGGCAGGACCATTGTTAGGTCTATATCTACTCTTCCATTCTGTCTATTCCGCTGCCAAACACGGCATTACTTTTTACGTTCCAGGAACGGCGTCTATTTATATCGTCCATCCTGGGCAATATACCTTATGGATGGAAAACCAGCATCCTAATCTTGCCAACCAAGTGGAATATAACCTGCACAATATGACTCTTCGCATCACCGATCCGACGACTCAAAAGACTACCACTCTAAAACCCAAAATAGGCTGGAGCAGCAATCAAGGTAAAGCCCAACACTACTCTTTAGGTACAGTCCGGTTTGATCACACCGGCACTTACCAATTCGTTACCACCAGCCCACAATACACCCCTTATAAGGTTTATTTACGACAACCCAGCTTAATGACTGTCATTAAAGCACTGGCAATTAGCTTACTCGTTGCTTTATTAGGCATCGTGAGCGGCATTTTATTCGCTATAATCATATTAATTAAACGAATGAGCACCAAAATCATGGAACAACCAAACGACGAACCAAAAACTGATAGTACTAAGCAACAAACCCCTGAGTTAGCCCCACCTCCAGAGGTATCTCATGAAGCCACTACGTGGGCGATGATTTGCCACCTTAGCGGTTTTGCAGGGTTTGTGTTCCCGTTTGCTAATATCATTGCACCACTATTGATTTGGGGATTTAAACGCCATGATTATCCTTTCCTTGATAGTCAGGGGAAAGAGGCCATCAATTTTCAAATATCCGTTACCATCTACTACATAGTTGCTGCCTTTTTAATCTTATTGGTGGTTGGTTTATTCTTATTGCCACTCATTGCTGCTTTCCACATCATTGCAATGATTATTGCAAGTGTCGAGGCGGCTCAAGGTCGGCCGTTTAAATATCCACTAACTATTCGATTCTTAAAATAATTTAATATTCGAATTGGTTAAATTTGTTGCTTTAGTGGTAAAAAATAACAATTCTTTCTTTACGTGCACCCAAACGTTCCTCATAATGCCCCCTCATTCTTTGCAATGTTCGCTATAACAAAGTTTGGCGCCATAACAACTCTCAAATGTTATTGACAATCATTCTCATTTGAGAGACATTGTGACGCGTTTGATAAGAAACTGTATCCTGGATTGCACGTGTCATTCCCGCGAAGGCGGGAATCCATGCATAGAGCCACACGTAGCATGGATTACCGCCTTCGCGGGAATGACAGCCCGCATGGGAATGACATGTCTCGCGGGAATGACAGCCTTCGCAGGAATGAAGGCAACCCAGGCCACAAATAACCAAAATGACAAGAATAAATGAAACTAATAGAAAAAATTGGCGCTTGGTTACCTTTGGGCTTCAGTGTAAATGAAGCTATAGTTGAAGGACTAAATACTACTGAATCCTTGAGATATTCGGTCAAACCAAAGAAAGGAACACCTTACAAAATCGGGATCGGCGTCTTGGCGGCTGTCATCGAGTTCGTGACTTGTTATAACTTTCAGGGCACCGCTATCGAAGAAAATGCTTCTGGTGTCGAACATAAAGACGAGGAGGAAGGCCACGACCCTGTGGCAGAACTCTCTAGTTTTAAAAAAATTGCCTATCCAGCCTCACGCTATGGGTATTGCGCCACATCCTTGATTGATGATTGCGGTGGCATACTGTTCTTAACCTCAGCAAGTGTTGCCTATATTAATCGTTTCTACAATCCCGCAGCTGATAATGTCTTAGTTAACTTAACTCCATTACAAGCCACTTTAGGCATTCTTTATTTTTTAAAATTTGATCTGCCATTTATTCTCACCGGCGAAATGTGGGAAACACTGAAAGAAATGCGCAAGAAGATAGGCGTTCACCCAGATCAGGCATGCGACAAAGCTTTCATTGAAAAACTTCAACAATTAATCAGGCCATTAGCAAAAAGTAATTTCTTTCGAAAATATATTCGAACGACCGGCGCTTTCGCTGATATGTTAGAACATCTCATTCCTTTTATTTTGTTCCTGGAACCGGAGTGGATCTTAAAGTTAATCGCGTCAGGAGCTCCTGGTGCAATTGTATTAGCAATAATCGGAATACTGATTATATTGATCGCTGGCACTGTCTTTGCTCAAAGCTTTCTATTCGAAGGAAAATTCTGCGAAGCTAATCTTAAATCAATAGCCGAAAAACTCGAGGCAGCTGCAGCAAATATGAAAAAAGAAGAAGCATGGATACCGCATACTCTTGCTCGACTATTTCATGTTCTTTTAGTTTGTATTGCAGGTCCTTTACATGGTGTTGATACCGCATTAACAATCTTTTTGACACTGAAAGAATTCAAATCTCCCATGTGGGCTACCGTTCCTGCAACATTAATTTCATTCCTAATCGCGTGGATGGGAAATCATTTTTCAGAAGTGATGGAATCCAGAGAAGAACTTACAAAAATGACTTTGCCACCTACTCCTCAACCGACTGTCGCTGCAAATATTACTCGATTTAGTGAGATTTTTATGAGGACGAGGAATGATGAGAGGGAAATGGAGAGATTACCATTTGCTCATTATCCACGGGCTCTGATGAATCATGTGATGAGGCCGAATGTTGAGCCTGAGAAATATGCTTTGAATGTTTAGCTTAAATTGTTACTCCCGCGCTTAAATTGTCATTCTCGGGCTTAAATTGTCACTCCCGGGTTTAAATGGTCATTCCCGCGTAGGCGGGA
>DJAM01000170.1 GCA_002429595.1 Coxiellaceae bacterium UBA6002
CAAGGGCCTAACATACAAGGGTTGGGGTGAGGGGGTTTAGTAAACACCTTCGCATTCTTCCACAAATGGAAGAGGAAAATTAAAAAGGAATTTTGATGAGCAACCGATTAGCACAATCTGCAAGCCCGTACTTAAAGCTACACGCAGAAAATCCTGTGGATTGGTATCCCTGGACAGAAGAAGCAATCGCCAAAGCAAAGGCAGAAAACAAACCAATTTTATTATCTATCGGCTATACCGCCTGTCATTGGTGCCATGTGATGGCTCACGAATCATTTGAAGACCCGAATACCGCGAGCTTGATGAATGAGTATTTTATTAATATTAAAGTTGATCGAGAAGAAAGACCGGATCTTGATAAGGTTTATCAATTGTCTGCTCAATTATTAACTCGCCAAGTGGGCGGTTGGCCACTAACTATTTTTCTGTCTCCAGACTCTCTGATTCCTTTTTTTGCGGGCACTTATTTTCCAAAAGTTAGAACTGGCAACTTTCCTTCTTTTGCAGAAGTATTGCAGTATGTCCATGTCGTTTTTTCACAGAAAAAAGACGAAATAGAGCGACAAAATATTTCATTCCAAAACATTATTAAAGAACTTGAAATACAAGCTAAACAATCTGCTTCACAAATTATTTTTACCCCTATTGAAAAAGGGGAAGCATTACTAGCTCAATCATTTGATAACGAAAATGGTGGCTTTAGTAAAGCACCAAAGTTTCCGATGACACCGTCGCTAGAACGACTGCTTTTTTATGGCACCGATGCGGCCAAAAATATGTTAGAACTAACGCTTAAAAAAATTCTGGAGGGTGGCTTGTATGATCACCTTGACGGTGGTTTTTTTCGTTATTCTGTCGATGAAAAATGGCAAATCCCTCACTTCGAAAAAATGCTTTATGACAATGCACTGTTGCTAACATTATTAGTGCAAGCAAAGCAATACGCCGGCTTTCAATTTCTCGATGATTATATCGAAGGAACCGCTAGCTGGTTATTACGTGAGCTTGCAGCCCCACACGGTGGGTTCTATGCAACACTTTCTGCAGATACTGATGGCGAAGAAGGAAAATATTATGTTTTTTCAAAAGATGAAGTCAAAAATGTTTTAACACCTGCTGAATATGAAGCATTGTCACTATCTTATGGCTTAAATCAGCCTGCTAATTTTAAGCACAGCTGGCATCTACACATTGCATCTTCACCACAAGAAACTGCAGCTAAATTAGCAATTGGCGAACAGCAACTCAAAGAGTTGCTTGAAAAAGCAAAGACTCAATTACGACAATTACGTTCTCACCGAACGTATCCTCCTAGAGATGAGAAAATTATTGCTTCATGGAATGGTCTTGCCGTAAAAGCATTAGCTTTTTTGGGTTTTGTCAGTCAAGAAAAGCAGTACATTTCGGAAGCCCAGAAAACTGTCGACTTTATTCGTGTAAATCTCTGGCATAACCAGCGTCTGGCTTCAGTTTACATGGATGGCACGCTGACACTGAGTGCGACTTTAGATGATTATGTTTTTCTGATCGAAGGAATTTTTTATTTACTGCAAGCGAAATGGCGAACCGAAGATTTTGAATTTTTATTAGCACTAACTTCAGTAGTGAAAGAACAGTTTGAAGATCTAGCAACAGGTGGGTTTTACTTCACACCGGCAGTACATGAAGACTTGATTTATCGAATGAAACAATATTCCGATGAAGCACTACCAGCGAGTAACGGAGTATATACGAGTCTATTGCAACAACTTGGATATTTGATTGGCAGTACAGAATTTTTACAAAGCGCCGAGAAATCACTCAAAAATGCTCTTCCCGTTGTAGCCCAACGTCCTGATTTTTATTGCACATTTCTAACAGCACTACAGTTTTATTCTAAACCCACTCAAATTATTATTGTTCGTGGGAAATCGGAAGAATTCAACGAATGGCGGAAAGTTGCTCTAAAATACTGCGCCCCCAATCGATTTTACTTCTTCATTGATGACCAGCAACGGTTACCAAATTTCTTGGAATCAAAAAAGGTTTATGATAATCAAGTTGTTGCCTATATATGCGAAGGAACAACATGCTACTTAAGTGCTCTCAAACTCGAGGATTTAGAAGGTGAACTTAAAAGACTTACAACAAAAGATTGATGAGAAGGCAGCTACATTAAACATCGATAAAATCAAACACCATATCTTTCTTTGCTGCGATCAAACTGATCCAAAATGCTGCTCGAAAGAAGCGGGGTTACTGTCTTGGAACTACTTAAAAAGACGCTTAGGGGAATTAGCAAGGGACGGAGTGTGTGATCTGTATCGAACAAAGACAAACTGTCTTCGAGTCTGTATTGGAGGGCCCATAGCGGTCGTTTATCCTGATAAAGTATGGTATCATTCCTGCACGCCTGAAGTCCTTGAGCGTATTATCCAGGAGCACTTAATAAACGGCTCTCCTGTTGAAGAATTCCGTATTAACCCTCACCAGGTCGATGAGCAGCAAACTAAAAGATTATGAATTTAGTTGGTCCACTTAGAAAATTAGCTTCGCAGTATAGCCATCCCATTCGATATTCGTTGGTCGTCGGTAATGAACAACTCGCGCTCAACGAGCTTTTAGGCCAGCATTTGCAACTGACCTACCTTAACGAAATCTATTGCGTTCAATGCGATCGCAAAACTACTAAAAGTTTCCAACAAGGCTATTGCTATCCTTGTTATCAAAAGCTTCAGGATTGCAATTTATGCATTATTTTTCCTGAACGATGTAAACACCCCCATGAGAGCTGCCCAGATACCTGGGAGCACTCCCATTGCTCCCAGGACCATATTGTCTACCTCGCCAATGCTTCTGGCTTAAAAGTAGGAATTACTCGGCATACTCAAATTCCAACGCGCTGGATAGACCAAGGCGCTATCCAAGCAATCCCGTTATTCAAAGTTAAAAATCGTTACGAGTCAGGACAAATAGAAGTTGCTTTAAAAAAATATGTATCAGATAAAACCAATTGGCGAACGATGCTGAATCAGGAGATCCCAAGTTTCGATATGATTGCAGCAAAAGAGCAACTCCTACACACAGCTCGCGAAGAGCTTGATCTCTTATTCACACATCACAATTACGAATCTTTAACAGACAATGAAATAAAATTAACTTATCCATTCTTAGATTCACCCAAAAAAATTAAGTCAACAACTTTCGATAAAGAAACCACCGTTGCTGGAAGGTTAGTTGGAATAAAAGGCCAGTATCTACTTTTTGAAGATCAAGTCATCAATATTAGAAAACACAGCGGCTATAAAATTTCGGTGACGATAGATTAAAGAATTCTTAAAAAAGGCTTGCAAAAAAATACGGTTCTTATAATATTAGCCATCGCTTTTTGAACACTTCTTGTTAAGCGCCATAAGCTTAATCATTTCGCATAATTTTGAAATCTATTCACAACACCTCAAGTCATTATCAAGACGAAAATTCTTCGTTCTATTTTTTAAAGTCAGCTCTTAGATTTGATTTCTAAGTGCCTGATTTTTAGATTTAAAATTTTGTCTGTGCAAATAATGTTCAGTTTGTTCTAAGACCAATAATTACAACGTTTTTAAGACGGTTATCACTCCCTATTAACATAGTTATCCACAGGTTCTGTGAGTAAGTAGCATCGGATGTCGCCTCTTAAATCGTACACGTTCCCGTTCACGTTCACGTTCCCGAATCATATAGAGACCATACAGCAGGTTACTTAAACTCACCTGGATATATTGAAGATTTTTGAGGTGTATTATAGTGTTTTCTGAGTGAACGAAGCTCTTGCTCTATATAGCCTGTATGATTCGGGAACGGGAACGGGAACGGGAACGTGTACGGGAACGATTAAAAAGAAATATCAAGCACCATAAAACTGCGTAAATATAACTGTCACTTCCAACCCAGTCCCAATCTCAGGCGCTCCCAATTGTATTTGGGCATCATGAATCTCGACAATTTGCTGCACGATACCTAAGCCCAAACCGCTGCCAGTTGTTTTGTTGCCCAAGACCCGGAAGAAGCGTTCAAATACTCGGCCACGCAATTCCTCTGGAATTCCAGGACCATTATCGAGAACCTTGACGAAGACCAGACCATTTTCGGTGTAAATAGAAACCTTCACTAAGCTGCCACTTGGGGTGTAACGAATAGCATTATCAACAAGATTTCTGATTAATATCGCGATGGCAGTAGGGTAGCCCATGATAATGGCATTGTCGTCAGCAGCGATTAGCTCAATTTCAGTATTCTTCTCTAAAGCTACCGGAGCTAGATCTGCAATGACATCCTTAGCTTGTTTTATAACATTCACTTTTTCAAATTCTTTAATGGTTGCCTGAGGCACCATGCGACTTAGCGTTAGAAGCTGTTGCACGACGTGAGCGCTACGATCAACACCCATGAGCACCTTGCCTAAGGCATCACGCATCTCATCTTCATTAACTGCTTTTAAAGCAACCTGAGTTTGCGCTCGTAATGCCGCAAGAGGAGTTCGCAACTCATGCGCAGCATCGGCCGCAAAACGTTTCTCTCTTTCGAAAGCTTCGCGGAGTCTCTTAAAGAGCTTATTCAATTCATCGATTAGTGGTTTAATTTCGGTTGGGACTGCCTCTAGGTCCACAGGTTCAAGATAGCTTGGTACGCGTTGCCTGATTTCATTGGTAACCTGTTTGATACTATCCAATCCTCTACCCACGATAATCCAAATCAGTAGCCCTAAAAATGGATAAGTGATTAGCATGATGAAGATTGAATCTTGAGTCACTCGACCTTCTAATTCCTCACGAAAATCACTACGTTCCGCGACGTCAACTCGAAGCCCTGTCCCTTGATGATATGAGGTAAAGACATGCCACAACTGACCATCAATCCATTTAGTACTAAAGCCAGGCTTACCCTGGGAAAGAGGCTGTTTAGGAGCGGTGCTTGAGTGCAGAATTAAATTTTTATTCTTATCCCAGATCTGAAACTGAATTAACTCATAGGTCGGACTGAAGATTTTTTTATTATCATTTTGATAATATTGCGACGCCACGTTAGGCAAGCTATTAATTTCTTTCTGAATGAGAGGAAGGTTTCTTCGATCGATATCATCACTGACAAACGCTTGGATAGTCAAAGCGCCTACCGTGAGCTGGGCATTAAGATGTTTTTGAAGATCTTTATGCTCAAGAAAGAGATTACCGATAATTGCCAAGGAGGTAATTAGAGTAATGCTTAAAAGAAGGTTGATTAATAAAAAAGTCCGTATGGATGGCGTCATTTTTCCTTATCTACCATATAGCCAACGCCTCGGATCGTGCGAATGAGCTTGGTACCAAATTTCTTTCTAAGATTATGAATATGCACCTCAAGCGCATTACTGTCGACATCATCACCCCAACCATACAAGGTTGAAGTTAAGTGTTCTCGAGAAAGAACACGACCTTGATTTTCAAGCAGCTTTTGTAAGAGTGCGAACTCACGACGTGAGATATTAATAAGCTCATTGTTAACATGCACAGTGTGAGAAGCTGGATCTAAAGAAATAGCGCCATAAGTTAGGATTGGCTCTGCCCGAGAAGTCGTTCTACGTTGTAGAGCACGCATCCTAGCGCATAATGCGTCTAAATCGAAAGGTTTTGCAATATAATCGTCAGCACCTGCGTCTAAGCCGATAATTTGATCTTCGATGCTATCTTTTGCAGTTAAAATAACAACTGGAGTAGCAATATTGTTGGCCCGAATTGCTTTCAGAACATCAAGTCCTGACATTTTAGGTAAACCAATATCGAGGACTACAAAATCAAAGGCTTCTGATTTATTAAGAATCGCTTGTTTGGCACTTTGACCATCTTTTACCCAATCCACGGTGTAGCCATATTGAATAAGGCCATTGCGAACGCCATCACCTAACAAATCATCATCTTCAACTAGTAAAACACGCATGGAAAGAACACCTTCGATTTTAATATATGTTAAGTATAGCCAAAAAGTTTAGCTTACCCCCGAGCTACAAGCAGCGCCTGTAAGCACAAAAACCATAACTTCCTACAAGTTCTATAGCAATTATCTTACAAATTGTTAAATAGATCAAAATAATTAATAGGTTAGTTACGCATATAGGTTATTACATCTAGCCGGCGGGCAACCCAGGAAATCCAAATTTGACTTCCTGGGTTGCCCGCCGACTAGATGAAATTTTAGGCTAATTTTGCATGCAAAATTGATGAAGTTACGATATCCTTAGCCAATTTCTGTGAGGGAGCCCTATCACTCCCTTCGTCCCTTTGATCGTTTTAATACATTCTCATGTTAAGGAGAGGAAATGTCTTCTTCAGGTTCTGCGAACAATGAAGCGATTGACCGCAAAAAAGTTATTGAAAAAATAGTAAATTACTCCAAGAAAAACGTTGCTACAGATGAAGTTAAGCTGCTCACAGGCTTCATTCGACAATATTTTTACTATGTGCCAATCGATGACCTGATGTCTCGAGACATCGCCGATCATTTTGGAGCAGTTTATTCTCACTGGAAATTACTTGAAAATAGAGCTCCAGATGAATGTAAAATAAAGATTTTTAATCCAGACGAAAAGAAGGATGGGTGGAAATCTCATTATACCATCATTGAAGTGATTCATGAGGATATCCCTTTTCTGGCAGATTCACTGCGCATGGAAATTAACCGCCTAGGTTACACTATCCATCTAATTATTCTTTCCGGCGGCATGAGAGTGCAACGTGATTCCCATGGCCATATTACCAAAATTTATCCTTTTAATTCAGAAAGTAAAGATGCAATTGTTGAAGCACCTATTTACATTGAAATCGATAAACAAACCGATCCTGCTGCCTTAAAAAATATCAAAGAAAATCTATATCTAGTTCTAAAAGATGTCCGGCTTTCAGTAAAAGACTGGCAGAAAATGCGCGACCGAGTGGATAATGTCTTAGCAGATTTAGAAGGTCCCAAACCTGCTCTTGACCCAGAAGATCTAGAAGAATCTAAAACTTTCATTAAATGGATGATCAATGACCACTTCACTTTCCTAGGAAGCCGGGAATATAAGATGGTTGAAATCGATGGTCGCAAAGCTTTGCAATTAATTCCCAATAGCGGTTTAGGAGTACTTCAAGATGAAGAACGAAGCAAAGTCATTCGCTACTTCGATGAGCTTCCTCCCAAAGCGCGCAAGCAGGCACTTTCCAAGCAAGTATTGATCATCTCAAAGACCAACACTGTCTCTACCGTACACCGGCCAACATATACAGACTACGTCGCAGTCAAAGATTTTGATGATTCAGGCAACATTACTAATATGACCTTGTTTATTGGTCTTTATACCTCAGATGCTTACAATAGCAAACTGAGTGAAATTCCGCTGATCAGACGAAAAGTAGAAACAATTCTCCAGAAATCTGGACTAACTCATAGTGGTCATGCATTAAAAAGTCTCATAAATATTCTGGATACTTTCCCACGAGATGATATTTTTCAAAGTAATGTCGACATGCTCTGCGATATCATTCTGGGAATTTTTCATCTTCAAGATCGAAAACGCATCAGACTGTTTGTGCTACCCGATGTCTACAGTCGTTATGTTTCCTGCCTGGTTTATGTACCAAGAGATAATTTAAATACTGAATTGATTTATAAGATGCAGGCAATTTTAATGCAGGCCTTTGATGGGCAAAAAGTGAGTTTCGCTACTTATTTTCCAGAGTCCGTTCTCGCTCGAGTACATTTTTTAATTAGGGTCGATCCCAAGAAAAAATTACACTATGACATCAAGCAACTTGAAGAGAAGTTAGTTGAGGTTGGACGGTCCTGGAGCGATGGCTTGCAAGAAGAGTTGCAAGGTTATCTGGGCGAAGAAAGTGGGGCAAGGCTTTATAATTTATATTCAAAAGCGTTTCCAGCCGGATACCGGGAAGCATACGCTCCTAAAACAGCTATTTTCGATGTCGAACACTTAGAACGTTTAAGTCCTGAACAGGACCTTCAATTAAGTCTTTATATTCCTCCTTCTGCCAAACTTAACAATTTAAGATTCAAGCTCTATCGATTAAATAATTCGATTCCACTCTCTGATGTTTTACCGATTCTAGAGAATATGGGCCTACGAGTTGTCGGTGAGCAGCCATTCAAAGTGTCTTTAGAAAATGCCACTGCATGGATTAATGACTTTAACATGTACTACAAAGACGGAACTGTACTCAAAATTAGTAATGTGAAGGAAATTTTTCAAGAAGCATTTCATCGCATTTGGTATGGTCAAGCTGAAAACGATGGTTTTAATAAATTAGTGCTCAGCGCCAAGCTAACTTGGCGAGAAGTTTGTATTCTTCGAGCTTATGCGAAATATTTGCGCCAAATTTGCTTTACTTTCAGTCAGCATTATATCGAAGAAACATTTTCGAATAATCCCGCTGTCGCAAGACTTTTGATGGATCTATTTAATATTACCTTCGATCCAAATCTCGAACCTAATGTAGAGAAAACTCATCGCTTAGAAGAGAAATTAGCTACAGCACTCGATAATGTTGCAAATCTAGATGAAGATCGAATTCTAAGGCGTTATTTAGAAGTCATTAAAGCAACTTTACGAACCAATTACTTCCAACGTACCGCAAGTGGTAATCCAAAAACTTATATTTCATTCAAGTTTAATCCGTCACTGATTTCTGATATTCCGTTACCGGTTCCGCTTTATGAAACTTTTGTTTATTCGACCGATTTTGAAGGTGTCCACCTAAGAGCGGGGAAGGTGGCCCGTGGTGGACTTCGTTGGTCAAATCGTCGCGAAGATTTTCGCACTGAAGTCTTAGGACTAATGAAAGCACAACAAGTTAAAAATGCAATTATTGTACCCTCCGGAGCCAAAGGTGGTTTTGTAGTAAAATACCTGCCTCCCGACGCAAATCGCGACACTGTTTTAGAATATGGCATCCATAGTTATAAAAACTTTATCAGGGGTCTTTTAGACATTTCTGATAACATCGAAGCGGGTTCCATTATTCGACCCAATGACACAATTTGCTTTGATGATGAAGATCCGTACCTTGTGGTTGCCGCAGATAAAGGCACTGCAACTTTTTCGGATATTGCGAATGAAATATCCAAAGAATATAACTTCTGGCTTGATGATGCTTTCGCCTCTGGTGGCTCAACAGGTTATGACCACAAAAAAATTGGAATCACAGCACGCGGCGCCTGGGAATCAGTAAAAAGTCATTTCCGAGAATTAAATATCGATCCCTATCACGACGAATTAACGGTGGTTGGTGTGGGTGATATGTCGGGAGATGTATTTGGCAATGGTATGCTTTATACCGATAAAATTAAGCTTATTGCTGCCTTCAATCACAACCATATTTTTATCGATCCCAACCCAGATACAAGACTCAGTTATTTCGAAAGAATGCGGTTATTTAAATTACCAACGTCTACTTGGGAAGATTACGATGTTAATTTAATCTCTCAGGGCGGCGGAGTTTTTTCGCGAGCGATTAAATCAATTAAATTATCTCCTGAAGCAAAAGCAGCGTTAAAAATCGAAAAAGATACCTTGGCTCCAAATGAATTAATCAAAGCGATTTTGAAAGCGCCTGTTGATTTATTTTGGAATGGGGGAATCGGAACATACGTCAAATCTAGCAATGAATCGCATACTGAGATTGGTGATCGCGCTAATGATTCACTTCGAATTAATGGCAAAGAATTATGTTGTAAAGTTGTCGCAGAAGGAGGCAACCTTGGATTTACTCAATTAGGCCGAATTGAATATGAATTAGCCGGAGGCAAAATTAACACAGACTTTATTGATAATTCCGCAGGTGTTGATTGCTCCGACCACGAAGTAAATATCAAAATTCTGCTAAGCCAATTAATTACCAATGATATTTTGAGTGAAAAGAAACGTAATTCATTGCTCGCTCAAATGACTGACGAAGTAGCACAACTGGTATTATATGATAATTATAATCAAACACGTGCAATTAGTTTTGCGTTAAGGAATTCATTTGAGTATCTCGAACTTTATCGCTTATTCATGCACAGTCATGAAGCAAGCGGCAATCTCAACCGCGCTCTTGAATTTCTTCCTGATGACAAAACAATCACCGAAAGAAAGGCGGAAGGTACTGGTTTAACTCGACCAGAACTTGCTGTGCTCACGGCCTATAGTAAAAACATTCTTAAAAAAGAATTGTTATTATCGAACCTTCCCGAAGATGATGCACTTGCAGAATATATCGCCTTAGCATTTCCACAAACATTATCTAAGCGTTATTTTGACGAAATGCAAAATCACTATCTTCGTCGTGAGATTATTGCAACTCAAGTAAGTAATATCGTAGTCAGTGAAATGGGCGCAACTTTTGTGTACCAAATGAACGATGAAAATAATGCTTCTACCGATGAAATTGCAAAAGCATATTTAGTAGCGCGAAAGATCTTTGATCTTAGAGCATTATGGTTGCAAATCGAGTCGCTTGATCATAAAACAAGTGTCGATATTCAAAATGAAATGTTGCTGGATGTAGTCCGTCTGGGACGAAGGGCCACACGTTGGTTCTTGCTGAATAAAAGAGGGCATTTTGATATTGATAAAATCTTGACTCATTACACCAAGCATTTACAAGTGCTTTCCGAATCGCTACCTAATTTAATTTATAGCGATGAGCTTAAAAATTTCAATGACCGTGTTACCTACCTAATCGAAAACGATGTTCCAGAAGCAATTGCGAGACGAGTAGCAGCGACAAAGCCATTATATTCTGCGTTAAATATTATTGATGCTGCGATGACCAATAATATCGATGTGGTTGAAGTCGCCAAAATTTATTTCAAGCTAATGGATCGTTTAGAGCTAACCTGGTTTAGGGAGAAGATCAATGATTATCCAGTGGACAATCATTGGGCGGTTTTGGCACGTGCCGATTACAAGGGTGACCTAGATTATTTGCAAAGAGCATTAACGATTAGCGTTATCAAATTATCAGCTACCACTAATGATTTTGATGAACGCTTTGAGCAATGGTTCCAGGAAAACAAAAAACCCATTCAACGTTGGAAATCTGTGTTGAGTAATTTACGCAGTACGCATACCAATGAGTTCGCAATGTTGACTGTCGCAATGCGAGGATTATTAGAATTAGCGCAAACCAGTCAACATAATCATCGTGAAGAACTTAACATTTTGCAGGACATTTAGTTGCTAAAAAAATATAAAATTTGGCTCATTACTAATTTAAAAAAATAGTAAAAACACTTAATTAAAATTTTAATAAATTTTAACTTGCAATTAGCACTAAGATGAGTCTAAATTACGCATGTAAGGAGCAATGGACATGCTGACTTAATCAGCTACCATCTCTAAGTATGTTTTACATTGTGAAACATATTTTTTTAGTGATTTGTCTTAATTAACAATAAAGAGGGAAGTGAATTATGAAATCTGGATTATTAGCTCTTGCTGCTGCTGGTTTAATGCTTGCTGGTTGTGCTAGCAACCCATGTTGCGACACTGGCTGTTGCCCAACCAAGTGCGCTCCATGCGCTCCATGCCCAAGCTGCAAAGGTTGCGCTAGCTGCAAAGCTAAATGCGCTCCATGCTGCAACCCATGCGACACCTGCAGATAATTAGTTCTCAAGTCGCTAGGGGTTTCGCAAGAAACCCCTAAAGTTTAGATGTTAGCCGAGGTCAAACTCGGCTAACTCAACTTAAAGAAGCCCCAATATGCAAAAATACGATTATCTCGGGTTTGGTTTAGGTTTACGTCCTCCTCATTATCAAGACATTCTTACTAACAAGCCAGATATTGGTTGGTTTGAAGCAATATCCGAAGACTACCTAGTTCCAGGCGGTAAACGCTTACATTATCTTGATGCAATTAGAGAAATTTATCCGATTGCGATGCATGGCGTTTCCTTGTCGATTGGCAGTTGTGATCCTCTAGATTGGAATTATTTGAAGCAGCTCAAAGCACTTGCTAAGCGTGTGAAGCCCTGCTGGATTTCAGATCACTTTTGTTGGACAGGGGTGAACGGCACTAACTTGCATGATTTAATGCCTTTGCCATTTACTGAAGAAGCAGTAAAACATCTCGTAGAACGTATCAACCAAGTTCAAGACTATTTGCAATGCCAAATTTTATTGGAAAATGTTTCAAGCTACGTCACTTTCAATGATTCTAAAATGACTGAATGGGAATTCATGAAAGCAGTCGTTGAAGAATCCAATTCATTAATTTTGCTTGACATTAATAACGTTTACGTTAGTTCCTATAATCATCATTTTGACCCGCTTGATTACCTACGTGGCATTCCTGTTGAACGAGTACAGCAATTCCACTTAGCAGGTCATTCTAATTTTGAAAGCCATATAGTTGATACTCATGACCATGCCATTATCGATAAGGTCTGGGATCTTTATAAGTTTGCTGTAAAGCATTTTGGCTATGTGTCTACTATGATCGAACGTGATGACCACATACCACCAATCGATGAATTACTCGTTGAACTACGCCAAGCAGAAGCAATAGCTGAAAAAATTTATAGTGAGTGTGAAGAGGATGAGTGTGTCACTGCGTGAGTTACAAGAACAATTCCAAGATTACGTAATCAGTAAAGATCCCAAAGTATTAGAAGCTATCAGTAATGACAACGCTAATGCTTTAGAAAGGGCTGATATCTATCGAGATGGTTATTCATTACGCTTACTAGAAATTCTCGAAAAAAGCTTTCCAGTTTTAGTGAAAATTATCGGTTACCAAATATTTGAGACAATAGCACGAAAATATATTGATCAGTTTCCTTCTCAGGACTTTAATATTTGCAACTACAACCTTGGCTTTCCGCAATTTTTAGTAGATGAAAAACACGATTCTTTCTGGTTTGAAGTCGCTGACTTTGAATTGGCACTGGCTAAAGCACTTGACGCTGCTGACGCGCCTCAGATTGACATGACCGCGCTAGGTGGTCTTACCGCAGAAGACTGGCCAAACTTGCAATTTGAAATTCATCCTTCTGTCGAATACTACCAATATCATTTCAACACGCCTCAAATCGTTTTGGCACATCTTCTAGAAGAAGAAATTCCGGAACAAGTTCGTGAAGAGCAAATCAAGAACTGGGTAGTCTGGCGACTTGATTTACAATCCTATTACGAGTCTTTAACCCCTGAACAACTTTGGATGATGCAACATATCAAGCAAGGCAAAACCTTTGCTGAACTGTGTGAAGGATTGTGCCAGTGGTTTCCAGAAGAAGAGGTGGCACAGTTTGCTGCCGGTTCTTTGGCTAATTGGTTACAGAAGAGATTGTTCTCAGCTTTTCACGTCGCTCCACTAGAATAAATTTTTGCTGTCATAAAAGCCTCTGTGCTAGACGAAATTTTAAATTCTGTCATTCCCGCGTAGGCGGGAATCCATGTTTCTAACCGCACCTGAGGTAGATTCCCGCCTACGCGGGAATGACAGAAAATACTTGATCACCGGGCGGCTGATTTTTGTCTATTACGGAGATAATAAGCAATTTCCCACCACCGCTTAATAAAGCTTTAAGATCACTGCTCTATTATCAATTAAATCTGAATCACATATGTAATCAAAAATGTATAAAGCACTCGAACGACTACTTAGAAAAGAACCGCCAATTGTTGAAGTTGAATCCCCTGGCAGCATAGCACGAGCACAATTAGATCAGCTCACCAAAGTGATTGAGCAGAATCCCGAAAACGTCACTGTCATGCTTGCCCTAGCTAAAACACATTGCCTGCTATTAGATCTTAAACAGGCTTCAATGTGGTTAAATAAAGCCATTAGTTCGCCTCAATTTGACCCTAATTGCCACAAAATTGAACTTTCCATTGATCAATTCAGCCTTCTCAACATCGACCTTCTTACTCTTCGTGCCATTCAAGCATTTTTTCTTAAGTTAATTGAATTACCACCAACTTATTTTTCTGGTTATAGAGAACTTAGACAAGTTACTGATTTACAAAATGTCAAACGCCTTAAATCAATAATTGAAAAAGCATTAGTGTCTGACCTTGATGGAAAAGCAGCTTTCGCAGTGATAGGGTTTTACAAAAAATTTCGTTCTGACTTCAACTTTTCTACCTCTCAAATTCAATCTTGGATTCAAGCTGCAAAACCTGTTATTGAAGCAGAACTTGTAAAACTACCTCCAATTACCGAACAGGAGTCTGATCTCATCGCTCAAAAGCTTCCATATATTGATGTCTTACCTAAAGAGCTAGAAACGAGAAGAGACTTTATAGAAAAATTTGCGCCTTATAATGAACAATGTGCTCATATTTACTTGAATTGGCATTTGAAAGGCAATCACCATTACGGTGAAAGATCTGCCGAAACGCTACTATCATGTGCTCGACATTTTCATATATTACTTCCAGCAATAATGGCACATCATGATTTTAGTAAAAGTACTATAACCTTCATCGAAGGTGCGTTACCCGAAGCTGTCGAACAACTTAGGCAAGTCTGGCAAGAAAAACCTCATAATTATGGAGATATTCTAATTATAAAAGAAAATGATCCCGTATTATGCGAGGATTATAGAGGCAAACGGTTCCGATACCATTTATGCGGCCGTGATAAACAAAATCAGCCAGTACAAACAATAGAGCTTGCTCCATATTTAGAAGGTTATGTACTTCCACGAAGAGGAATGTTTGCAAGCCGAGTTGAGGACCATGAGGTTTCAAACGTTGAAAATTCCCGTGATAGAGTTTGGCTACTTTGCCTAAATTCATCTTTAGACACCCGTAATTTTGCACCGTCTGAGGAATTACATTTCCTTTATAGAATATACAAGCTCAAACCTGAAGATGATCTTGAGCTACCTTGGGGTGCTCTGGATTCTATTATTTCAGAAGACTTACGTTTAAGATTACTTTCACATCCCCAAAGGGGTAAAATTAGCAAAGATGTGTGCCTAAGATGGGCATCTGAATCTGTACATGTCTGTAAATTGCTTTTATCTTACTTTAATGGCGCCAATGTAATTGGCTTGGAACCTTCTGACTTGTTTGAAGCGGTTACCAAACACTCTTTACATCTTTCCGCTTTGGAAATTAAAACTTTTTTAGAAGTACTCAAAATTGATGAACGTATTGTTCAAGTAGATTCATTTAATACGACAACACCCCTCATCAAAATACTTCGTAATCAACCAACCCTGAAACCTCAAATTACACAGATTCTCATAGCTTATTTAAGAGAAATGCATGTAGAAATGGTAATAAATTTGTTATCCACAAATCTCGATGTGCTTGCAGATTCTATGCAACAATTAATCGAAAGAATGTCTTTTGCTTCTTCATCACATCCTGTACTTGTCAAATATAGTGAGTTTATTGTGTCTAACCGAGAACATGTTAATCTCAAAGAGATCATAACGAAGCAGCCACGCTTAGCATTGCCAATTTTGCGACTATTACTAGCTTACAATTTTCTATCATTTGAAGAACAGATCCATTTAGCGAAAGATAACCTTGAGGCTGCTGAACATTATTTTATTTTAATACAGAATAGGGCGTTTACTAATTTTGCGGATGTTCAGCTCGCAACTTGGCTAAAGATCATTGGTCTAGCACAACCCTCTCTAGCTCTAAAGTGCGGACTTGAATGTTTAGAAATGTTACAGTTTGATGCCGCTCATGAATTGCTTAACAGCGTTACACCAACCAATAGTGGTTATCATCAAGCACAATACGAATGTGCCAACATTCAATTTTGTTTTAAAAATGATAAACTAGCTGCTCGAAGCCATTTAGAAAGAATCCCAAAAGAAAGCGATTATTTTCATGCAACTTTAACTGCATCAACTTTTTTTACTGACTCAGTTCCAATTACAGATATTTACAAACGATTGGTGACACAAAAAAGTGAAGAAACTATTGCTATAGAAGGCACCACCTCCCTTTTTGACATCCGTAGTGCCCATCACCTTTTAGGGAACATCCATGATAAAAAGATTACACCAGCTGTTCTAGAACAAGTGGTGTCATGGTATAGAAATAGCCTGGCATTCTATCAACGAGAATCGGAAGCAGAAAAATGTGTTATCGAAAGAGCAGGGAACCCAATCTTAAATGACACAGGACGATATCGTGTTCTTCGTGATTTTATGTTTGCAAACGAAAATGCCAATAGCAATTTTAGAAGATTTTTACCAGAGTATTTTGGTGAAACATTTTTTAAGCAGGATTCAGCTAAGCCCACGCCGCGTTTAGGATCTACTTAGCTTCTCACTTGCGTTCACTCGTGTGAATAACAAAGATTTCCTGGGTTTCACCCAGGCTACACTTCTGATTCGATTATCGTTAGGCTTAGATCTTTGTCTAATTCAACTTTTTCAATCTTGGTGAACCGGCTTGTTAGTTTCTTGGAGGACTTATGGACTTCTTCGACATCTTGATGGGCCTGTTGGATGTGTTTGGCTAAATTGTCGATTCGTTTTTGGAAGCGATCGAAGTCTTTGCCAAGTTGCACTAAGTGCTCCTGGATAATATGAACCTGCCTGCGTGTGGCAGCGTCTTTTAAGACTGCGCGCGCAGTATTGAGTATTGCCACCAAGGTCGTTGGTGAAACTAACCAAACACGAAGGCTGTGGGCATAATCAATCAATTCGGGGTAGTTAGAATGAATTTCGGCAAAGATAGCTTCTGCTGGGATAAACATCATGGCGCCATCTGATGTTTCGCCTGGAATGATATAGCGGCTGCTAATATCGACAATATGTTTACGCACATCTGTCCGGAATTGTTGTTCAGCTTGCTTTCGCTCTGGTTCTGAGGAAGCAATATCCGTGTAGCGACGGTAACTTTCTAATGGAAACTTCGCGTCAATGACAATATTGCCAGTTGGGTCGGGTAAGAACAAAATAGCGTCGGCGCGTTTTTCATTGGAAAGGGTGAATTGCAATTGGTAGGTCTGTTCTGGCATGAAATTCTGGATGAGATGATTTAATTGAACTTCGCCAAATGCGCCTCTGGAACGCTTATCCGCTAAGACTTCTTGAAGACTGACTACATTCATCGAAAGTTCAGTGATCTTCTTTTGAGCTTCATCGATGAGTGCTAAACGCTTGATGATATCCGTGAACGTGGCGGTGGTTTTCTCGAAACCGTCGGTGAGGCGCTTATCGACTTGTTGGCTGATTTCTTTGAGTTTGTTATCTGTATCAGTGGTTAGTTTGTCCATTTTTTTACTAATCAGTTCGCCGTGATTAGCAAGTGCTTCATTTAGTTGTTGGCGAATATCAGTCATGCCTAGCGTGAGGCTATCTTGGAGAGTTTTTAACGTTTTAAGTTGATGTTGGTCGAATTGAGTGCGCTGTTCTACTTGCTCTTTTTGAGCCTCTGAAAGCAAGCGTAGTAGGTGGTCACGAAGCTCTAAGATATTTCGATCGCGCTCATCCAGACGCACCAAGAGTTGCTCAGCCAGTTTTTGGTTGATTTGGCTGGCCTGGAAAATTTTTTTTAAGTGTAGTGAGCCCAAGATTAAACCCAACAGTATTAGGCCAGCCGCCGCATTGACACTGACTAATAGTATTTCCATCCTAATCTCCGTAAATGGTGCTTTTAAAAACGCGCTCGTAACATATAATACGATCTAACTAACTGGTCTAGATAATAACACTAAATAGGTCTTTCGATGGATATCATAGAAACACTCTCTAAAAATTTATCACTTAAAACTTCACAGGTTTCTGCTGCTGTGAAACTTTTGGATGAGGGCGCTACCGTTCCCTTTATTGCACGTTACCGTAAGGAAGTGACTCAAAACTTATCCGATGTTGAATTACGTGATCTTTTGGAACAACTCACTTATCTACGAGAACTAGAGGAGAGACGAGCTGTTATCCTAGAAAGTATTAGAACTCAAGAAAAGATGACGCCAGAGCTTGAAAAGCAAATCAATGCAGCGGATAGCAAAGCAAAACTTGAAGACCTTTATTTACCTTATAAACCCAAACGTCGCACTAAAGCGCAAATCGCAAGAGAGGCTGGCCTTGAGCCTTTAGCATTAGCACTGTGGCAAGAAGATGCTAACCAGCCCCCCCTTGAACAAGCGCAAGCCTATACTAATCCAGATAAAGATGTACCAGATGCACAGGCAGCTTTGGAAGGGGCACGTCAAATTCTGATGGAGCTTTGGTCTGAAAATGCACAACTAACAGACGAACTGCGAACCTTTATGTGGCAGCATTGCATCGTCACCAGCCAAGTCATCGCTGGACAAGAGGAAGAAGGTAAGAAGTTCAGTGATTATTTTGAATACGCAGAACCGATCAAGCGCATACCTTCCCATAGAGCGCTAGCATTGTTTCGTGGGCGTAGGGAGAAAATTCTTAAAATTTCATTAGAACTTCCAGAGGAGCTAGATAGCTCTGTCTTAAATAAAATAGCGACTTTTTATGAATTAGCTAATTCGTCAACTGTCTGTCAAAGCTGGCTCCAAGAAACCGTAAATTGGTGTTGGAAAATTAAGTTATTTACTCGCCTCGAATTGGATCTGATGAACACACTGCGCGAAGATGCCGAAACTCATGCAATTAAAGTCTTTGCGAATAATCTAAAAGATTTATTGATGGCATCCCCAGCAGGCGCGAAGGTGACCATGGGTTTAGATCCTGGATTTCGAACTGGTGTCAAAGCTGCCATCATTGATGCCACTGGTAAATTATTAGACCAAACGACGATTTTTCCTCATGCTCCTTCAAATCAGTGGCAAAAATCATTAGCTGTTTTATCGAAACTTTGTAACGACTATCAGGTTGAGCTCATTAGCATTGGCAACGGTACCGCTTCTCGTGAGACAGATAAATTAGTCAGCGAATTATTAGCAACTTTAAATAACAACAAAATTCACAAAATTGTAGTGTCAGAAGCGGGAGCCTCTGTCTATTCTGCCTCTAAAATTGGTAGCGAAGAATTCCCAGACCTTGATGTCTCCTACCGAGGCGCTGTTTCAATCGCACGAAGGCTTCAAGATCCATTAGCAGAACTTGTAAAAATCGAACCAAAATCAATTGGCGTAGGACAATATCAACATGATGTTAGCCAAGTACAATTAGCACGTAGCCTTGAGGGTGTAGTGGAAGACTGTGTTAACGCGGTGGGTGTTGATGTCAATACGGCTTCACCGTCGTTATTGGCGCGGGTTGCAGGGCTTAATGACACCATTGCCAGTAATATTGTTGAGTTTCGAAACCAGCATGGTGCCTTTGGTACCCGAGAAAACTTAAAGAAAGTCCCACGGCTTGGAGATAAAACGTTTGAGCAAGCAGCAGGGTTTCTACGAATTATCAATGGTACTAATCCATTAGATTCATCTGCTGTTCACCCTGAAGCCTATCCTGTAGTTGCAAAGATTATTGCCAAAAACAACGTGTCAATCACTAAAATTATCGGCAACACGGAACTGCTACAACAAGTTAACCCCAAAGAATATTTGGATGATCAATTCGGTTTAGCGACCGTCGTCGATATCATCAAAGAATTAGAAAAACCTGGCCGGGATCCGCGACCTGAATTTAAAATGGCGACTTTCAAAGAGGGAATTAACGAAATCCAAGATCTAACAGCAGGCATGGAGTTACAAGGCTGTATCACTAATGTCACTGCGTTTGGTGCCTTCGTTGATATTGGCGTGCATCAAGATGGTTTGGTGCATAAGTCACAACTTGCAGATCGGTTTGTAAATGATCCACGCGAGGTCGTAAAGGTAGGGGATATCGTCACTGTGACGGTTCTTGAAGTTGATATTCCAAGGAAAAGAATTAGTCTTAAAATGGGCAAAGGTCAAAAAGAAGCTGTGGTTAAACCAGAATATAAAAAGGAAAAGAAGCCTAAACCACAAGCAGAGCCATCATTATTTGCATCAGCATTAGGACAAGCGCTTAAGAAATAGAACTGTGATTCCCTGCATCTTGTCATTCCCGCGAAGGCGGGAATCCATGTTTGAGTGTGGCTGGAAGGATGGATTCCCGCCTTCGCGGGAATGAC
>DJAM01000048.1 GCA_002429595.1 Coxiellaceae bacterium UBA6002
CCATAGGAACTATGGCACCTCCGCCTCTGGCGGAGGGCTGGAAAAGTTAAACATTATGTGCAAGATACCTCCAGTTTGGACCACTAAAGTGGACTTACTGGAGGTTATTAAATGGAAGATTACACAAGAGCATCCCATAGCATCTGGGAATGCAAGTATCATATAGTTTTTATCCCGAAGTATCGACAGAAAAAGATATACGGAGATTTGCGAAGAGAGTTGCGAGAAATATTTCACAAACTGTCGTTGCAAAAGAGTTGTCGAATAGTAGAGGGCTATTTGATGAGTGATCATGTGCATATGTTGTTGTTGATCCCGCCGAAGTATTCAGTATCGCATGTAGTGGGATTTATAAAAGGCAAGAGTGCATTATATGTAGCGCAAAGGTATGGAAGGAAAAGGAAGTATAGAGGATATCATTTTTGGGCAAGAGGCTATTATGTATCGACGGTAGGCCATAACGAAGAGGTCGTCAGACGATACATAAGAGATCAAGAAAAAAGTGATAAGCATATGGATCAGCAGAACTTGTTTACAAGCTGTTAATTAACATAAGAGATAACCACTTCTAGTGGTCCAAGCGAAGCGTTTCATACCTCCACCTCTGGTGGAGGTCATTGAGTGTTCGAAGCGGTTTAAAGCATGGGTTCCCGCCTGCGCGGGAATGACAATGAAACTCGGGAATGACAATTAGAGCGCGGGAATAACAAGACTAATGGGGGGAAATGACAGTACTTCCTAATCCAGTGTCTTATGAAATCGTTTTACGCCTATTGTTAGCGCAATTACCGCGAAAATAGTAATTGGGATGAGTTCGTGCCAAGTATCGAAAAAGCCATTTCCTTTTAAAACTATTCCTCTGACTACTCGTAAGAAATGGGTTAAAGGTAAAATGCTGCCTAGATGTTGAGCCCAGTAGGGCATGCCTGCGAATGGAAAAATAAACCCAGACAGTAGGATTGAGGGAAGGAAAAAGAAGAATGCCATTTGCATGGCTTGTAGCTGATTTTTTGCAAGACTTGAGAATGTTAAGCCCATAGATAAATTTGCAACTATGAACGGAAAAGCGCTGAGATAAAGTAAAAGTATGCTGCCTTCCATTGGGACTGCAAATAATAAATGAGCGGCAATTAAGATTAGAGTGATTTGAATATAACCGACCATAATGTAAGGTGTGATTTTTCCTAACATTACTTCTAGTGGTCTTACTGGTGTTGCTAGTAAGTTTTCCATTGTGCCTCTTTCGCGTTCGCGAGTGATTGCAAGGCTTGTGATCATTACCATCGTCATGGTTAGTACCACACCTAATAATCCTGGTACGACATTATATTGCGTAATACTTTCGGGATTGTATTTTGCATGGACGACTATTTCGGCAGGTGGTAATTGACTCTGTAGTGACTTCAAACTGCCTCGAAGCGCATTGTCAAAAACTGTTTGTGAGAGCACATTTAATGCAGAAATAGCGCTGCCTGTAGCAACTGGATCAGTAGCGTCAATTTCTGCTAATATTGCGGGGTGTTCGCCGCGCACTAACCGACGAGTAAAGTCAGTAGGTATCGAAAATACAAATAGAACTTTACCCCGCGCAATGAGTTGTTGTGCTTCTTGTTCATTACGAGCTTCAGCTAAGATCTTGAAATATTCTGTATTTTTCAAACCTTGCACGAATGCTCTTGTAAATTCACTTTGATCATAAGAAAGAAGTGCGGTGGGCAAATTCTTGGGATTCGTATTGATTGCAAAACCGAATAATATTAATTGTATAATTGGAATGCCGATTAACATTGCAAATGTCAAACGATCTCGCTTCATTTGAATGAATTCTTTGCGAAACATTGCGAAAAAACGTTTCCAAGAAAAATGATCGCTGTTATTCATGGGTTGCAACTTCCCTGTCTTTTTCATAGTAAGCAAGATTCACAAAAACATCTTCTAAGTTAGTTGGAATCCTGTGCCATTTATGATGTTCCGAATATTTTTTTATTATTGTTTCCATATAGTTAAGATCTTTGCTGGAAACATGCAAAACTTGGCCATATGAAATAACCTGCTCTACTTCTTGTTTTAATTGTTGCGCAAATTCTTCAAGATGACTGCCGGAAACTTCCCAGGTAAATAGTTTAGAATTTTCGATGATATGATTAGGAGTGCCTGTCACTTGAATTCGGCCATCTAAAATATATGCTAACCGATTGCAACGTTCTGCTTCATCCATGTAGTGAGTACTGACCAAGGTGGTAATTTTTTTAGTCGATAGAAGATGGATATGATCCCAGAAGTCACGTCTTGCTTTTGGATCGACGCCAGCCGTAGGTTCATCAAGTAACAGTAGCAATGGCTTGTGTAATAACGCACCTGCTAATGCTAATCGTTGCTTCCAGCCTCCCGATAATTGTCCTGCGAGTTGTTGTCGTCGATTCCAAAGACCAAGCTCTTCGATAGCTTCTCTTACTGCTTTATGGATATTGTCCATCCCATAAATAGTCGCAATAAAATAGAGGTTTTCTTCAATACTTAAATCTTCATACAAGCTAAAACGTTGTGGCATATACCCGACTTGAAGTTTTATTTCGTCAGATTGAGTTAATATGTCATAACCTAAACAAGTACCTTTGCCAGTATCGGGAGTGAGCAGGCCACATAACATTCGAATGGTCGTTGTTTTACCGCTACCATTTGGGCCTAAAAAACCAAAGATTTCTCCTTGTCTGACTTCGAGTGATAAATCGACGACTGCCGGTTTATCATTAAATGATTTTCCGAGTCCTTCGACATCTATAGCGCTAGTTTCTTCTGCCATCCTGAAAACCATTCTTTGGTGTGTAGATTCATTTTTTTAATAAAGTCATAACTGCTACGTGGTTTTACAATTTTAGGAACAGTAACATCAACCGGTTGTCCCGGGTTAACTTGTAGTGCGGTCTCCAACGCTAATTTTGCTCGCACACGGTAAACCAATTTGTAACGACTTTCGCGACTATAAATAACAGGTGGTGTGTATTCAGCTTGTGGTGAAATATAATTGATAATGCCAGTGAAATTTTTATTGCAAGAATCACAAGTAAAACTGATGGTATCATTGATGCGCAATCGAGCGCGTAAGGTTTCAGGTATATAAAAAATCACGTAAATAAACCGTGGTGCGAGTAGCGACAGTACAGGCTGATTAGAGGGAATGAGTTCACCTTCATTATAATAAGTATCAAAAATTAATCCGCCTTCCGGTGCAACTAATGCTTTTTGATCGACTTGCCATTTTGATTCGTTAACGCTACTTTGATTGGATTTCACCGTGTCAGACTGTTGTATAATCCGATATTGTCTTTCGCCCTGTTCAGCTTCTTTTAAATTTTGCTCGAATTGGTTTACTCTTTGCTGATTAGTTTTGACTTGTGCCAAAGAATCATCATAGGCGGCACGACTTATGACGCCTTTCCCAAAGAGTTGTTTATTGCGATTAAAATTAGCAGTTGCTAGATCAAGATCTGCTTGGGCTTGTTCTCGCTGCGCGATGATGCCCGCTAATACTGTAGATCGTTGTCCAGTAAGATAATCATTGAGTTTGGCTTGTTCACTTTGAAGATTTGCTTGTGCTCTATTAAGTTCGTAGATTTGAGGTTCAGGTTCTAATGCAAACAGGGGTTGACCTTTGGTAACTCTTTGCCCTCTTGCGACATACAATTTTTGCAGGCGACCAGTATTAACAGAAGCAAGGTAAGTATATTGTCCTTCAACATAGCCTTGATAATGATCACCTGTGCCATTGAAACAGCCTGCCAACGCAAGAGTAATTAAGAGTAATGTTACCTTTGCCACTATCTGAGCGCCTTCCCAATTGGCGTAATGCTAAAAGTATAGCACTTGCAGTTTGGATGCTGTCTGGCGCAGACGACAAACTTGCCAGAAAGAGATAAAACTGGATAATGGCTTGATGTTAGTTGATTTCATAAAAGGCTTTAATTACTTATTATCCGGGTTCAAGTTGATGCGAGAACCAGGATTATTTCGGTTTGTTTGGATTCCATTGACTTGTAATATTATATTATTCGCAGTCATGCTAATGTTTGCAGGCTATGGCCTCAACAAATTCAGCGATTGGGTTCAGCATTTTCTGCCACATTGGTTAGAGTGGATAAAATGGTTGGTTTGGCTTTTAAGTTTTCTATTCAGCGCGTTTCTACTTATTTTTATTTCAACATTTTTGGTTAATTTGGTTGCGGCACCTTTTAATGGTATTTTGTCTGAAAGAGTTTTAAAGCATCTCAACGCTGCAGGCACGATCGTACCCGTCTCTACTTTCAAATCAATTCCAGCCTCGATCTGGCGGCAAATACAGTTCTTAGCCTATTATCTGCCTCGTGCTGTGGGCTATTTATTACTATTTATTGTGCCAATTGTGCAGATCATTGCTGCAGTGTTGTGGTTTTTATTTAATAGCTGGGTTTTTACCTTGCAATATTTAGATTATCCAATGGACTTAAACGGTATTTCGATCCAAGAGATGAAAGAAAAGATGCGTGAAAAAAGAGGTTTAAGTTTGGGATTTGGAGCTGGGATAGTAGTATTCAGTATGATCCCATTTGTAAATTTTTTAATTGTGCCCGTTGCAGTAGTGGGCGCGACCGCCCTTTGGGCCAATGAGTTTCGTAAATCTTAATCTGCCGAGAGTGGGACTCGAACCCACACGGTGTCACCACCACCAAATTTTGAGTCTGGCGCGTCTACCAATTTCGCCATCTCGGCAAGAGTGGCGATCATATAACAAAGCGCTTTGTTAGGTCAATGTGCTGGGTCTTGTCATTGCAGCTATTGTTGTCATTCCCGCGAAGGCGGGAACCCATTGTGGATGCAGTTGGAAGGATGGTTTCCCGCCTTCGCGGGAATGACAACAATAGCTGCAATGACAAACAATAGCGGCAATGACAGCAGACAATACATAGTGGAACTAAAGATGAAGACAAGTGATTTTAATTTTGATTTACCCGAGGAGCTAATTGCTCGCTATCCTTTAAAAAATAGGGCAGATAGTCGTCTGTTGTTGTTGCAACCAGCCGCGGCGCTTCGACATCAGGTATTCTCTGATTTACCTGCATTGCTCAATGAGAATGATCTATTAATTTTCAATAATACTCGGGTTATACCAGCGCGCTTAGAAGCAAATAAAGCGACGGGCGGCAAGGTGGAAATTTTGATTGAACGTATTCTGCCTGATAATTTTGCTTTAGCGCATGTTAAAGCTAACAAGTCTCTAAAATTGCCGGTAACTGTGTATTTAAATAATAAAATTGAAGTGGTAATTAGTGAGCGGCAAGAGGATTTATATATTCTGCAATTTTTAAGCTCACGGTCCATTCGTTCGATCTTGGACGACATTGGTTTGATCCCGTTGCCGCCTTATATGCAGCGTGCAGCTGAAGGTGCGGATGCTGAGCGTTATCAAACGGTTTACTCCTCTAAAGAAGGTGCAGTTGCGGCGCCGACTGCAGGATTGCATTTTGATCAGCATTTGCTGCAGAACTTATCAGAGAGGGGTGTCGCTGTAAGTTATATTACTTTGCATGTTGGGGCGGGGACTTTTAAACCGGTCTGTGTGGAAGATTTTACTCAGCATAAAATGCATAGTGAAATTTTTGAGGTGACGAATGATGTTTGTGAAAAAATGGCACAGACCAGGAAGAAGGGTGGGCGGGTGATTGCAGTGGGAACTACCACCGTTCGTGCTTTGGAAACGGTGTTACAAAGCAAGGGGGAGATTGTTCCTTGTTCAGGCGAAACCAATATTTTTATTTATCCGGGTTATCGTTTCAGGTCGATTGATGCGTTAATTACTAATTTCCATTTGCCTAAGTCTACGTTGTTGATGTTGGTATGTGCCTTGGGGGGGTATGAAGACGTAATGCGAAGTTATGAAGTTGCTGTAGCGCAGCAATATCGGTTTTTTAGTTACGGTGATGCCATGTTTGTGGAGAATCATAGCAATGAAATTTGAGGTTATGGCTACGCAGGGTTTAGCGCGACGTGGCAGATTACATTTTGGGCGAGGTATTGTTGAAACGCCGGCATTCATGCCGGTTGGAACATACGGAACTGTTAAAGCAATGACGCCTGAGGAGGTCGCGCAAACAGGTGCTCAAATCTTGCTCGGCAATACATTTCATTTAATGCTGCGGCCAGGCACTGAAATCATTGAAGCGCATGGCGATTTGCATGATTTTATGAATTGGCAAGGGCCTATATTGACTGATTCTGGTGGTTTCCAAGTTTTTAGTCTGGGTAAATTAAGAAAATTAACTGAAGAAGGGGTGACTTTTAATTCTCCCGTTAATGGCTCAAAGGTTTTCTTAAACCCGGAAGTGTCGATGGCAGTGCAGAAGTCTTTAGGCTCTGATATCGTCATGGTATTTGATGAATGTACACCTTATCCAGCTACTTATGAGGAAGCAGCGCGTTCCATGGAGCTATCGTTACGTTGGGCAAAGCGAAGTAAAGAAGCGCATCGAGGCAATCCGTCAGCTTTATTTGGTATTGTTCAAGGCGGTATGTATGAAGATCTACGTCGAAAATCTCTTGAGGGCTTAGCGCAGATCGACTTTGATGGTATTGCAGTTGGAGGCCTATCTGTTGGAGAACCTAAAGAGGAGATGTTACAGGTGTTGGACAATTTAATGCCCATGATGCCAAAAGACAAGCCTCGCTACTTGATGGGGGTCGGAACGCCTGAAGATTTAATTGCTGGAGTGTTAAGAGGCATCGACATGTTTGATTGTGTCCTACCAACTCGAAATGCTCGAAATGGTCATTTGTTTACCTCAGAAGGTGTCGTCCGGATTAGAAATAGCGGCTATAAGGCTGATTTACGACCACTTGATTCTAGTTGTGATTGTTACACTTGTAAAAATTACACTCGGGCCTATTTATATCATTTGGATAAGTGTGGCGAGATCTTGGGTGCAAGGCTCAATACCATCCACAATCTGCGGTATTATCAAACCTTAATGTTTGATTTGCGCACAGCTATTGAACAGGGTAAATTAGACACCTTTCGAAAACAGTTACTTTCAACGTAGGATGCCATTATGTCGATGTTAAATTTGTTAGGGATTTCTGATGCGTTTGCAGCCACAGCGCCTGCTAATGGTAGCGCGGGTGCAGGTTTAGCTTCCTTCTTGCCTATGATGTTAATTTTTATCATTGGCGCTTACTTTTTAATGATTCGTCCGCAGAATAAGCGAATGAAAGCGCATCGAAAACTTCTTGAAGAGCTGACCAAGGGTGATGAAGTTGTCACTATTGGTGGTATCGTTGGTAAAGTAGCTAAATTAAGCGATGATTTTGTGACCTTGACGGTTGCGTCAAATGTCGATTTGACCTTGCAAAAAGGCGCCATCTCGAATGTTTTGCCAAAAGGTACACTGAAGAATTTTGGTGAGTAATTCGAAAAAAAATCAGAAAGGATAGGGTATGCCACAATATCCCACGTGGAAATATATAGTTTTTTTAGCGATAGTTTTATTTGGACTGGTTTATGCTGCGCCGAATTTATTCGGTGAAGATCCTGCAGTTCAAATCTCAATGCCAAATTCGGCGAATTTACCGCAAGATCTTTCCAATCAAATTATTACTACGCTAAAAAATGCTAACCTGCCCTTTAAATCGATTAAAGACGAAAATGGTAATTTGTTAGTTCGGTTCACCAATCCAGATACTCAGTTGAAGGCACGCGATTTGATTAAAGGTGCTTTGGGTGACCAATATGTTGTAGCGTTAAACTTAGCTCCAAAAACCCCACACTTTTTGCAAGCCTTAGGCGCTGAACCAATGAAGCTTGGATTGGATCTTCGAGGTGGTGTGCATTTCTTGTTACAAGTAGATACCAACGCGGTTATCAAAACGCGTTTGGACGGCGAGAGTCATAATATGAGTAATGAATTGCGACAAGCAAATGTTCATTACACCGCAATGACCACCGCTGCTCCAGGCACCATTCTTTTAACTTTCAAATCGAAAGATGATTTAGATGCTGCTTATTCTGCTTTATCACGTAAGTTTCCAGATTTCTTAATTACACCTCAAAAAGATGGTGATTTTGTGTTACGTGCTTCTTTAACCGAAGATGCAATTAATAAGATTAATGATTTTGCTGTCGAACAAAATATGACCATTCTTAATAATCGAGTTAATGAATTGGGTATTTCTGAAGCAGTAGTACAGCGTCAAGGTCGTGATCAAGTGAGTGTCGATTTACCGGGGGTGCAAGACACAGCTCGGGCAAAAGATTTACTTGGAAAAACGGCGACACTTAAATTTCAAATGGTTGATGTTGAACATGATCCTTCTAGTGGCGCGGTGATTGGTAGTAAGCTTTATACATACGAAGACCGACCAGTTCTTTTAAAGAACCAAGTAATTCTAAATGGTAGCGCTATTACTTATGCAACTGCTTCCTTTGGTGAAGATGGTCGTCCCAATGTTCAGGTTAGGTTAGGTGGTGGCGGTGAGAGTTTATTCCACCGAGTGACGGCTGATAACATTGGCAAGCCTATGGCAGTTGTTTATGTCGAATCGAAGACGGAGCCTAAATTGGTAGATGGCAAACTTGTGCCAACACGTTATCAAGTCGAACGAGTTATTAATGTTGCGACTATCCAGAGTGCATTAGGAAATAATTTTCAAATCACTGGTCTTTCCAGTGAGCGTTATGCCGAAAATTTAGCTTTATTATTGCGATCGGGCGCATTAACTGCTCCAGTTGATATTGTACAAGAAAGAACAGTGGGACCAAGTTTGGGTGCGGCTAATATTCAAAAAGGTATGCTGTCATTAATCGTTGGTACATCATTAGTTTTTCTTTTTATGGTGTTGTACTACGGTTTATTTGGTTTGTTTGCAGACTTAGCTTTATTGCTCAACATTGTTTTTATTATCGCAATCCTTTCCATTTTAGGTGGCACTCTGACTTTACCCGGCATTGCGGGTATCGTTCTTACCGTCGGGATGTCAGTGGACGCCAATGTTTTAATTAATGAGAGAATTCGCGAAGAGTTGCGTAATGGCATGAGTCCAATTACGAGTATTAGAGCCGGTTACGAAAAAGCATTTGCTACAATTGTGGATGCCAATATCACCACGTTAATTGTGGCTGTGGTGTTATTTGCTTTAGGTAGTGGCGTAGTTAAAAACTTTGCGATTACCTTAACAATTGGTTTGGCTACTTCGATGGTTACCGCAATTTATTTTACACGCTTGATTGTTAACTTTGTATATTTGAGAAAACGTAATGTTAAGCGGCTTTCAATCGGGCTCTAAGGCTGTCATTCTCGCATAAGCGGGAATCTATCTTCCAGCCGCCGGACCTTGAATGGATTCCCGCCTACGCGGGAATGACAAAAAAACCTTAAAATGAAATTGAGGCACAACAATGGAATTTTTTAAAACAAACACCAAAATCGACTTCATGGGCCAAAGGTTTTATGCAGCGATTTTTTCTGTGCTTCTTTGCGTGATATCTATTGCGACCTTATCAGTTAAGGGCCTGAATTTAGGGTTAGACTTTACCGGTGGTACCCAAGTTGAAGTGAGCTACCAGCAACCTGCTAATCTCAATGAAATTCGAGAACAATTGGCTAAAGCCGGTTTTGGTGATGCAGTTGTACAAGCGTATGGCACAGCGAACGATGTTTTAATTCGAATTTCGGCGAAAGAACTAACGAATCAAGATCAATTAAAAGCCATGATTATGAGCGCATTACCAGGCGCCACCCTGCATCAACTTGAATACATCGGTCCACAAGTTGGTAAGACATTAGTAACGAATGGTATTTTAGCAATTTTAGTTTCACTGATTGGAACTATGTTATATATCGCATTCCGCTTTGAATATCGCTTTGCGGTAAGCGCTGCCGTTGCTCTGATTCATGACCCCATTTTAATTTTAGGTATTTTCTCACTCTTTCAAATTGAATTTAATTTAATTTCCTTAGCGGCAGTCTTAACGATTATTGGTTACTCATTAAACGATACGATTGTTGTTTACGATCGCGTTCGTGAAAATTTCCGCCGGGTTCGCAAAGCAAGTCCAAGTGAGATTATGAACTTATCGATCAACCAAACCCTCTCACGAACAATAATGACTTCCGGCCTAACATTATTAGTTGTGTTATCACTATTAATATTTGGTGGTGAAATGTTACGAGGCTTTTCGCTAGCCTTAATTATTGGGATAGTCATTGGTACTTATTCATCAATTTACGTTGCAGGTTCTTTAGCAGTAGCGATGGGACTAGATCGTAAACATCTTATTCCTCAACTTCATGCTGTGGATGAGCATCCTTAATCCTTAAGTGCTGTCATTCCCCCGCCTTTGCTGTCGTTCCCGCACCTGTGCTGTCATTCCCGCACCTGTGGTGTCGTCCCGCGTCTTTGCTGTCGTTCCTGCGTTTTTACTGTCATTCCCG
>DJAM01000117.1 GCA_002429595.1 Coxiellaceae bacterium UBA6002
CGGGACGTCGGCTGTTTTGTACGTGGAACCTCGGCTTTTTTAGGTGAAGAACTATGAGAGATTTTTTTTATCATGTTCAGAGCGGTTAAGTAAAAAAAATTTCTCCCTTAATTTTCTTTTAAGCTAACTCGTGCATAATACTATTCAACCTCAATAAAAGCTCTTCTATGCCATTCAAAATAATAATAATTTTATAGTTGAAACTGATTATTCACATTAACGAAAGGGTTTGATTGCATGATTAAAGCTGTTGCATTAGATGTGTTGGAAAAAATAATTCCGTTGATTCTAATTGTATGTTTGTTTTTAAATTTTTATCCTGATAACGGCAATTCATTTTTGGCTCCTTCGCCCAGTAATGCACTATTTAACAGGGCTGTAGCTTTTACCTTGCAGCATGAAGGAAAATTAGAAAATGATAAAGCCGATGCGGGTGGGATTACTAATTATGGAATTTCATATGCTTTTTTATCAAAGTTTTTGATCCAGAATCCTCAATATTTATCGTATTTCGCATTAAATAATACTTCTCAAATTAATCCAGCAATCATCAAGAATTTAACCTTGCAACAAGCAATTCAAATATATAAAGACCAATGGTGGGATAAAGACCACTTTGGTACTCTGAAAAACCAGCTCATTGCTATCAAAACTTTCGATTATTCTGTCAATATGGGATCCCCTCAGGCAATAAAATTATTACAAATGGCATGTCAGAACATATCTGAAACATCAAGGGTGACCGTGGATGGGCAATTAGATAACAACACAATCAATTTCATTAATAGTCTTAATTCCGCTCAGGGCAATCAGCTTTTAAGCAATTATGAAAACATCACTTCGAATTATTACTACACTCTAAGCAAACTACATCCTGCAGATAAGAAATTTTTGGCAGGTTGGTTGCAAAGAGCAAATGATAATAACTGCTAATATCACAAGTTAACGGTAATTAATTATGCAAAGTAAAAGATCCGGTACAGAATCTGGCAAAGAAGGAGAAAAAAGATCACGATCTGCAACTGAATTTTTTTCTAATACTTCCTCATTTGTGTGTCAAAGTGGACTCATGTTCGGTAGTCATTATTTACAAACAAGAATGCTTGCTAACATGATTTGTAGTTCTCATTTAGATCGTGAAGAAGCAAGTAAGTTGCTGAATATTTTGGAGACCTATCGACAAAAGCTCATCCGAGAAACATTGCAATTTGACAGTTGTTATCCGGGCTATCGCTCTCCTAAGTCGAGTCATTATAACAGTAAGTCTTCACTTCTATCAGATCGAAGGGCTCTTTGTAATCTAACCTTCGCACATATACAAATATTTCGCCTTCAGCGGTATTTGGAGCTAGAAGTTAAGAGCGTTGACGAATTATTCGCTCTTTATTGTACTGATCCTTTTATGTCAAAACTCATTAACGCCAAGCTATCTGGCTACAATAGAGTAGTGTCTAAAGATGATATTTGTGAAGCAATAGCCGAAAGATTGTCAGAACAAATTGGTCGTATAGCAGGAGAAAGTAATTCTTTTAACCGCCAACCATTTTCCAAAAGTGATGTGATGGTACAATTAGCTCAAGTACAACAACATATTTCTTGGCATCCTCACGAACTCACAAGAATATACAACACGCAAGCCTCGACAAGTTGTCCGAATCTTTGCAAAATACTAATGCTCTATCCTGAATTTGATGCTGAACCCTTTATTGAGCAGTTGCTAACTCATTTAGACTCCAATGCGCCTGTTACTTGCAAATCACTTTATGCCTATTATTTTTCCGAGCTCCTAAAATATTCTCTGAATAAAGAACTGCTAAAAAATTATTTTCAAATTTTTCTCGACAAAATTCATACTCTTAACCTTATTTTAACTCCGGAAACGCTACGCAATTGTCAGGATACTTTGGAGCACTATGAATGCAATGATAATCATAAAAAATTGTTAGCTGCTAGCATTGCCACATTGAAACAACATTATCTTGTCTATGCTACCGAGGTGTTAGAAACAATTGAATGTGACTGCTTTTATACTAAGTTAGGCCTATTGCAAGGATTTATTTTAGAAGGTTGTCAGTATTTGGAAGGTGATACTTTAAATAGCTTTATCAATATCATTAAGGTTTCACTAAAGTATTCGAATTTAACTGCATTGGCATGTGCCACTATGTTACATAACTTGCCTGCCTCATTAAATGGACATGAAACTTTAAACCAAATGCTCATCGATCTTTGTCAATTCCAATTTACTGTGCTAGGTGATTTCACGGCGGAGGCTGATGATGCCAATATCTTTGCTTATTTGATGATGAGTAATGTCCTGACTCGCCGCGCTGAACTAAGTAAGCTATCTGGTTTCGAGAGTGCAGCATCTGATGTCATCATGCGCTACATTCAAACGATAAGTAGTCACTGTGTCGAATTAGAATATTTCTCTAGTTATGAAATTATGATTTTACTTTATGAATTTTTGAAAGTAGTGCAACCACCTGTACACATTCTTGCGCGCCTTGGAGGCTATATTAAACAGACTCTAAACCAGATGTGCAGTCCCGAACAAGAAGATGACGAGCTTGTAGACGAAGAAAAAGAAGAACTAAAAGACGAATGTAAAAATATTCTTGTCAAATTTTTACTAATAGTTGTAGCATTTTGTCCTTCCGGCAGAGCTGATCTTTTTGAAACCCCACTCCAAAAATATGTATTTGCCGAAAAACCGTTTCAGGGTAAAGAGCCACATGTTGATACTCTTTTTGATGGTGTTATTAATCAATGCAAAAAAATGCTATTGGAAACGCCAGCTGCTGCAATTGTTGCCACACCAAAAATGGGTTAGATTTAGTCTACATTCCAAGTGACGGACTTGTTGAAGAGTCACTGCTCTTCATAACTGTTGCACATAGCGATTCCCAACCTGCTTTCTGACCAGTTTGAATAGCATTTTTGCATCTATTAATAAAGTCATTATCAACCTTATCGTAAAAGCTCAACATTTCTCTAATATTTAATTGACCTGAAGCGGACTGTGCAGCTCCGTTAGCTGCAAAAGTAATATAGCTCCCGCATAGCGGACCTAATAATCGTGTGACCTTTCCAGCTTCACCCATGCAAACTGCAATCATCTCCTCTTGTGAATATTTATTCATCAAAAATTGTAAAATTCTGAGCGAATCCTCTTGAGTATTGGCATGGACTGCGACTTTAATAATATCAGGTCGGTGGGCTCGTATTTGATACGCAATTTCTTGTGATCCTTGAGGTAATCAACTCTTAATTCAATCATCTCTGCTTCTTGCTGTGCGATTTCTAATTGTTTGATAAAGTCAGCTAAATTTTCACCAGTAACCGCAACACAAATTTTTGATTTGGCTTGCATTATGATCTCCAAATTATTAATTTTATTAGCTGCAAATGGTTTGACCCCTAACTGGGCTCAAAATAAAATTTTTTTGTTTCACTCTAACCAAAGTCTAATAAGTGCAGTAAGTGCCTGCGGTCTTTCAATAGATGGCATATGACCGCACTCCTCAATAACGGCGAGTTTAGCATGGGGAATTTTAGTTTTGATGGCTTCCTGCTCTTTAAGAGTGAAGAAAGGATCCTGATGACCATAAATCAGCAACGTGGGGCATTTAATTTTATGAAGACTTCCAACTGTATCCCTGCTATTCATTTCAGCCAGAAGTTGATTGATTAGTCCTTCAGTTGGAAACCTTGCTTGACTCTTTTCAACTAGGTTTAAAAGTGCTTTTTTTTCTGTATGATATTGATAAAACAGATTTGAGGTTACTTCCTTGAGCAGCTCAGCTCTTTGATTGTTTTTTAAACATTGCAAAGCTTTAATAAAAAAATTATTAAGATCCGGCATGGATTGACCAGTCCAAGTGGAGACCAAAATGAGCTTGTTTATCTTTTCAGGAAAATGAATCGCTAAAAATTGTGCCACCCAACCGCCGATTGAATGTCCGACTACACTAAAATTTCCTGGGGCATCGTTAAGCACTGCTTCGGCCATTTTGTCAATGGTATCAGCAGTGGTTACTGTTATAACTCGAACATCAATAATATCCTGAAGATGTTCAATCTGATGCTGCCATAACATCTCATTACCACCCCAACCGGGTAAGATAATCAACGACGGTTTCGTTCGGGTCTTATTCATATATTTCAATTCCACAATAAGTATAGCCACCATCTACGCGAATTATTGTACCGGTCATATAACTGGAGGCTTCAGAAGCAAGTAATAACAGCGCACCGGTTAATTCTTCGGGCTCTGCGGGTCTTTTCATTGGGATGGCGTCTCGCCATTTAGCACCTTCAGGACCTGATAAAATATCTTTAACCATGGCTGTGCTCATCCAGCCTGGCGCAAGGCAATTAACTCGAATGCCGTATGGAATCAATTCCATCGCCATATTACGCGTTAAATGTTCGACTCCTGCTTTTGATGACGCATACGCAGTTCGTTTAAGTTGTGATCGATAGCCAAGTGATGATGAGACATTAATGATTTTGCCTTTAATGTCATGCTCAATCATATAACGCGCTACTTCGGTTGCTGCTAACCAAGTACCTTTAAGATTGACCCGTAACACCTCATCCCATTCTTCTTCCGGAATTTCAAAAGTTGTTTTATCACCCCCTAAAATGCCAGCACAATTCACGAGGATATCAATCTTACCAAACTTCTGTTCGGTTAGAGTGATTAAATTTTCAAGATCAGATTTTTTGGTGGTGTCACACCTGATCGCAATAACTTTTTCAGAATTCAGATCAAGTTCTTTTATGATGGTTTGCAGTTGCTCTATCTCGAGGTCGCTCAAAGATACTCTGGCACCCGCATCGAGGAGAATTTTAATCATTTCTTGACCAAGCCCACCAGCAGCACCGACAACAATCGCGACTTGGTTTTCTAGAGAGAAGAGTGAAGTCCATTTCATCAATACTTATCCTTACTATGCCGCAAATTTTTCTATAAAAATTTTGCCACTTTTTTGACGAAAGTAAAAGAGATGAACATAAAGTCACATCATTTAAGAAAAGCTATGGGCTCGCTCTAGCCGGTGCTGATCTGTATTTGGATTTTGAGGCTCTTGTATACTTGAATTAAAAAACTTACCGACTACCTTCGATGCATAATTTTGATTTTCAGCCATTGCTTTTAGCAACCAAGATACTGCTAATTCCGCAAATTGTGGATCGTTGATATGACAATCAACCTCTATGACTTCGATATGATCACAATGCAGCTTTATCAAACGTTTGAGCTCAGCAAACAAAAACGCATCTGCACAAGGATCATACCATGGAAATTCTTTGTTTGCTGGATGATCAAACACTGAGATACCTTTCAATGGTAATAATACTTTAATTACACTTTGCGCCTGGTGAAAATTATCAACCACATGCTGCGCAATGCGTCTCAATTCTTGAAAGGTGGGTCTCATTACCGTCACTTCATCTGTAGCTTTATACAAAGTTCTTCCTTTGAAGCGAGGGTCATTTATATCCACTTCACTTGTGCGTAGATTGATCATATCCAAACATCCAGGCACAAAAACTTGAGCAATTTTCTTTTTAATTGCTGCCTTCAAACGAAGCGGCCCCGCACTATAAACACCACCCCCATATAAATCGGCTAATTCAGTTGGCGTTATTTCTAATACTCCTTGGAATTTACCTTCAGTGATTAATGCTTCCATATTTTTTCCACCCGAGCCTACAACATGGAATGGATAAATTTCATAACCTTGTTCTTTTAAACGGGCTGAACAAGTTTCAACGCATCTTGTTGTCGTTCCGAATTGCGACACCGCAATTTTGAGTTTAATTGGCCGATTTTTTTTTAAATAATGACGTGCCATTATTCTACCCATCAGCGCACCGACTGCTTCTACTATGATATCTTCTAGAGCCGAGTTTAAATCGGAACCAATATCGGTGAGAGAGTTGATTAAATAAATATTACTAAAGTGTCTTGTGAAATGATGATTTTCATGCTGTGCTACAGTAGAAATACAAATCGACGGAATATCCGGAAACTCACGTAAAAATGTAGTAACAAGCTCAGTGCCATTAGTGCCACCCACTCCAATAATACCGTCAGTTTTGAGATTAAATGCATTTTCCCCCACCGCAGCACTTATACCCTTCTTAATAATTGCTACCGCATTTGCTCGATTTTGAGATCTAATTTCTTCGATGTTTCTACCAGCTGCTTTCGCAAATATCGAATCATCATAATCAATGCGATATGCCTTCGAACATTTCAAACCGCCAAGATTAATCCGTATGCAAGTCGCTCCTGAGGCGATGACAAGATTTGCGATTTCCTCAAGAACCTCACCTTTACTATCCCATGTTCCAATGACAATAATTTGAGGAATTCTTACTTCATTAACGAATTTACCAAGCATAACTTATGTACCTACTCAATTTTTTGAATTGTCAGCTTAAATAATTAGATTTGCAAAAAATACCGTAGAATCTACGCTATTTTTCCAACTGTTAACCGTTCATTTTGCTATTTTTAATTGAATTCATTATTAAAAACCAATACAATAAACTGTGCTTCATTAAATAGAATAAATTTGTGTTAAACATAGATCCTAATCAAGTAACGAATTTCTTTTTTGCAAAAGATCTTTGCGGAAAGTTTTATTTTTGTAATGAAAACTTTGCTGCAGCTGCAGGATTAGATAGTCCGCATCAAATTCTTGGAAAAACAGATAAGCAGCTAATCTGGCGTAAACAAGCTGCCGTTTTTCAAAATGGCGATCACGATGTTCTCAAAGGGCACACTTTCGTTAACATCGAAGAAAGCATGCTTCAGTCTAATAAACTTGCAACAATACTTGTCACCAAACAAAAATTTATCAATAAGCAAGATCAATGCATTGGCGTAATAGGCTCATTCATCGACATTACAGGCTATCAACTCCAAAAGAAATCTGGCTATTATGATGTGAAAACTGGTCGATTTTATTTAGGAGAAAATTTTGGTAATGCTCACCTTTCACCACAGCAATATCGAATTTTTAAATACATTCTTTTAGGCTATAGTTCAAAGCAAACTGCCGATCGGCTATTTATTTCTCAGCGAACTGTTGAAGCCTACACAAATACGATCAAACATAAGCTCCAATGTCATACTAAGGGTGATATTATTGCTACTGCCATTTGTGCTGGTCTAACACATGCTTTAGACTTAAATTAAAATAACTTACTGTTTAATGAATGCAAGCAAATCTGGGTTAATCACATCGGCATGTGTCGTACACATACCATGAGGATATTTCTCATAAAACTTCAGCTTGCCATTTTTCAAGAGCTTTACCGACAATAGTGCGGAGTCGGCAATTGGCCCGACTTGGTCATCATCGCCATGCATCACTAATGTAGGTACTTCAATGCTCTTGAGATCTTCGGTGAAATCGGTTTCGGAGAAGGCTTTGATACCATCGTAATGCGCTTTAGCGCTACCCATCATGCCTTGGCGCCACCAATTTTGAATTACACCTTGCGAGATTTTTGACCTGGTCGGTTATAACCATAAAAAGGTCCACTTGCGAAATTAAGGTAATATTGCGCCCGATTAGCAGCGAGCTCTTTGCGGAAACCATCGAACACCTCGAGTGGCAAACCACCGGGATTAGCAGACGTCTTCAACATGAGTGGTGGCACCGCACCGATCAGCACTAGCTTCGCGACCCGTCCTTTGCCATGGCGCGCCACATATCGAGCGGCTTCGCCACCACCGGTGGAATGGCCAATGTGGATTGTATTTTGCAGGCCGAGATGATCGACGACAGCCGCCACATCAGCAACGTAGTGATCCATATCATGACCATCGCTGACCTGACTTGAACGACCATGACCTCTTCGGTCATAGGAAACAACCCGATAGCCTTTATTGATGAAGTAGAGCATCTGGGTATCCCAATCATCACTGCACAAGGGCCAACCATGATGAAAGAAGATGGGCTGGCCAGAACCCCAATCTTTGTAGTAAAGCTGCACTCCATCTTTGGTCGTTATCATGTTCATTGAACTTATCTTTCGGTTATCAGAAGCAATTCTTGAGTCATAGTGCTTATAAGGTGAGCCCACTTGAGAACCGTGGTTGATAGACTCATCTTTCACTTCCTTTACAACAGATAAAGTATAGTGAATAGATTCTGTCATTCCCGCGAAGGCGGGAATCTATTTTCGGTGAGGATGGAAGGATGGGTTCCCGCCTTCGCGGGAATGACAACAGAACAGCCGGAATGACACAGAAACGCGGGAAGGACAACAGAAAAAATTATTCTTCTATAAACTACCTTAGTTCAAATGCACTTCGTTCTTCATCTATGACAATCTCAGCTTTAGGAGCAGCTCGGCCTGCTTTAAAAGCAGAAAGTAGCATTGTGGCAGTCAGTAGCAGCAACAAGCCATGAATACTGTTTTGACTGAAAAGATTTTTAGCGATAAAAGCTAAGACAGGTGAGTCTACACCTAAAAATATCCGGTTAGTCAAATCTTCATTGTATTCTCTGCTGAGACCTAGCGCTTTGAGATATTGCTCATTATCAAAATGATATTTTGCAGGACAGCCTTTCTGGTTTGCAGTTGTCCAACGCCAATTGTAACCTTCTCTCTCTGCTATCGGCATTTGCCACCTGTCATTAAGCATCTGATCGGTGAGACAAATACCAATTGCCATGGCTGTTGCAGCTAAAGCAAATGCCAAGTATTTATACTCACCAGTAACACCGAAACGATGAGCAAACTTATATGCCATCACTAAAGGTATTAAATAAGAAACAGTAAACATGAAGGTTGGCATTATATTAGGACCAAACAGCGTTGGTTGCTTAGTCTCAATTCGATTATCGAATGTGCAGGATTTGAGATCTGTTCCTGCATATGAAAAACCAGCACTGAATTCGGCGTTAAAATGTCTTCTGGTGAGAGTATAGCTTTGCCATCCTTTTATAGTAGCTGCTGAGACAGCGGCAAAAAATGCAACTTTTTTGGTGAATGATGCCATTCGTGGTTGGCCATTTGAAAATGTAACGCTAAGCGCACCTGCTTCAAGCTGCTCAGCTTTGCTCATATCTAATCTCGAGTCATCTTGTCTGACAGGTTGATCAGATTCACCAGTAAGAAAAGTTTTAGAATCCGAATCAAGATGAAGCAAAGCATCTTTATACGTAGAACTTTCCCTACCGATTGTGTTTACCGGTTCGAGCAAATTTTGAGATTGCAACGTGATATATCTGTCTAAACGTTCCGGAGCAATCTGTGAATCAAATTGGGCGCGATTGATTAAATAAAGAGTACGCAGATGCAGTGATTTTGCATAACATGCGTCAGCGTACTGATCTGCACTTGGTGGTATTTTTTCGAGTATTGCAATAGCTTCTAAATATTTTTTTTTCAGAACTAATTTCTGAGCTTTGTCTAGAAAATATTGGTAAATCAATTCGTTTGCTGGACTCTCTATTTCTTCACAAGTTTTCTCAAACGTTGTGTAGTATTGATCCAAATAGCCGAGTATTTGCATTTTTTCTGAGAAGGAAAGAATCTCATCTAGGTACATCATACCAATCAATACGATTGGTCTTTCTTTAAAACTGCTATCTAGTGATGTTGCTATATATTTTGTCGGCAGACCATTTTCGGCAAAGTTCAACATGACAGAAGTATAGGAAGCCACATGATTCCGAGGCCCTAACTTTTCACAAAAATTGTGCACTGTATTTAGTTCATAGCCAATTTCTCTGGCCTTATTTTGCTCCTTAAATCCATGTGTTTTAATTTCTTTCACTAAATACCGACGAGCAAGATTCAAAATGAGATCTTGTTTATAAGAAAAAGGATACTGCTCTTTCAGCGCAAGATACGCTACTAAGTAACCAGCTACGGGAAGATTTGCCTCAATCCCCTCTTTAATTTTATCCAATGCTGAAGCAGGTAGCTGCTTATTTTGCCTTAGCGCTTGTTTAATTTCGCTTAACTCGTCATCAAGTTGCATAAGCTTATTCCCAAGATCGATTTGTGAAGAATAGGCCGAGATTATATCAGCTACAGGGCAAGGTTACCTTAAGCTAAGTTTAAGAGATACAGTTATATCTTTGGACCCGAACCTTTTGCCAACGCCGTATAGGCCTGTTCCCCGCGATTTTTCTGTCATTACCACGATTTTCCTGTCATTCCCGCGTGCCTGTCATTCCCGCGTGCCTGTCATTCCCGCGCAGGCGGGAATGTGGATTCACA
>DJAM01000080.1 GCA_002429595.1 Coxiellaceae bacterium UBA6002
ACAGCCTGTTGGACGTCGGCATGACTGGGTTGATGAGTAATTTTAGAGCAACATGGTGTTAAGTCGTTAAGAAAACAATAATATAGCACTCATATTGCGTTAATCTTGCTATTTTATAATAAAAACTCAGAGAAACCATTGAGATTGTGATGAAAATTAAATTTTCTGAGTTGTCCAAAAAATTACAAAATCAGCCTGCCATTCCTTTACCCGCAGAGCTCTGTGGATTATTGCAACAAAAAAAAGTTATCGCTAAGGACAAGCATAAATTTAAGGTAAATGGTGTCCCTAAAATTATTACTCTTGATGAATCTGTAATTAAAACAGGTCCTAATCGCTGGCATGTGGTAGGAAAAGTCATCGGAGTTGGTACCTTTGGCACGGTTCACACGTCCAGCCTAAAGATTACCGTTCGAGATGGGAAAGCATGGTTAGAGCCAGCGGATGATGTGATCAAATCAATTTCACTTGGTTTGGAAGCAGATAAAATTTTCCGAGAAATTACCACCGAAGCTAATTTTCAAAAACGACATCGGATTGCTATGCATGCAGTTGTTAGGGAAGGTAATCAAGCCTATATAGTGACCGAGAATTGTGGTGTAACACTTGCTGAAATACTGTCAAAACCCAATCTCGACTTTGATACTCGAATACAGCTGCTGCTTGCCGTAGCAAATGAATTATTGCTACTAGAGCAAACTGGTGTGGTTCATCGTGATTTAAAACCTAACAATATTTGCATCAAGAAAACTCCAAAAGGGTTTCGAGCAACTGTGATCGACTTTGGTCTGGCTCAACCAAGTGCAAGACCTGATTATGAAGATTGGGGAACACTAGGTTATATCTCTCCAGAAACATTTTCCAAAAAAGCATCTACTCATGCTAGTGATCGCTGGGCTTTTGCGGGCATTGCGGGTGAAATTTTGAACTGTGAAAATGCATCTTTATTCAAAGATGCATTATCTGTAGATGGACCATACAGATATGACACCTTACTGAAGAACATCAACGTGCCACCTGATGTTGATCCTGTTTTAATTAAGGATTTGAAGTCATTATTGTCAAATCAAAGTTCAATGGATCCAAAAAAACGCGACCCACTTAATGTGGTGATAAAGTTTTTGCTATTAATCCCGACGAGAAGAGCAATGTATCAGAAATTTACTCAGGACTGTCAAAAGCTTGAAAAAGAGTTACAGAAGCTACAGAAAGAAAGTCATTCCCTTAAGATTATGGATGAAGCGATATCCGTTGAAACAATTTTAAAGGGACGAGTAAACTTAGAGCACCCCAATTCATTTATTAGGTATCATCTCGATAAATTCAAGAATGATGTTGTTGTTGGAATGAAAGAACTAAAACCATTTGGTAGCCATCTTTCGGAAACCAAACGATTGCTGCAACAAACACTTACTGCGCAAGAATATACTCCTGGGTTTCCAAATTTAAGTTCGATAACTAAAAAAGTTTCAACATTTACTGAGTATTTAAAAACTGTAAATCAACATACCCCTAAGCTAACAGAAAGTTTAAACTTGCAGCGTTTTGCCAATAGTAATAGCTCTGGTGTACAACAGATAAGAGCAATTGTTGAAAGCAATAAAACATCGCTCGAAAAACTTATGTTACTAAAAGAAGTAGGACAGGCTAAAACGAAGAGTAATTTTTCTAATTGGTATAGTCGTTCACATTTCTTTGGGGTAGGCAGACATTCTCACATGGAAACACTTTACCGCAAATTAGCCGATCTTTCTCCTGAGCCTGACAAATTAGCAGGGCAGCTAAATGAGCTTGAAGAGTATACGAAGCTTTACAATTTTGCGAACGTTGAAAATTCTAAATAGACTTACTTTCGAGCTTAGTACTCAGTTTTTAACTTTGCACTGCTCAAAACTAAATTAGTTTTCATTTTTGTGTTAGCAATGATATTTTAGCTAGTGTAAATCTAAAAAATGTTTGAGAATTGTAATCTGTTCTATTGGAGTAAGAGGCAAGTTTATATGAATCAAATAAAATTACTATCTGACTATCCAGAACACGTACCTGAACTTGCAAAACTTTGGTATGAAGAACTTAGTCGTCATTGGAATCCACAAGCTTCTGTTGAAAAAGCGACCCAGCTACTGACTGACCATTTGAATACAGATAAGCTTCCTAAAGCATACATTGCCCTTTGTGATGATCGGCCCATAGGCATGGTTTGTCTACGTGAAACGGACGGTATTAGGCCTTTTGATACCCCTTGGCTAGGTAGTCTAGTTGTTCATCCAAATTATCGTGGCAGTAAAGTAGGCGAGACACTGATTAACGAAGTCAAGACTGTAGCAAAATCACTAGGGTTTACAACTTTATATTTACTAGCATTTGATCTAACACTTCCTAATTGGTATGCCAGATTAGGATGGAAGTTTATCGGACATGATCAGCTCCTAGGTCACCAAGTTTCAGTGATGTCTATCGATTTGTGATGGGTTTGTATGTTGAATCTATAAACTTTTTCTGCTGCAATTTTAATTGCTACGACAAACTAAAACAAAAAGCTATTGGGTGCGTTGTAATTTTACTAACCTCTATACCTAACATAGAGGAGTTAAACTACCCATTTTGTCTTTCTCAGATCAGATATGAAGAGTATACTCCTGCCTACTTAGAGTCACAAAGTTTGCCTGACTTGTTTCAATAAACATGGAAAGTTTAATGAACCAAAGACTTCATATTATTAACTCATCAGCTTGGATTTTAGCGTTTTTTCTTTCAGTCCCTGTTTTTTCTGCAGAAAAAAAGGTTGATCTATATGTCAGCTCAAAGACTTTAAATATTGCTGGTTGCTTAAAAGAAGCGATTGTTGTCAACGATCAACTTCCCGCTCCGACACTGCGGTTTCGCGAAGGTGATAATGTGACCATAAATGTGTGGAACTGTTTGAAGGTGGCAACGAGTATTCATTGGCATGGAATTTTGGTTCCATGGTACATGGATGGGGTTGATAATGTAACTCAAAAGTCTATACCACCAGGTGGGGTTTTTCATTATCAATTTAAAATAAGACAAGCAGGAACATATTGGTACCATGCGCATACTCATCTTCAAGAGCAAGAAGGCTTGTATGGTGCTTTTATCATAGATCCGATCAAACCGCCTGCTTACCATTATATGAAAGATTATGTGATTGTTTTATCAGATTGGAGTAATACGTCTGCAGAACAAGTCTACCGAAACTTGAAAAAGACGGGAGAGTACTACGCACCACGTTTCCCATTACAAGCTTCCTTAGCACGCTTTCATTATGATTATGCCAAGGCAAAATCAAAAGAGAAAAAAGATGTCTGGCAAGATTACCTTAGCATGCAGTATACCCGAATGGGGATCTATGATTTTAGTGATGTTGCCTATGATGCTTATCTTCTCAATGGTCGTTCTTGTAGTGATCCTTGGATAGCTTCTGTAACAGTCGGTGATACAGTTCGGTTACGCTTTATTGGTGCAGCAGCCAGCACAATATATAAAGTTAAAATTCCATGCGCTGTGATGAAAATGGTTAATGTGCAAGGTCATGATGTTGAGCCTTATGATGTTCTGGATTTTACCATTGCGCCTGGCGAAACCTATGATGTTTTGGTGAAAATTACAAAAAATAACCCTTATATTATTTATGCGGAATCATCCGACACGCTTGGCAAAGCTTATGGTGCTTTAGTTCCTTGTCCTTTAGGACCTATCAATTTCAGCGTTAAACCTTTTCCTCAGCCTTTAAACGTTATGCGTGAGATGATGGCAAATATGATGGGGCATGGTGGCCATAGTATGTCTGGCATGAGCAATATGGATCACATTAAAGTTCAGCATCATATGGTTGGTATGAGCCATGCGATGAAGAGAATGAAGGACCACATGAGCACGATGAAACCCACGAAGCCAATCTCTGGAGTAGAGCAAGTTGGAAATTCTGGAATGGCAAAAATGCCAGAGATGGGTAATAACAATATGGACCATAATATGTCGATGTGGGACATGGTCAATATGATGCTTAGCGGTAAACAGCAAATCATGTCAACTACGATGACCATGGGTACTAAATATCAAAACATGGTGTCGGCAATTAAAACAAATGATCCGAATAAACCCTATTGCATTATAAACATGGCACTATTTGGTTGGATGGATAGTTTTATTTGGTTTATAAATGGCGTACCAGAATACCAAGCGCAGCCTATCGTCATTGAAGCTGGCAAGCGCTATCGTTTAATCTTTACGAATGCCTCAATGATGCATCATCCTATGCATATACACGGTCACTTCTTTATTTTAAGAAATGGCAATGGTGCTTATGATCCATTATTGCACACAATTGATGTCGGTCCAGGCGCCAATGTGGTAGCAGATTTTGATGCTGATGAAGTGGGTCAGTGGTTCTTTCATTGTCATCATCTGTACCATATGGTTGCAGGCATGTCACGAGTGCTCCAATATGAAACATTTTTCGAGCTTGGTGAGAAGCTAGATCATTGCGATAAGATTCGAGCATTTACTCCACAAAAAAACTACAATAGTCATTATCGTCCTTGCATTGAAGCGGAATTGATAAAGCATCCGCAAGGGCATCCTGCAGGGTTTTATAAGGCTTTCTTCATTGACTTTGGTGAAGATCCCTTCAACAACGTCCAGCGTGTAAATTTCAAAGGGCTTTATGGTCCTGATTTTAATAAATTAGAATTATTCACTGAAGATGCAGAAGTCCGAAAAGGTAAAATTGAAAGCGCGGATATTGATGTGTTTTATTGGCATCAAATCAGTCAATTTTGGGCCTTAAAAGGTGGTTTAAATTATTTTAATAGACCCACAAAAAATCCTTATTGGCAACCAGGTATCGGTATAGAAGGCTTGGCCTATTTCTTCATCGATACCAATATTCGTGTTTATAACCATTGTGGCACCACAAAATTTGATCTAATTTTCTCCCGTGATACACAACTGGCATACAATTTTTTTATTCGCACAGAAGTTAGAGGCATCGTAGCGACAAAAACAGTCGAACATGATGAAATTGGCAGTGGCTTAAATCAAATGCGATACGTGATCAGGCCTTACTATTGCATTAAACCAGGTGTAGCTATTTTTACTGAGTATGAACATGAACAAGCGCATGGCGCATTTAAACGAATACTAGCGAGTGAAGGAGAAGATGCTAGTACCGACAGCTTAACATTTGGGCTAATGTTAATATTGTAATCTCAACGAGATTCGATCGCTATTATTGTGCTATCAAAAGGATTTTGTTAAAGGATGAAGAAATTAATACAAAAATATTTCGCTGGAATTTCAAAAAATACGGTGCTTTTAGCTTTGGCTAGTTTGCTTAGCGATATCTCGACTGAGATGCTCTACCCAATTCTGCCTATTTTTCTGACCCAAACCCTTCATGCCAGTGGCGGTATTGTCGGATTAATAGAGGGAGTAGCACAAGCAATCCAGAATATTATTCAAGGCTTGTCAGGTTGGTTATCAGACAAATTAAGAAGAAGGAAAACTATAGCTTTAGCAGGTTATTTTTTGGCGGCACTTGCTAAACCATTCATTGGCCTGTCATCAAATTGGCAAGGCGTTTTTGCGGCAAGGTCAGTTGATCGCTTGGGAACAGGCATACGCTCAGCGCCGCGTGATGCTTTGATTGCAGCTTCGGTGACTAAAGAACATCGTGGGAAAGCATTTGGATTAGAAGGCATTGGTGATAATCTAGGGGCCTGCCTAGGTCCGCTACTTGCTATTTTTTTGTTAAGTTTTCTTCTAAACATCAGATCCATTTTTTACTTAGCGGTTATACCTGGATTGCTAGCTTTTTTGATGGTTTTGCTGGTCAAAGAAAAACGTGTTGCTGTCGCCTCAAAATCAAAACTAGATATTAATCTGTGGCAATTTCCAAAAGAGTATTGGAAGTATTTAATAGTAATTGCATTGTTTGGTATTGGCAACTCTAGTAATGCATTCTTAATTTTACAGACCAAAACCATTGGCTTTTCTCTAAAAATGACAATTTTAATTTATGCAGGATATAATCTCGTTGCTGCATTGATCTCATATCCTGCTGGATTTCTTTCTGATCGATTTGACAGAAAATATATTTTATTTGTCTCGTTCCTTATTTTTTTTATTGTTTATTTAGGCTTTGCACTTACAAAGAGTAGCATGATAATAGCGTTACTTTTTATTTTTTACGGTTTTTACCAGGGAATATTTCGTACAGTAGGCAAAGCGCTTGCAATCGACTTTGTCCCGCAGCATCTTCATGCGAGTGGCATCGGGTGGTATAACGCAACTATTGGAATTTTAGAGTTACTAGCAAGCATTGTTGCTGGTTTATTATGGGATCATATTGGCCACGCAACTGTATTTTTATATGGAGCAGTTTCGGCACTCATCGGAAGTTGTGCTTTGATATTGTTGTTGCCAACGAGCTCAAAATAAAAAGATAACTTTGTTTAAAGATTAATTGCTAGGAAATTTAGATTTGATGAATTTCTGAGTATCTTCTGTTAAGGGTACAACCACTTGCTTATAACGGCTAGCGTCACCCTTTTGCAAGATAATCTGACTTTTCGGCAATGAAAATAACTTTGCTAAAAATAAAATTAACTCTTTATTGGCTGCACCTTTGTGGGGTTTAGCATGAAGCGAAATAAGCAAACCTTGTTCGCTAGTACCCAAAAAAGCAGTTTTTTTGGCGTTTGGTTTTACTATTACATTAATTCTTACTTGATCTTTTTGGATTTTGTACCACATTTTTTTGTATCAAATGATAAATTTTAAAACATCAGCTAGCGAGTTAAATATTTTTTTGCCTTCCACTTCTTGCAGAATATCTGCCTTAGCCAATTTAAGGGACACTTTATCATTTGTTTCACAGAGGAAAACTTTGACTCCCCGTTTATGATAATGTCTTATCAACTCTTTAAATGTTTCTAGGCCAGTCATATCCATAAAAGGTACATCTTTTAATCGAAAAATAATGATCTTTGGATCTTCATGCGTCACAGCCAGCGCATGTTCAATTTTTTCTGCTACACCAAAAAAGAAAGGTCCTTGGATTCTGTAAACCAAAGTATTTTTTGGTAGATTCAGAATTCCATTCGCATTTAATTCAGGCTGTAATGAATCCTCTTCTTCTTGCTCGATCATCACCGCTTGGCTCATCCTGCGAATAAATAGCATCATTGCCAAAATGACCCCGATGTTAACCGCAATGACTAAGTTAGTCAGCACTGTTAATAAAAAAGTCGTTATCAAAACAAATACGTCATAACGGGGAGCTCGTTTTATCGAATTTATAAAGTGAGGAACATCGCTCATCCCATAGGCGACCACAAAGAGTATTGCAGCTAAAGTGCAAAGAGGTACATAAGAAGCCAAAGGCGCCAAGAAAATAATCACTAAAATCAGAATGAGAGAATGCACAATTGCAGCGATTGGGCTGTTGCCACCATTACGAATATTCGTCGCTGTGCGAGCAATGGCTCCGGTAGCCGCAAACCCACCAAAAAGTGGTGAAGCAATATTAGCAAGTCCTTGCCCAATCAGTTCTTGGTTTGAATGATGGCGGGTTCCAGCCATACCATCAGCAGCACTGGCAGATAATAATGATTCAATCGCTCCTAATAAAGCAATTGTAAAAGCAGGACCGATTAATTTTAGTGCCTCACTTAATGTCATTGCTGGAAATTGCAGATGAGGGAGTTGTTGTGAAAGTTGACCAAATGTACTGCCCAACGTGGCAACGTTTTTAAAATGAAAGATCGCTTGCAACCCGGTCACAACAACCATCGCAAAGAGCGGACCTGGAATTCGTTTTAAGAATCTGGGCGTAATGATCACAAGAATTAAGGTTAAAAAGGCGAGACCCGTTGTCGTTGGGTTAAGTTGATGAAAAGAAGTCAGTAATGACCATAATTTTTGATAAAAAGGAGCATCAAGAGGCAGATGAACAGGCAATCCAAAAAAGTCCTTCCATTCACTAACAAAGATAATAACGCCAATCCCTGCAGTAAAACCAACAATCACAGGATCGGGAATATATTTGATCACATTTCCTAATTTAATAAATCCCATGATAAGAAGGATGATGCCTGCCAGTAAAGTTGCTACTTGCAAACCACTCACGCCATATTGAGCGGTAATGCTGGCCAATATCACAACAAAAGCACCTGTTGGACCTGCTATTTGAACGCGGCTTCCTCCGAAAACCCCAACAATCAATGCAGCAACAATAGCCGTATAAAGACCTTGTTCAGGTTTGACACCTGAAGCAATTGCAAAGGCCATGGCAAGCGGCAATGCTACTACAGCGACGATTACACCGGCTGTTATATTAGGCAACCAATTTTTGGATCTGAGTAAACCTGCACGATATGCTTCAATAATAGCTAACATGAGTTGCCTTCAATTCGTTTTCCTAAAGATCTAATGTTCTTAATAACTGTTAAACTAGGTGAACGCTATTACCCTTGCTTAACAAATGTCATGGGTGGGAGTAATTAGATGATACAACAATTAATGTTATTAACAATTTTATTTTATTTTTTTTAAGATGTTATTTTGGAGTAAATTCTGATAGCGAATAAATGCCTAGCGCTTTTTCTATCTTTTCGACATGAGACACAATTTCTCTGAATCCTTCTTTGCCAAAAAGCTTATGTTCTTCCTCTTCAAATTGTTCGCCTAATTCCTTATATTCGTTTTGTGACACAATTTTATGAAATGCGGGAAAAAGGACAGTATCTTCCCGGGCAGCATGTGGTTCATACATATGAATAAATTCAGATAATGGTTGTACAAGATGTTGTCGTTGGGATTTAAAGCTTGGACTTTGGGTTGCATCCAGAACATGCGTTGTGAGACTCCGTCCTGCCTGATGTTGTGTTTTAAGTGTTTCTACAAGCCCTATTAATTTTCCAGCTATTTCAAAACGTGGAAATATAAAATTTTCTTCAAGCTTTTCATGGTAATTTTCGATAAAATTTCGCACAATGCGTGCGCTGTTATTGATCAGGCCAGGATCAAGTTCTATATCATTTTCGATGCGAGCAATTACTTCCCGATAAATAAGGATAATTCGCCGTAGGACGCCATGTTCTCGCATTAGATCTTCATTTGGTGAGACTTCATCTTCTTCTTTAGTATGATCGGATTGCAGTAATTGTTTTGCAAGTAATGTAGGGGTTACAGTCAGAGCTCCTCCAAAAAAGATAACTTTTTTGATAAAGTTGCGTCGCTTTAATCTTTCGGTTGCCATGAACAAGTCTCTTATATCTTCACTTAAGTTAGTATAGACCCATAGTAATTTTTTCAAACCTAGATGTATTGGTTATTGCCATTAAAGCAAAATTACAAAGAATGAGTTAATTGAATAGAGCTTACTGAATCTCTTACATCATAGTCAACGTTGACTATACTTGTATAACCATTTCTCCAGAAATGGGTATTAGATATTTTAACGAAGGAATGAGGTCATGAAAACAAAGCGCTTTACGATAATGATCACAGGGATAGCAAAAGAGGGTAGGGAAGGCCACGTTAAGAGCTTTCTTTCAAAATTAATGGAACACTCAAAAAAAGAAAGCGGGTGCATTCAATATGATATTTATCAAAACAGCGAAGATCCGCAAGAGTTCTTACTATTTACTGTTTGGCATAGTCAAGAAGATTTTGAGCGACACAACCAGACAGCTGAAATGCAAGAATTTAAGCACCGTTTAGCAAAAGAATTCTTTATAAAGCAATCTAAAAAAACGTATTGGCAGCTTTTAGGCTAATAGGTACAAGTGCTAAGTCGAAAGCATATTAAAGTTTAAAAATGGATTGCTTGAAAAACTTTGAATGAGAGTAATTTATGTCGCTTTACAATATATCTCACAACGAAATCCAACAAATTGTAGCGGAACTAGATCAGGCTATTTATAATCACCAACAATGGTATAAAGAATTAGTCCGGACTCTTATTTGTAAGCTTCCAAGTGACAAGCATGACGTTAAGTCTGAAGCATATAAGGAATGTCGATTTGGACAGTGGTACTATGATCAGGCTCATTACGCTTTAACTGATCATCCTGGATTTGTTGCAATTGCTGAACAGCATAAACGTATGCATCAAATTGCTGCTAGTTTACTCGAGACATCCAGAATTGGCATTCTGCCTTCGGAATATGATAGCTTTGCCAATGTGCTTGAGCGAATGCGTCTTGAAATTGAGGCATTAAAACGAGAACTAGAAGAGTTACTTTATAAGCGAGATCCACTGACTGGTGCAATCAGTCGAATAGATATGCTCTCTGTCTTACGAGAGGAGCAGGAATTGTCAAAACGACAAGGAATTTCATGTTGTCTCGTTATGATGGATCTCGATTTATTTAAAAAAGTCAACGATCGTTATGGACACGCATTCGGCGATCAAGTGTTGGCTGCATCAGCACGTTATGTGATAGAACACGTTCGCCCCTACGATAAGGTATTTCGTTACGGTGGAGAAGAATTCTTAATTTTCATGCAACAAATTGAACTAGTAACAGCCTTTGAAATCGTAGAAAAAATACGCCAAGGACTAGCTGAAATGCCTATTTCTATTAACCAAGAAGAATTTATTAATATTACGGCATCATTTGGTTTAACAAAATTAGATACCCAATCACCGATTGAACAATCTATTGATAATGCTGATAAAGCTATGTATGAAGCCAAAGCCGCTGGGCGAAATTGTACAAAGATTTTTCAACGAAATTCTAACACATAAGTTGTAAATGAATCTTTTTGAAAGCCGGTCAGAAAGTAGAGATAAGAATACAACTTATACTTTTTTTACAAATTCAGACTTCAGCTTCATAGGTCCAAAACCTTCAATTTTACAATCGATGTTATGATCACCCTCTACCAGTCGAATATTTCTAACTTTGGTTCCCACTTTCAAAACAACTGAGGAGCCTTTCACTTTTAAATCTTTGATAATGGTCACCGTATCACCATCCTGAAGCAGATTACCATGAGCGTCCTTTACAATTAAAGTAGCCGAATTTTCTTCTGCTTCTTCCCACTCATGTGCGCATTCGGGGCAAATAAAAAAAGAAGCATCTTTATAGGTATAGTCCGAATTGCATTTTGGACATTTTGGCAAGGTATTCATGATTCACATCCTAATTTACTGAAATAATCAAGACAGCTGATGCTATCGCAACTGCTGAAATTAAAGTAGTTTAACATATATATTTAGCAGGATGCGCTATCTTTTTATTTAGGCTTTGTACTTACAAAGAGTAGCATGATAATAGCGCTACTTTTTATTTTTTACGGTTTTGACCAGGGAGTGTTTCGTTCAGTAGGTAAAGCGCTTGCAATCGACTTTGTCCCGCAGCATCTTCATGCGAGTGGTATCGGGTGGTATAACGCAACTATTGGAATTTTAGAGTTACTAGCAAGCATTGTTGCTGGTTTATTATGGGATCATATTGGCCACGCAACCATATTTTTATATGGAGCAGTTTCAGCAATCATGGGAAGTTGTGCTTTGGTATTGTTGCCAACGAGCTCAAAATAAAAAGATAACTTTATTTTAGGGTATTAACTCGAACTATGAATTTTATCACAAAATAGCTTTTAAAGCTTATTCAAAAAGACCATACTGATAGCTTCTCGTTATCATCATAAAAGGAGTTGATGATGCAACGTTTTAAAAATAGAAATGTTATGATAACAGGCGCGGCTTCTGGAATTGGCTATGCAACTGCAGTTCGCATCGCTCAAGAAGGTGGAAATTTAGCATTATTAGATATCAATATAGAGCAGCTAAAAATCGTAACAAATGAACTAGCGCGCGTATACAATATCAAAGTAGTTTGCGCTCAATGTAATGTCTCCTCGTTCACTGAAACTCACTCGGTCATTAACCAACTCGTGACTGAACTAGGTAGCATTCAAGCGCTTAGTCACAACGCAGGAATTTTACGTTGCTACCATACTCATGAGATGACCAGCGACCAATGGAATGAGATCATTTCCGTGAATTTAACAGGTACATTCAACGTAAATCGTCATGCCATACCGCATTTATTAAAAAATAAAACTAGTTACCTTGTTAATAATTCTTCGATTGCTATTGATCAACCGCACCCTTGGATGTCTGCCTATGTAGCGACTAAAGGTGCAATCAAATCGTTCACCCGTTCATTATTTATCGAATATTTTTTACAAGGGCTACGTGCTAACTGTGTATTACCAGGAAGTATCGAAAGTGAACTGTCAGCTACTTTTAACCTACCAGAAGGCGCGAACCCGGATCTCGTAAAAACATTGATCCCTTTAGGTGAAAGTAGGTTGGTGAGCGCTGAGCATGTTGCGAGCGTTATAGCGATGTTAACATCCGATGATGCATTTCATATTAATGGTACGGAAATAATTGTTGATGGAGGGAGGGTTTTTTAATGAGATTAGTAATTACGCACAATCTGTCTGGTTTATTGGTTCTTCAGACAGATTTGCGCGTGTCTTGTGCCTGTCATTAAGGTGTAATTGTTGGTGCTTGATCTGCTTCTTCGTCGATATCCAAATGGTAAGTATTTTGACTCATTGGTTTAAAAACTTGTGGGGACCAGCCACCGTAAGCTTTTTCTGTTAGCTTCTTAACATGGGCACTAACTTTTTTCAAAAATATTTCGCGGTAGTATTTTAACAGTTCTTGTTCAGGCTTGCTTAAGTTTACAGGTTGATTATTAGATTGCGCTATCGACTGGGCGATTCGAGCAATTAATTCAGAATGATACTGATCCTCTGTATAACTCGTAAATGTGATTTCAAATAAATTTGGTTTGAGAGCGGGATCCCTGTTCTTTTTTTCTTCAAAAAGCTTTTTCATGTCATCGCATATTTTCTTAAAACGTGCTTCGTTAAGTTTATCGTTTGTGGCATATGGTAAGGCACTGCCATTAATTTCTCTTGCTATGAAATGTGTCAATTCGTGTATTAACGTTCCAATAACTCTTTGTTTGTCTCGGTTGCCGCCAATAAAGAGGGTATTGTTCAGCTTATGAATATAAACCCCCACAGATGTTTTGTGGCCATCTGCAGTACAAACCAGTCCATTAACATTTTTATTGTCGGGGTCAATGGTGATTCTAAGTCGTTCATCTTCTTTGGCGGGTTCCTCCTCGTCACTATCATAACCATCTTGGACTACAATTGGTCTGCGGGATAATTTATGTTTACCCAGCATTGCCAACTTGGCTAGATCAAATAAAGGTTTTAAGTCTTCATTCTTATAAAGCTCTTCTAGCTGAAGCAAAGTAGCATCTTCGTCATGATTACCGTTTTGGAAAACAATTCGAGAAGCTATTACTTTAGGAGCACTCAAGTTCATCTTGCGAAATGACTCACTTGCTAGTATTTGCAAGCTGGTGACTTGAATTCTTTGTTTGTCAGTTAAATAGTTTCCCGGGGTATTTTGATCAGCATCTAAAATATCTGTTTTTGCATTTAATAACTTAAGTGTGCTAAATAGCTTTAAATTATTATCTAGCGCAGCTCGATGCATCGCTGTGCGGTTATCTTGGTCTCTCTTATCAACGCTTTGATTTTGTTCTAGGAGTAGTTGAACTCGTTTCTTTTCTACTCGTTTTAAATGTAGTTTTTTATCGATGAGTTTTTCGTAATATTCTCTTGCCTTTTTTAAGTCAATAGGTACTGCAAGGCCATTTTCGTGTATAAACCCTAGCTTAGTCAATGTTGGCTGATGTTTCGCGTTATACTTTAGCGCCTCTTCGAAGCATAAGCGCGCCAAATAGGCATCTTTTGAAAAATCATTATTGCCTTCAAAATACTGCATACCTAATTCATACCATTGTCCTGCTGCAGTAAGTTTGGCATTATCTTGTAGTAGTATGAATTTTTTGGCGTCAGCATGACCTAAACTAGCCGCTTGACGGTAATATTCTGTGGCAGTTTTAAGATTTTTTGTGACTCCTTCACCTCTTTCATAGATACAACCCAAGCTATAGTGTGCATCTGAATTATTCGGGTCTATTTTAATCGCTCGCGCGTAACATTGCCTAGCCATTGCGTGACTTTGGGGTGCCTCGGTTCCGTAGTAGAACTTTTTGCCTAAATCTGTCCAGTCCTGCGCATTTTTAAAACGATCATTATAGATTATTAGAAGTTGGGCTTGGGCATCAATATGATTCGCTGCTATTGCTTTGCAGTAAAACTCTTCAGCACGTTTAAGATTAGTTTTGACTCCTAGTCCATAATGATACAACCACCCAAGACTATAAAGTGATTCATCATGCTTAGAAGTTTTTTTAAGCGCATTTTGATAACAACTATAGGCAAACCCATAATGGCCAGTTAAGGACTCATCTCTGAAAAACTCTTCGCCCAATTCATACCAGCCACTAGCTGTATCCAGAAGAATTTTATACAGTCTAGTTTTAGCTTCTTCATGACCATGAGTCATTGCTCTGAAATAATATTTTTTTGCCAGATCAAGATCGAGCGTTGTGCCCTGCTTGTATTGATGCAGCCATCCGAGGGAAAAGAGCGATTCGGAATGTGTTGCGTCAATTTCAATTGCTTCAAGATAACAAGCGTGAGCTAATGCATAATTTTTTTCTCGGTAATATTTTTCGCCCAAAGCACTCCAGTCCTCAGCGGTGTCCATTTCTACTTTATGTAGATCTAAAAGTCGTGACATTGCAGCCTGATGACCTTGTATTGCAGCCTTAGAGTAGAATTCTTTGGCACGTTCAACATTGACGGCCGTCTCCTGACCTTTTTCTTCCATCATGCCTAAGTAATATAATGAATTAGCATGATTAGGATTGAGCGTAACGGCTTTGTTGAAGTACTGTTTTGCAAGTCTATGATTGCTACGTTTCTGGGGACCGCCAGCATAATATTGCTTGCCAGTATTGAACGAAATATCTTCGATTGCCATGTGAATCTTCCTTGAAATTGAGAATTAAAGCTAAAAAATTGCCGATAAAGCGTATTTTTTTGTGTAATTTATTTTACAATTTCGATAGTTGGTCCATTATATGCGACATATGGTCAGATTGACTACAACACTATTTACGAAGGCGATTTAGTGGATGTAACTCGTGGCATGTCCGTAATTGCCAAATCGATTTGCGGTTGAGAAAGAGTAGGTTGTTTAGTGGTTTTATAAAAACCCTGTATTTCGTGCCGTCATATTTTCAGGCACCATGTGTGTCGCCACTCGTCATGACATGTGTCACGACTGCTGCCATCTCCTCGACCTTTTTTAGGATCACACACGTTTTCTGCACCGAGTCTCATTTTCATATTAAAAAGACCGGGAACAGTGACATCAAGTGAGATGATTTTACCTATACCCAGCAATAAATTTTTTAACTCATCTGACGTTTCTATCTTTCTGGTGTTAGCTATGATCTCTCAAACATTGCCGCCTTGGCATTAAATTAGCTTGTTTAGCATTGTGACATCATAAGGTTCCAAAGCTTCACCTCTTTCAAGACGTCGAATTAAATCATAATTTGCTATAAATGGTCTGCCCATAGAGACTAAATCGAATTTTCCTGAAGAGATAGCTTCTTCAGCACTTTCTGCACTGTAACCTCCTGAAGCAATTAACTTGCCTTTGAAATGCTTTCGTAAAAACTCACTCATAGTCATATCATTTAATTCTTTAAAACGAACTGAATCGTTAAAGTTGCCAGTATGTAAATAGGCGAGTGACAAATTATTTAAATTATTTAATAAATAACTAAAAACTTCAGCATCTTTAGAATTACCAGTTATTTCATTTAAATAAGCGCCAGGCGATAGGCGAAGTCCAACTCGTTCATATCCTATCGTCTCACCGACTGCTTGAATTACTTCGAGAGGAAATCTTGCCATGTTCTCTGGATTACCACCGTATGAATCTATCCGTCTATTCGTATCATGATGTAGAAATTGATCTATCAAATAACCATTTGCACCATGAATCTCCACGCCATCAAACCCAGCTTGGATGGCGTTTTGGGCGCATTTAGCAAATGCCGAAACAATTTCTTGTATTTCAGAAACGGTAGCAGCACGTGCCTTTCCGTGAAAAAGCCCTGGTGACCTAGAGATCCTGCCTGTCATGGTTGTCTCGGAGGCTGAAATTGGTAAGCCCCCGTTTAAAAATGTAGGGTGAGAAACACGACCAACATGCCAAAGCTGCATAAAAATTAAACCATTATTTTCATGCACTGCAGCAGTGACTTTTTTCCAAGCATCAATTTGCTGTTCTTTATAAATTCCAGGTACATTGGTATGTCCTATACCATCTCCTCTAATCACGGTCCCTTCGGTGATTATTAGTCCTGCTCCTGATCTTTTGGCATAATAGGCAGCCATCTCCTCGGTGGCCAGCATTTCACTGCTGGCTTGAGCTCGAGTCATCGGTGCCATAATAATTCGATTTTTTAATCTTAATGCTTTGTTTAATTGATACTCCTTCAGTAAAATTTTGACAGTTGACATTAGAGCTCCTATAAATTTTGGATAAAGACGACGACAGAATCTTTAGTTACCAGCATAAAACTATCCAGAGTAACTAAAAGCTTCTGTATCTTTTTTAGTACTACTGGCAATATATACAATCAGTAACTCCACAAAGTGAAGCATAGCTCGAAATATCTACAGCTAGTTGAATATCAGGCTTTACTTGTTGTGTTAGGTCATCAAAATTAAAATCATCACTGACAGAAATTCCCTCTTTTTTTAATGTTTCTAGAGGATTATCTTTCAAAGATTGGGCAAAAGATTCATCGAGCCAAGTTTTAGCGACCACTATAGCCATTTGTTTTTGATTAATCTGAATATTTTTCATAGTACACCTCTTTAGTTAATGTTTTAAAAAAAAATAGGAAAAGGGTTTAATTCATTTTCAGTTAAGGGAGTTTTTAACCACCCTAAATCAACAGGTACGTCATACAATCTTCCTGGAGCAAATCGTGTCCAAAAATGCCTAAGTCCTGGGCATATTACTTTAACTACAGACAAGTTAATTTCAGGACGAGTTTGATCAAGTATTATTAACTCCAAGTTCTTAGCCTCCACAATGTTGCTAGCTACTTCGAGATACTCTGATATATGGGCTAAATCTAAAAAGTGATAATCAGATTTATTTTTGGGACGAAGGCAATTGCTTGGAGATAAATAGTTCAGATCTTTGATTTGAGCAACTGCTAACCATTCTTTTAAAAAAGGATCAATGACACTATTTTCATTTTGTTCGATAGTATTAACAGCTGTCAGCGCTTGATTCATTTCGGTTAAGGCTCGTGTCACAGAAATAGTCGCATCAAAATGACACCCTAAGCCCATAATAATAGAGTCGCTTGTTGAGTTTACTTTTCTTGAGACAGCAACAAATGTAGGTATCTTTAGGTCATTAGTGATATCTAATACCCATATTTCTCGCTCAATAGATGCATAATGCTCTTTAATCAATTCAAAATAAGGTTCTTTAAATGAGTCTAGATCAACAGTCGGTCTTTCGATTCTGTTATACCACCAAATAGCTACATTATCTCTTTCAACCAATTCAAGAAATCCTTGTAAAATAGCCTCTTCATAAGTATTTCCTGAGGCATTACCATTAGAATCAGCCAAACAATAAAAGGGGTTATTGGTATTTTGTTTTTCATAGTAATTAAAATATAAATATTCTGTAGGTAAATATTTCGTCGTATTTTGAGATAGCGACCAAACTGGTGTCCAATCAATTTGCGCATTGACATCGAATGGTTCTGCAACTTTGGTAAAGTGTGATCCCTTAGTATTCCATAGATCACGATCTTTATATTGCCCATCACTAAATAACATACAATGGTTAGGATGAATTGCATTTTTGAGGGATTTGTAGCATCCTTTGATCCGAGTTTCTGTTCCCTGAAATTCACCACTAAAACGCTCTAGAGCTTCACACAAAGCACCTACTTTGGCTTGAGTGGCAGTGATACCCTTTCCAGAACTATTCGTGCGTAAAGTATGTTTCAATTCATGCAAAGTTTTTACAGGAAAAGCTGAATTACGTCCGGCATGATAAACATGCACAACTTTGTCACTAGCTGGGTATAAACTAGGAATAACTCCTGTAATTGGACTGATGAGATGCTCATATTTTTTAATTGTTTCTTCTGCGGCCATGGTGCGATAACCACCATCTTTAGATACTATTTTTGTTTTCTTTTCTAAATTACTTGAGAGATGATTGCTAATTGGTCCATCAGAACTCAAGCATGATCGGCAAGTGACTCGATTGGTGAAATAATGACTTTTAGTTTCGAAAGTACGGCCATCAAAGCTAATAATTTTCTCTTGTAAATTTGGATTTAGAGATGCATGAAAAAAGTTGCTTATTTCCGCTGTTAACAAATTAAAAATAACGTTTAAATAAGGTATAAATTCAGCTTTAGAGGTTATGATTGGTTCATCCATATTATAGCGCCATGCGAGACGTTCAACTTGCTGGTTTCGCTGCATAAAATAATGTAAACAATCATAGCAAGCAGTTTTGCCAGGTACGAATATGGGTCCAACCCAAGGCTCTAAACCTAAGGGTTTTATTAATATCCAGGGTCTATTCGTTTCTAATGCTTGCTTATTATACAGTAATAATTCAGGTCTTAGATAATGATCAGTGATAACAATATCGAGCATACCACATGAGCTTATTTCAATATTTGAATCTTTTAATGCTTGTCGTAAGGGCTCGATATTGATTTCACCATATGTTACAACGGATACACTAAATTTCTTATGAAGGCTTTTGTCAGGCAGCAAGTCTTGAGCTAACCAATAATGATCCTCATGGGTATAAACTTGATTTTCGGCTTCTAGCAAATAGCCTGCTTTTTCCATCTGGAGTAAAATAAAATATAAGTGTGTCAGTGGTACCGAATTTATACTTTGAACTATTTCATCGGTAGCTACCTTGCCTGTTAAAAATGGCATGATCGTTTCATAGATCTGACCATATAACACTTTGGTGCTAAATTCTGATAGCAAGAGCACTCCCTCACCTGGAATGATTTGGAATTCATATTTTGGGTTTAATAATGGCTTCTTAAACACAACGTATTCCTACAAATAAATACAAAATAGCACCTAAAATAATTGAAATAAATAGATAATAATGTAAAATACTATTTCATTTTTGAAACAATAGATCAGATCATGTTTGATGAAATTATCGTTTTTTTGCAATTAGCTGAATTGAATAGCTTTCACAAAACTTCTAAGAAGCTAAATATGTCGCCTGCTACTGTTACAAGACGAATAGCAGCTTTAGAAAATCGATTGAATGTAAAATTATTAAAGAGAAACACTCGTACCCTTAGCTTGACACAAGATGGTTGGCATTGTTATGAGAAGTGGAAAACTATTCCTCAAATGATCTTTGAGGTTAAAAAAGATATTAGTAATGCTAAAGCCCTTGTCCAAGGGGAAGTTAATTTTAGTGTGTCTGCTTATTCTGGCTTTTATGAGTTAGTGCCTATTGTTAGTGATTTTTTGCAGCTACACCCTAAAATCAAAGTTAACTTTGTTAAAAGCAATATCCATCCCGAAATCATCGACGATTCTTACGATGTTTTTTTTCGGCATGGTGAAGTTAACACTCGTGTTTTCCAATCTAAAAAACTTAATAGCTACGAATTAATAACCATTGCTTCTCCACAGTATTTGCGTCGTCACAAAAATCCGATAAAGCTGAATGACTTAGCAACTCATAATTGCATCATACATTGCATTAATGCTCATGAGGGGCGAATTTGGCAATATCGACAAAATAATAGACACCTTGGAGTGAAAATTTCTGGAAATATATCCTTAAACAATGCTGTATTAGTTTTAGAAGCTGTTTTAGCAGGAGTGGGCCTTGCACGTCTTCCTAGGTATTATGTTGAAAGTTATTTAACATCGGGAAAGTTGGTAGAAGTATTAGGCGAATATGCTCCAGCGCCACTGCCATGCTATTTAGTATATCCACGATCGGAATATACAAAGACAAGAATACAACTTTTTGCCGATTTCATTATTCAAGCCTATAAATCTCGTCATTTTTAAACAAGTGTTTTCGATTCTAAGAGCGCTCAAGTTGAGACCACTCTTATCCTGATAAATACCTGATAATTTTGACAGGATTTATGGCTTTATCAAAACAGGCCGAAAAGTAATTTATGATTATGCAACTCCTAAGCTTCTTGCTTGGCAATCGATATAGTTTATCTATTGCAAAAGCTTCTGGGCCAACAACTGCTAATGCTTCAGGCGTTTTTAGTAATTTAGGTGCATTAAGTGTTAAGATTCGTATTTTTTGGACTTGTTTTAATTGTGGTATTGATATTGGCTCGAAGGATTCTTCATCGATAATTGTTATTAAATCGGGAGTCTGAACTACAATCTCGTATTTATTATCGCTAGATTTTTTTCTTATCGACAAAATTTCGTTTTGAAATATTAGCTCAAGTGTTTGGTACCATCACTAACGACAAAGCCACCAACAGAGAAACCAAATCGTTCAATTCGACGCAGTTCAGTTACTTTTCCTTTGTATATTTCGTTGGCTTTCTTATAGTCTGTTTTTTCTAGAAAGAGATTTAAACTCAACAAGGGATCTTTACCTTGTCGTTTTGCTTCGAAGAATGTACGGCCAATCTCATGTGCGATCGAAAGTGTTGCAGGTATACAAACTTTTTTAGCGATATCAGCCTTCATGGGTATGTAGGTAATATACGCCGTACCACCCCTAGTATCAGAAATCAAATGTGTTTTTTCTTCAAGATTTAAAGGATCAGTCGCCTCAATCACTTCTGCTTTATCGATATTGGCCAGCTCAGCTACGTGTCTACTTATTCCGTTATATACAGCCGGTGTTGTCATATTAATTCCAGGAAATGCATGAGCAATGCAATCGGCGTCAACCAGCGGGATACCTGTCAATGCCGCAACAAGATAGGGGAACAATCCGTTTGCTCCGCCCGTCATTTCGTATTTTAAACCTATCATAAGGCTTATCTTAAGAGGATGAAGAAAAGAAGCTTATTGAACATGATTACCATGAAGTTATAAGATAAATTTTGTATTAAAATTACTAGAGAAAGGGTGATTTTTATAATATGGTTACTAATTATGCAACTTGTGTAGGGACACTATATGAAATATGGATTAGAATCGTGGAATCGTGATTTATTCATGCATATAAATGCTAAGTCACATCTTGGCATTTCAACCTATATCATCACAAAATTTTTGGCAAAAGTTTTAATATACTTTATACCTGTTTTTCTCATTATCAATTGGATATGGGGTAATCGTAAACAACGAGAGACGGTATTCTTTGCATGTCTCAGTACCGTGATAGTACTACTCATAAATTACATTATTGGATTACTTTGGTATCATCCACGCCCTTTTGTCGAAGGTATTGGTAACACCTATTTATTACATAATCCTGATAGTTCTTTTCCAAGTGATCATATGACTATCATGTGGACTATCGGTTTATGTTTTCTGATGAACTCCAAGTCTTATCTTTGGGGCATCGTCATCTTAGTCATGAGCTTGTTAACTGGTTGGTCAAGAATTTTTTTAGGCATTCATTATCCCTTAGATATCCTAGGATCTATAGTTATTAGCACACTTTGCACCCTAACTTTACAGTGGTTGTGTAGATGTATAATTGATAACAGTTTGTTTCCCATTATTGAAAAAATGTATCAAGGAAGTTTTGGTAAATTGATCAATGTTAGTAGGAAAGAAAACATTCGGTGATAACTGCTTCAATGATTGGAGAAGTCGAGCGAGGGTTTCGGTAGATTTTCATTTGTAGCAGGATATAAGTGCTTTTACACTAGATCGTAATATTAGACAGATTTTTGCCAAAATCTAGCATAATTGGCTTGATGCTATATCTAATTTATTATAAAATCTCATTCTTTTCACACTCCCTGATTTAATACCAAGCAACCGCAAAGAGAATTTATGATTAAAAAAAATGAATATGAAAGCGCTAGAGACTTGTATTTTGGCATCGACTGTACAGCTCAAAAAAAAGAAGCCCAGGCACATTTAGAAGCCATTTATGCAAAAAACGATAATCCCGTTCTAAGAGCTAAAGCAGCTTATTTGCTAGGAGCGATACATTTAACTGACCTAGTTAGAGCATTACCTAGCCCTACAAGTCTAAATATTCTGTCCGAAGAACATCTAACTATTATTAAAGCAGGGATGGGATGGCTAAAAAAATCTCATGAGTTAGGCTATGAAGAAGCCTCTCTGTTATTGGGCCGTATTTATGCAACCTCTAAGCAGCCTTCGACATTATCCGAAATTCAGCCAAGCATTGATGGCAATATCCTTGGATCAATCATGTATCAAGGAGATAAACAGGATTTCATTCTGGCAATTAATTATCTCACACCATTAGCCTCTAAAAATCCGGTAGCCGCGAAAATATTGGCTAAATTCGGCCAAGAATATTTGGATTCAATTCGTGATTTAATTAGGCATTCCTTTGATGGTGGCTCTTTATCAACCGAGGATATTCCAGTTTTAAAAAGACCTGGCTATGAAGGTTTTGATAACTTTCAAATAGCCGATTTCATCAACCTTCCAGAGCGTGCTCTTGATGATGAATTTAGAGAAGAATTTCTATATATGTTCAACAGTCCAACTGAGTTGGAGTGTTCTAAATTCATGCGAGAACTTGAAACCCAGGCAAAAGCAAAAGATTCTTTTGATGCAGCAAAGACTTTGCAGCAGTTAATGGTCTTTCTAGCAAAAGGCTCTATTCAAGCTCAAATGCTAGTAAGAAAAATTATGAAATATGATCCTAATAATTGGAATTCTGAAACTGATGAATTAATTGCATCGCGCTTTAAAGGTTTCGGCAATCCCCAACAAGCAGCTGTAGTAGACGCTCTAATATGGCAGCAGCATTTAACAGCAGTCCAAAAAGCAATTCTATGGTTAGAAAATGCCAATAAATTAGGATGTAAAGGCATTCTCTCGCCAGGTCAAATTGAAACCTTCCGTCAGTTATTAAAATATATCGAGCAACGCGCTAGCGGTGCAAGCCATAAAGTCGCTTATTCAGCAAGGCAAGTAGCTGAATTTGCAGCCACTTCTAGTTATCCCTCTCATGCTACTCTCTTTGCGCCAAAAGCTAATTTTGAAACAATTTATAAGCTTGGCGTTGCACAACATAAAAGTGGTGATTTTGATAATTCATTAAGGTCACTTAAAAGAGCGGTTGAGCTAGTAACGGTAGATTCTATTAATTGCGGCAATTGTTATTCAGCACTAGCTACTGCTCTTAGAGACACGAATGATTATGCTGATGCATTGATAGCATGTGAAAAAGCAGTTGGTATTTTTATAAATATCAACAAACGACCTGAGCTTGCGACAAAGGTTCTTGAAAAGTATCGCCAATGTTTAAATCTTCAAAGGCCAATGGCTGAAACTTTAAAAGAACGCGCTGAAAACTTTGTGAAGACTCATCGTCAAGAGTTAGCCAAGGTTCTCTTAGAATACATGAAAGATAACACTCAAGATCTTAATATTTTGCAATTTGCTAATAGCTCGCTTCGTAAGTGTAGTAAAAGCTCAGAACCAACTACTCCAATGAGAAAACCTGGAAGACCCTAGGATTTTAGGTCTGCGATTTATCGCTAAATCGCAGGCCTAATAAAAAGTTCGCTCGCTGCTTAAGTTTGTTAGTTACTCTTGAAGGTCATTTTTTGGACACCATCAATAATTTGTGACAGATTTGTTGCAGTGTTTTGTGGCGTATTATTAATTTTATCGACTTGAAATTGCAGCGTTCGCGCTTGTGCAACTGTCACCTTAGTAATCAGCTCTTGTAGTATTTTTTCAATTTCAGCAGGAGGCCCTTGAAGACTTGCTTTGAAATTATCATACTCAACCTTCGATAATCCATACAAGTGCATTATGTCTGGATGCCAAGGAGTATTCATTTTAGGTAATGAAAACAATTGAAAACCTAATACGCTTTGCGCGGGCAATGAAGATTCAATGATAATTTCTTGATTGAAACTATAGAGATGCTCTACACCAATTAAAGGGGGCTGCGTTCCTGTTTTGTCAGAAAGCTTCTTCACGTCTGCCCCATGATTCTGAAAATATTGTGGATCCAGTAAATAAACTTCAACGAATCCTAGCCGTGTATGTTTTAGCTCTCCAGTTGAGCTTCGTACCTTTGGAAAGTATCGGACCGAGTGATTAATCCTTTCTCCTGAGGCGTAACGAAAAGCTACCTCAAAACTTGGAGTAATTGACAATACTGGATTAAGATCAGAGCAAAAATTGAAATTACGTGACATGCCACCATGAGTAAACACAGCATTATAAGAATTGACATAAGCTTGGATGAAATGATAGTAAAGCGAGGCAAAGATAACTTTATTGCCGCCTATTGTTCGATGAACGGCTTTATGCTGAAGATCATACTCTGTTTTATCAGGGGTTAATTTTAATAAGGCAAAATAATTTTTTACGAGTTCATCAGCTTTTTCATATCCTAGCAACTGACCAGAAGCGCTAGCTTTAGTTGCTAGTTCAGCGGTTGCTCTGCTCAAAACTCTCCCCTTGTGAGATTCTACACGTTTACATTGCCGTCGCATCTGTGACTTATAAAATCCTGGAGTATAATGTATTCCTCTGCTGAGCACATATTTTCCTGCTGCAGGTGCTTTATTTACAACTTGGAATTCGCCACGTTCCTCGTCAGAGCTCTCATCATCGCTAGTGTTACTTTCATCAGTAAGAATTCGACGTAGCATTTCAGTATTGAATTGTGGATGAAACAAATATTCTTGGAGAGTACAATATTTTTTGCCGGGTCTATAATTAAGCAGCTTTTTGACCTCTTTTTTTGCTAATGCTAATTCGCCTTGATTAGGAATCACTCCCGCCAGTAGTGACGCACGAAACAGCATTTTATCATCTAGCTCTAACGCAATATTTAAGATTGTATGTTGAGCTGCGATATCAAGATCAGAAATACGACTACCTAAATATAACCACTGATGGATCATCTGCACACTACGATGCTTGATTCCAACGTGAAACCAAAAAGCACTATGTAAATAATGATTGTGGGAAAACTTATTGGCTGGGATTGAAATAAGAAAATTAAGCCACAATTGTGTTTCGGAAAAGCGAGCAATCACCGATGCATTATGACCCGACAATGAATAAAAATAAGCAGAAAGCGCCCAGGCTATTCTATAGCTGCGAAAAAACTGGCAATTTTTAAGCTGAGAAAAATAATATACCAGATTTCCATTGATGAAACTTGAATTAGGAAAAATAATACCCTGATAAATAAAAAACAGAGCATGACAATTATTTTGACCATCATAGATTGGTGCTTGCCGTTCTGCAAAATAAAAATTGTATATAGTATTGATCCAATTAACATCTTCGCCGAATTCATAATGCGTAGCTATATTTAAACTGGTCAGATTGGTTTTTATCGATTCAACTTGATGGCTCAAGCTAATTTCTTCTTGAATCATTCTATGGATCAGCATCAGAAAAGTATTTAGCTGTTGATCTTTTAATGGTTCTGTCTTTAACGCTGTTTGCGTTTGGTGGTAAAGCTCAATTAGAGCATAAGCAAATTTATGAGCTCTTCTTCTCTGTTCGTGTTCTGGAACCTTATCGTAGTCTTGGATAAGAGGTAATAAATCAAAAGTAGTAGGTGTTGATGTTGATTCTGTTGGTCTATGCATTTTTTAATGTCCAAAATATTTTTATGCTGAAGGAGAGCCAGGTTTTGCATAATGTGCGAACGCAATTTCATAAGATTCACGTTCATCCAGCTTAATGCATGTCATAGCAGCGATCCGAACACCAATCTCGGGAGGTAGTGCAGAAAAGATTGAAGTAGTATCACGAGCGCATTGTGCTACTACTCTTGCGGCCAATGAAACCTGTTTAACATCTACGAGTAAATAGGGATCCTGAAAAGGTCGATAGCTATAAGGTGAGGATTTAACCTTTTGCTGTGTATCAAGATCAAAGGTTTCGATTTCAGAATTTTTACCGCCATTGAAATTATTGACGGCAATCAAGCGTTGACCATTTAATTGTGTGAAAACGATTGGCTGAGGCGACATCCCTCGATTAAACGGAATTTGTTTTAATATTTTGCCTGTCTGTGTTTCTACTTCAACTATATCACTTTTTTGGGGGCTGTGAATTGGTCGAAACTTGCGCACTGCAAGAATATTCTGATTGGGCAGTAAATGAAGCTGGCTAATATGGTAATTTCTTTGTTGATAGAATTTTTTTGATACTTCACCAGTTTTTACATTGATGATGATCAGGGCATCTGTATTTCCGATAGTGGCAAATATATCTTTGTCTAGTTGTAGGACAATATGATCGTAATTTACACTAATAAACAGCTCAGGATCTGAAATCATATGGTTGACTAAAATTTTAACTTCACGCGTAGCGAAATTACAGAGATACAAAGTAGAATGGGTTCTAATGAGAAGCAATGAATCGCTCAACACTTGTGCTGCCGTAACTACTCCATTGACTGCATTAGTAAAGACATCTGCATTCTCATACTTATTTTCTTTAGTATCAAAATAATAAAATGGTTTGTAAGCTGAATCAGTAATAGCTAACACCGTATTGCTATTTAATTTGAGTAAGAATCGAACATCGCCTCGCTGCATGATAGTCGCTATCAGCGCTCCTGTGCGAAAGTTAAATATATTTGTTACATTACGTCCACCAATGGCAACTCTTTCTGCAGAAAGCTGTATACAGCAGAAGGCATAGGGAACACTGTCCTTAAATCGTCGTAGTATCTTCCCTGTGGCTTTGTTCACAAGCACGATACTTATAGGCCGGTTATGGTCATACTTATCACCATAATCAGCTTGAACAGCAATCAATTTAGAAATACTGCATTCTTTCATCATTAGGACCCTAAATTACTATTTTATGCTGAATGAAAATTTAAATAGTTAAAAATTACTAATTTTTAGATTCTCGCCGAATTGTTTAAATTATTCAAGAAAATTAGCTACAAACCTTGAAAAGCACCGCAGGCGGTTTAAGGGCTACCATACTGAAAAATCTGAAACGAAAAAGCCTAAGGTTTCAAAAAAATACTTGGTAGGGGGTAAGAGATTCTAAACGGGCAATTTACTTTAGGACAGTAGGTTGCATCTATATTACTGATAATTGCAAAAATAACATTTGCCGGCATTATTTCTGAGATGAGTGCTTCTTCGCGGCCCTTTGAGAAGGAATGTTCTATCTAAATAATTAATTAAATCTTTTTAGATAGCTTGACCATCATTCCAAACCAATTTCTCACAATATTTTTGCATCTCATTTTCAGCAAACGATTTTATATATTCTTGATTCTCATGCTTTTGCATTAATTTTTTGTTTTGAAATTTAACTAATAAGATAATCAAATCCTGGTTGTTATTATCTTGAATAAGATCGTATTGTAAACAACCAGGTTCCGATGTTGTAGGCCCCACCAACTTTACAAGAGCTGCAATTAGTTTTTCTCTGCAACCTGGTTTGGCATAGAAGTATTCTACGCAGAAAGCCTCTTTCTCTAAAGAAGATTGATCCATAATTTACTCCTACAGTCCAAAAATTGCTTCAGTTTGGGCGCGAATCAATAAGTAAGCGATTATGAGTGATTCTAGGGCTCTTGAAAAGTGTTATTCATTTTTACACGTTAAAATATAATTTTAGTACCCTTTTGTCTTCAGAATAGAAAAGTTCGCTTTGGGCAATAAGAAAGCAAGTAGATTGGGGATAGATAGGCTCATCCAGACAAAGGTACTAATGGCTTAAACACTTTCTATAAAAAGCTCGTTCTTTTAGTTCAATATATTTTTTAAAACCTTGAGTATCGATGAAAGAGTTACTGATCCGATTATTTTTTATCAAGCGATATTTTTCATTAAGATGAAAAAATCTGCCATGATCAGCAAGGAAAATATCACAAGGTACTGACTTCAATGTTAAGAAAGCATGTTCGTAATCCTTGATAATATTAGGATAACTTTGACTGTCGAATAATTGGTATTTGTGATTAACGGTGAGGCTCCCTGCAATGACAACCTGAAATGACTTTTCCTCATCATGAACTTGAAGTGTCCAAGTTGTGCAACCTTTAGTATGCCCAGGGGTAAGATGTGCAGTTAAAACAGTGTCTCCCAACGCGACTTGCTCACCATCATGTAATATTCTATCAACTTTTGTTTTTGGGAAATGGCGCTTAATATCACTGCCATAACAAAAATCTAACTGACCACCAGATTCAACAACAGGAACATCTTGCGCCATCACCATATATTGAGCTTTAGTTAACTTTTTAATAAGTGCGCTACCACCAGCGTGGTCATAATGAGCGTGATTAATCAATAAAATTTTGATGTCTTCAAACTTAAGTCCCAGTTTTTCAATGTTGGCTTTAATCAATGGTACACTGGTGGTTAAATCGCTATTGATCAAAATATTTCCCTTGGGTGTTACAATGAGATAACTGGCAAGGTCATCTGCCCCAACATAATACAAATTACCTGCAATACGAAAGGGTGGTAAAGAGTGGGATGAATTATCAGCAAAACTTAGCTGATTAAATCCAAAAACTAAAAATAATATGGATAGGAGTTTTATTCGCATTTTAAAAATATCATTAAACTTAAATACATCAATTTACTTCCTTTAAGGCAATAATATCAACCTGTTGATCTCTGTAATAGACAAAAATCTGTCTTCCCTGGTGTTTGCTGTCATTTTCGCGTCTTTACTGTCATTCCCGCGCCTTTACTGTCCTTCCCGCGCAGGCGGGAATCCATCTCAGGTGCGGCTGGAAGGATGGGTTGTCTGCGCGGGAATGACAAATAGTCAGAACCACAATTTTTGTCTATTACAGAGCCTGTTGATAAAAAATTGCAATTTCTTCATAAAATGTTAAGCATGCGAGCATATAGTTGGATGATATATTCTGGAGAAAACTATGGCTAATGAAAAAGTTGTTCCCTTATTGAGGTATTCTGTATTAAAAGCAGGCGAGGAGGCCACTTATAATCATCTACCTATGGAACTTATCCAGAAAATAATGGCATTTCTTAAAAATGATCCTACAGCCTTGTCGAGGTATCTTTCTGTTAATCGAAGGAATCGGGCACAGTCAAAATTTTTTAATGATATCTGGAAACAACATGCTCAGAAGAATATTCCCCATTATTGTGTCTCCCTACAAGAGCTTTACAATTTACCAGAAGGTTCGGATAAAGACTATCGGTTAGTAATAGCGAAAATTTTAGCTAAAGCTAAAAGTGAAAGCTTAGCTGTCGAATACAGAAATCTAACCATGGGTCCTCCCGGCCCTGATGCTGAAGCATACGAAACAAATCCAAATGCTGGTAAAGGGTCAAATAATGAAATGGGGAAGATCTGCCTTCCTGGCTTATTAGCAATCGTCGGGTTGATCGTTGGGGCAACAATCGCAGACAAAGCTAATTTTAATCGTTCCGGCTCTATTGCATTTAGCATTTTCGGTGCGGTCATTGGATTAATTATAGGTTCAATTCCACTCATCTATCCATGTATACAAGCATGCCGAGTCAAACAACAAATTAAGAAAAATGAGTTGCAAGTACAAATTTTAGAGCAGGATGAAGAGAAAGGCGAAGGTTTGCCACTATTAGATAGGATTCAACGTAGGTAGAGAGTTATTCAGCTTCTTAACTAAGTAGGTTCGCCATTATTTCAGTTATTTTCCTCGCTCATTTTAAAAATGCCTTTATATTGATAAATCTGTCCAAAGAGGAAATGCGTTAAATTCATTTCCATACTAAAAGCTTCGTCTGATATTTGGCGTTCAACTACATTGCATCTACCAAGAACTAATTCGATTGGCAGGGGTAAGCATAAATTAAAGCATCGAAAAACATAACCATAATGTGACATCAACACACTATCTTCATTGACTGAAAATTTTGTGCACCACCCCATATTGAAGCGCATAAGTTCAACCATAATATTATTTTTGATATGTAACATATATGATTTGATGCAAGCTTGGTGGGTTATGAATTCACGATCGAACCAATATTTAGAAGATCCTGGTTCACTTTTAAACTTGACGGTAACGGCAATATTTTCGCCGTCATGCGGTATGGAAGGACTCGTCATTTTCAAAAGAGGTTTGATAAGACGCATCCAACGTGAGCTTTTTATAGTCATTGTGCCAGTTACTAGAACTTGATCATTACTATAAGGTCGATTACCGAATCGCTTCTTCATGAATGGCGACAGCTTTTGCCATTCGTCAGCGAATACTTTTTCAAACAAAGGAGATCCCTCATTCAGCTCGATTGCTCCAATACCTTTTATTTTCAATAAAAGACGTCGAAAAATTTTAACAATAGGGTAAAGTAACCTTGCGAATATTTTTATACGAAATATAGAAGCTGTGATTGCATTTAACATCCCGTGAGATGAATTGAGCATGGCAAGAAAATGGGCTGCATCTGCTCCAAAATAATATTGACCATTATAAATAACGATAATACCACGGTCTGGATCAAATCCACGTGCATAGGCAAGGCTAATAAGTGGGTGTGCTTCCCGGGCATTGATTAATACCAAATTACCGACAGCTTTTTTAATATTTAAAGCATGTGCTGAGCTGCGACACAGAGGACATTCGTTATCGTAGATGAGATAAAGTGAATTTTTGTCAAAGTCATGAGTTGTCATTTCCTCATTATACTCGAGGCAATAATAATTGAAATAGAATTAGATCGTCATTCAAACTGATTAGTGAGGACATACACGTTTAGGAGCAACCCAGTTGCCATTTGCATCATAATAACTTGGTTGCAAAGGGCAGGAATTAATGTCGTTAGAACGCGGTACGATGATCGGCCTTCGATAATAAGGATTATACAAAGGATTGTAAGGTGTGACCGTGTAGGGATTATAAAATGGATTATTGTAGTAGTTAGGTGGGTAGTAAATCACTGCAGCTAGGGTTGTATTTGCTGCAAATAATAAGCAGGCAATCGCCAATGTTCTTTTCATAGTTACTACCTCCGTATAATGATTATAGACTTTGCTAATCAGTGTTTTGTTCTAACCACATTTTAGAGTAATGACTTCTTTATCTGTTTGTTTTAAGCTAATCTTATCCTGAATTAATTGCTGTATTTTTTGCATCTTTCTAGTAACTGACTCTGCGACAACCAAAGAGGCGTCGGCATTGAAATGGCTTTGAACATAGTCCGTCGTTTCTAGATGGATTGTATTTAAAATGTCGTCATGTTGGATGAGGAATTCATTAAATTGTGGATGGATAAACATCAGATTTAATGCAGTTTCTTGTCGTCGTGTTAGTTCAGCGATAACTCTTTTTATCTCCTCTTGGTTAAAGTTAACTTTACCATTTAATGCCAAGTAGAATTCAGGAGTTAAAATGCATAATTTTAGTCTGGCATAAAACTTTTCCGAAAGATATTGCGGCTCTTTACGTGCTATGTCGGCTTTCTCAGTAGATGAATATATTCCGCTCGTGCAGCGATTTTTTTCATATTTTTCTGAAGGATTAATAACATCGCAAAAATCAAAGTCAACCTTTGAAAAAAAGCATCCATCAATCTCTAATGATGAAACACCGTAATTTTCCATGTTGGGATCCTTTTCATCTAAAAAATTTAAAACTTCATCAATCAAACCTGTTCCTGGAAAAAATTTAGGTGTAGAGGCGTTAGCTAATTCCTTAATTTTCAAAAACACTCGATCATCGATCGCTGAAGTTTTATATGCAGTCAGTTTTCTAGAGCCGGTTAAACCATTGCTAAATAATCTTTCTGAAGAAAAATGTTTTTTGCTAACGAAAGCAGCTAGCTTAGAGGAAAAAATTTCATTTTGGTGAGGACGTGAGGAATCACGTAAAAATATAATTTTTATACCATTAGACGCTAAAAATAGTTCATTTCTTGTGGCGCCTTTTTGTAACTTTTGCCATCTTTGAAAGATCGTGTATTGGCTTATATCTTTGATGCCTCTTTTGACGCTAAAAGATTTCTGCCTTAAAAATGGTTTTGATAAGCCGAGCGGTCTCAAAAAACTAATTCCGAAGTATTCTACTTGAGTTCTTATTTTTTTTCCCAGAATCAAACTATTCAGGAAAAGCGGGATATCATCTTTTTCATGCAGGAACTCCAATCGAGTTTCAGGGAAACCAAAGCTATAATTTTTTCTCATTTTGAGGTTTATTTTAAAGACTAATAAATAGCTATTTACCAGAGGTATGTATTCTAAAAACCGATCTTGTTTATCCGGGGAAAGTTCTTGTCCTGAAGCAACTTGTTGGACAATGCTCTCTTGAAGATCTTTAAAAATTTTTTTGTAACTATCGTAGATAGCCAAAATAATTTTATTAACAAGTCCTAACAAACCATCATGGAGGTAGTCATTGGTTTCATTTTTTAAATGATTGATGAATGCGGTAACAACTTGCGTATTGAGTGGCTGTCCTTCTTTAAGCGTTTTCATGAGATCGATGATAGCTTTTGGAATGACCACGTCTTCAGGCAGTCCACGTGCTTTGAAATACTTCATAATTAATTCGACTTGGTGATTGTAGTATTCATCTACGTTTGCAAAACGATGTGACTTATCTAAGTGAAAATACTCTTTCGCTTGAGTTTCATTAAGACAAAAATTTCGGATGGCATCTTTTAATTTCATGTTTAATTCAGATTTTAGTTACTGTAACAGTGCCCTATTGTTTTGGGCGAATAGTTGCGGATGGCTCTTTACTCTGTTGGCTGCTTCGAGGCTGTTGGCAGGGTTTTTTAGCTCCAGGGGGACTAAGAAACCCGAGCTTACGTTTGGCTGCTTCAGCCGCAGTTGGGTTGATCATGTGAACATTATTTTTAGCCGGATCAACAGGTGGCAAAATAAACTTCATGATAAAGCATAATTTTTCTTGCGGAATTTTCCTTTCATGCGCCAATAAGGATTTCATTAAAAAATTAGCTTGTAACAGTGGATTGCCTCCATTAGATATAAAACTTTGCCAGGTAAATTTTAATGTTGCGGCTATTTGATAAGAAAAGACAAAAACGTCTTGAGCAGGTGCAAATCTCCTTACGATGGGCAGCTCTAGTATTTCAATGACTTGTTGTAATAGGGACTGCTCACTGGAAGAACTTTTTAGTATCCAAAGATTCAGCAGGGTAACTACTTCATAATTTCCATAAATCTTAGCGCGAACCAATGCTCGAACTTTTGCTAACATCACCCATTCCAAAGAAATACCCTTATCAAGTAGATCCACAGCCAATCCAAGATTGCAGGTATCTGCAGCAAATAGTAAGATTAAGCACTGCGCAATCTCTGGATGTTCACAGGTAATCATAATTGGTGCGTAGCTCATGAAAAGTGTATATGGGTTAGCACCCTGTAGAATTAACAACCTAACTATTTCAAGAGCACCACTTGATGCGGCTAGATAAAGGGCTGTATGGCCTAAACCATCAAGTACATCAGGTGTCGTAGTTTTTTGTATCACCTCTCTTGTTATTTCGATATCACCCGATAAACAGGCAGTATGAAGAGGTGTGCTTCCATCCTCGCGCATTCTATGAACATCTGCGCCCTTATCGAGTAGCAGTTTCACAATTGCTAGCCATTTTTTATCAATAGCAACATCTAAGCAGCGCCCAAGATCAACAGCAACATTTGCGGAAGCTGCTTTTTCGAGTACGACTCTAGCCACCTCAAAGCGCCCGTAGATAGCAGCATCAACCAACATGTTGTCCAGTAGCCTTTGATCAACCGGGCGTTCTAATAATTGTCTAAAGACCAAGTGATAATTGCGCCTTGCCGCTGTCATCAGCGTTTGTTCCTTCACAGGCTTCGTGTGAGGGTGACTGATGAGAAGCTTCACAACAACGTGGTGATTTGCTGCAGCTGCTAGTTCTAGTGCTGTTTGTCCAGCTTGTTCCTTATTAACGTCTATGTTTTTCGATAATAAAACCTTTACAGATTCAACATAGCCATGTGATGCGGCTAAATGCAGAGCTGTTTCCTGCGCAAGATTACAAACATTAAAGTCAATATCTTCAGAGGCAAGCCTGGCTAGTATTTTATGGTGGCCGTACCTAGCGGCATAATGTAGGGGGGTCATGCCCTTGGAGTCCGGAAGGTGAGTTGCTTTTGATCTTAATAGAAAATCCACAACAGCCCAGTGACCATATTCACATGCAAGATGGAGGGGGGTTTTTCCGTCATTACAAGCTATATTAAGTGAGTTAGAATCAGCTGTCAGCCTTTGTACTTCTTCTAATCTTCCATAAGATGCTGCCCAATGGAGTAGTATCATTCCCTCGGCATTTCTAGTTTTACCATTGGTATAATGCTTTGCGGCATCGCTGTAAAAAAATTGTAGTAAATCGCGTCGTCCATGCCGACTGGCTAGAAGTAAGAGACTTTCATTATCACCAAAGGAAGACCAAATTGAATATAATCGCTGTGCATGTGGAGTCATTCCAAGGAGCCCTGGTGGAGGAGGGATGTTCTCAAACTTTTCCAAGGTATAGCGGTTCCAGCGTATTTTATTACATAGACGAAAGTAAGAAGGCAAAAACCATTGATTAAATGAATTGAGCATCGAAACCATCTTCTGTTTTCTAACTCTAAATCGCTCCTTGTATAACAAAAGATAGTCCTGACCGGTTTCTTCGGGAATATTAAAATTGGGAAAGTCTTGCTTTAAACGGGACTTCCAGTGTAGTTGTGATGGGTTCGTGCCCATTTTTAATCGATGATACATTGCAAGACAAGTTAGCTGAACATTGACGTAAGTGATCGGATCTCCAACATATTCTAAGATAATACTTAGAATATCAGCAGGAAGTTTTGTCCAATCAGGTTTTAGCATTTTAGTCTCTTAAGGATAAAAAAAATCAATTATAGACTCGTTATCCTTAAGGTTGTCTTAATGAGATCCGATGTGTGTGGATTAGC